>CADDYW010000091.1 GCA_902810745.1 Chloroflexota bacterium | reverse complement strand
ATCTCACGCCGACCCGCGGCGCGGAATGACCGTGGCAGCTCCGCGACGACCTCTCCGCCGGGCTCCGTCCAGCCAGGATTTTGCGCACGGCGGCGCGGTGCCCTGCCGCCCGCCGGTGCTTCGGGTAGGGGACGGGCCCACGCCGATGGAGCTCACGGGGATGGCCTGAGGTTGAGGAGCACCAGCTCGAAGGTACGGTGCCAGTTCGCGCTGTTCACGTACGGGTTGGTGCTATCCGGCCAGCCCGTCCAGTAGGTGGTGTTGACCGGAATCCGGTGGTAGTACTGCGCCAGCGCGATGTCCGGAAGCTCGCGCAGCCAGATCTCCATCGCGGCGCGAAACAGGCTCTCCAGCCGCGGATCGCTTGGCGCGGTCGTCGCCATCTGGTCGACGATGCGATCGAACTGCGCATTGTGCCAGCGGTAGGGTTGCGCGGCCCGGGTGCCGGTGGGCGCCGCGTAGCGAGACTGATACAGCGCGAGCGTCGGGTACGGATCGCGCACGCCACCCCGATGGCCAATGACGTAGGCGCTGGCCGTGCCGTCGAGAATCGGCGTGTTGTAATCCGAGGGCATCGTATACGACGCGTCGAAGCCGTTTCTTCGCAGCTGGTCCACCAGGGCCGTCGTAATATCCTGCTCGACGCTGAAGGTCACGATCGGGATCGAGAATCGTTTCCCGCCCAGCGTCCAGAAGCCGTCGCGATCCTGCTCGTAGCCTTTCGACCGAAGAATCTGCGCCGTTCGCCCGGGATCAAAGGCCCGCGGCTGATACCGCTGGACAATGTCCGCGATTCCGTCGAGGTAGGGCTGGAGAGGCGGGAACAGGGGGAAGGGAATCACCGCCGGGATGCCCGCGCCGTTATAGGCCCGGGCGACCAGGTCGTCGCGATTGATCGCGTCGTTGATCGCCCAGCGGATATCCGGGTCGTCGAACGGGCTGCGCGTATCGTTGAAGCCCAGGCCGGTGACCCAGTAATCGACATAACCATAGGGTGCCTGGCGCCCGGTCCAGGTCGTGATCCGAGGGTTAGCCAGCAGTACCCGCATGATGTTGGGAAGCCGCAGGTTCAGGGACGTGTCGACCTGGTTCTTGATCAGCAGATCCATCATCGTCGGCTCATCGTACGTCGGCAGGAAGATCAGCCGCTCGACGGCCGGCAGGGGATGAAAGCCGGTCTTCGCGCCCCACCAGTCATCGCGCCGATCCCAGACCTTCTGGTGCTCATCGGAATAGACCAGGCGGTACGGGCCGGTGACCACCGGCCAGCCGCGCGCGAGATCGAAATTGGCGAAGGTCCTCGGATTCTGGCCCCGGAAGATGTGCTCGGGGACGATCTGAATGCCAAAGTCCTGGTGGAACATGAAGTAGTCGAAGACGAAGCGCGGGTTCGGCGCGTTCAGCGCGATCTGCACGGTGTAGTTGTCGAGTGCGACGGCGTCCCTGACCCAGTGGCTCATGTCGATCGACCAGGTCAGATCCGGCGCGTTCTCCTTCAGCATCTTGATCGTGAAAACCACGTCGTGGGCGGTGAAGGGCGTACCATCGCTCCACTCGACGCCCTCGCGAATGTCGATGGTCGCGCTGGTGAAATCGGCGTTGTAGGAGTAGTAGACCGCCAGCCACGGGATCTCGCCCTCGTGGCAGACCGGAACGTCGGATGGCCCACACGTCGTGGCAGTATGGTAGGGATCGTAATAGAAGAGCGGCTCCATCGCGACCTGATAGCCGCTGCGCGTGATGCCGGGGAGAAACGGGTTCTGCAGCTCGACGTCCGTGAAGCGACCGGGGGCTTCGCCACCCACGCCGACCGAGATGAACGTCCGGTTCCGGGGAACCGGACGCAACGCCCGGGCCGGCGTCGGCGTCGGGTCGGGCGCGGCCCGCGCCTCCGAGCGCGACGCCGACGTCCGGGAGCCCGAAAGGGAGGCCGTTGGAGCGTCGACGGTGGTACCGCGATGCGCGGGGACGCCCGATGCGGGCGTGGCGCACGCTGCCAGCAGCGCCGCGCCCAGCCCCGGTAGCAGCCCGACAAGCGCGCGCCGCGACAGCCTCGGCTTACTGAACACTGGCACGCTCCGGAAGTCGGACGTAGAAGGCGGTGCGCTGGCCGGGAGTACTCTCAGCCCAGATTCGGCCGCCGTGGGCTTCCACCAGTCCCCTGGTGATATAGAGGCCGAGTCCCAGACCACCCGTCGCGCCACCCGGGGGCCGCGACGGTCGATGAAAGCGGGTGAACAGCCGTCCGAGCTCGTCCGGGGCGATGCCGTCTCCCTCGTTGGCGACCACGATCTCGATCTCCTGGTCGACCCGCCGGACCTCGACGTGAATGTCTGTTCCCTCGTAGGAATACCTGGCCGCGTTCGAGAGCAGATTCCCCATCACCTGCTCGATCCGGCTCGGGTCCACCCGCACCCGCGGGAGATTCGCGGTGGCGATCGTGACGTGCACGGAATGCCCTTGCGTGACCTCGGCGCTTCGTTCGACGACCGTGGCGATCAGCTCCGCCAGATCGACCATCTGCCACTGCAACGTCAAACGGCGTGCCTCGAGCCGCGACGAGTCGAGCAGGTCACTGATCATACGATTCATCTGGCGCGCACAGGCCAGGATATGCTCCGCCGCGCGTCTCGCGACCTCGCTGGCCGGGTCTTGCTGCCGGACGAGCTGGCTGGCGTAGCCCGTGATCACCGCCACGGGCTGGCGGAGGTCGTGGGCGACGATCGAGGTCCACTCCTCCCGAATACGCTCGCCCTCCTTGATCGGGGTCAGGTCGTCGATGACGACGATCGCGCCGACGACCTCGTGCGCGTCGTCGCGAAGCGCACCGGCGCTGATCAGAACCGGGATCTCCTTCCCGTCGGTCCTGCGGAGCAGCATCTCCTGGCCCGTGATGACCGCGCCACGCAGTGCACGAACGGCCGGCAGATCGTCGAAGGGGCAGGGCTCGCGGTTCGGCCAGCACACCTGCCCGACAAGCTGCGCGACGCCGAGGTCAGGGGAGAGGGGGTGGCCGAGAAGCGCCTCGGCACGACGGTTCGCGTCGACGCGTTCGCCAGACGCTCCTCGCACGAGGATGGCGCCCGTCGGCATCGATGCGAGCAGCGCATCGACGGTAAGATCGTGCGCGGGTTGCCTGTCGTCAGAGATAGGAGTAGACATAAATTCAGAATGGCGAGACGTGATCGATCTTCTCCGAACGATGGCTCGTTTCGACCGGATCGGCGGAAGCTGTCCTGCGACTGGCTACGCAGTAAGGCACGGAAGCTACGCGGGATTGGTCGATGCACGGGGAGATGTGAGGGGGGATACGTTGACCGACCGCCCTGCTGCGCCGGTGGGCCTGGACCCTGAGAGCGACCTCGTATACACGGACGACTCCTGAGTCCAATATACAACAAATCGTGCACCAGAGGATATTACGGAATCATGAACAATTGGGGAACACCGCCGAGCGTACGCGACCTCGAGCTGCCCTCTCCGCCCCGGCGGGGCAGGACCGCGATGCTCCGCGGTCAGGCCCGCCAGGCCAGCCCGACCTCGACAGGCATCACTCTCGACCCGAGAACGGCATCAGACGTAGACGTACCCTTCGACTGCGTAGGCGGGATCTGACGTTGGGGCCGCCGACAACGAACGAAGCGTCCGACACACGCCGAGCGCTGCGACGACGCTGTCCAGCGCGTCGCCCCCGTCATCCTCGAGCATCATCGTCCGACACGTCCCATCGGCGATACGAAGGGGGCCGATCCGTTCGAGCGTCTCGACGATAGCCCGGCGCATCGCCCGACACCGGTCTGATCTCCCCTTGTACGGACGGTAGAGGCCCAGTGCTTTCAGCGTCGATGCCGGACAGACCTCCAGGATCCAGGCCCGACGGTCGTCGGGGCACTGCATGGGGAGGATCGAGGCGAGACCGGAGCGGATCAGCGGCGCCAGGAGCCCCGCGATGCCGTGGTAGGTCTGGCGGAAGACGCGGACGTTGTACGGCGAGAACGGCGTGCGAGCCTGACGATCGGTCACGCGGCGCACCTCGCGGCCCGGGGACGCTCGAACGCAGAAGGATCGGAAGGCCTCGGCATTCACCTGCTGCGCTACCAGCGCGACGACCTCCTCCCAGGTCCGCCCGCCGACCAGATCGCGCGGAAGCCCAAACGGGAAATCGAGCCCGAATATCGCCGAGCGTTCAGAGGCCACCAGCCGCCGAAGCGCGTCCAGGCAGACATCCCGCTCGATCGTCGAGTTCGGCAGGCGGTCGCCGCGTCGGCACGAATCGACGAGAAGCACGTCGTTCTCGACTGTGCCGCTCGCGATCCAGATCTTCCTTCCCGCGTCGACCGCACCGCTGAAATCGACGCCAAAGACCCGCGTCCTCACCGCCGTGCCTCGAGGTGCGCACGGCCTTACACGAGCAGTGGCTCCAGCACCTTTCGGGCGAGGATCAGGCCTCGTTTGGCGCGGTCCGGATCGGTCGTCCAGCCCCAGACGTGGTCCTCGTGCTCGATCGAAAGGACCCCATCGAACCCGACCTGGTAGAGCGTGTCGACGTACTTTGCCCAGTCGACGACGCCGAAGCCCGGCAGTCGGTAGCGCCACCAGCCCGCCGAGCCTCGTGGCGATTCGGTCTGGGGGCCGTAGATGCCGTAGCGATACTGGCCGTCCGGGAGCAGCTCGGTGTCCTTCGCGTGCGCGTGATAGATGCGCGAGCCAAAGTCCCGCGCCGCGCGAAGGTAGTCGATCCCCTGCCAGACGAGGTGCGACGGATCGAAGACCAGCCCGAGCGTGGGCGACGGAACCGCGTTGAAGGCTCGATCCCACAGCTCCGGCGTGATCATGAGATTCCGCCCGGAGTTCGGCCAGTTCTCGAAGACGAGCTTGACGCCTTTCTGCTCGGCGTAGGCCGCGAGCGGCTCGTAGGCGAGCTTGAAGAGGCGAATATTATCCTCCGCGCTAACGCTCGGGTCGCGACGATGGCCGGTGCTGACGCAGGGAACGCCTTGCGCGGCCGCCAGATCGACGGCTTGCTTGATCAGATCGATCTGCTGCTCGCGCTCGCGATCGTCAGCCTTCAGCGGATCGCCGTAGATGCCGGAGGTGCAGCTCACCTGAAGGCCGTACCGCGCGCAGATCGCGCGCGTGCCGGGGCGATCCGGCGGCACGTCCATGGCCTCGAATCCCTGCTCCGCGCCCCAGCGGGCAAACTCCTCGAAATCGAGCTTCTGCAGAATTCCGGTCGGGAAGAAACCAAGCTTCACAGGATATTCCTCGGATGACGAAGTTCGTGCTCGTCGCAGACGTCGCCATCAATGATACACCTTTGTCCGTCGGACCTGCCGGTGCATCCCCGCGCGATCTCCCGCCCCGTCGCCGTCACTGGCCATTCCCCGGGGGCGTGGCCGTTGCCGTGCGCGCTGCGACCGGGGTTGGCGTGGCGCTCGCGGCTGGCGTCGCGCCTGGCGAGGCGGCCGCGCTCGGAGTCGGCGTGACCGTCTGATTCTGGGTCGACGCCGCCGGCACGGGCGTCGCGGTCGGCGCGACGGCCGTTGGGACGTCCTGCCTGGGGAAGTACGTGCGCGCGTCGATCCCGTGGGTCCACACGTTCGAGTAGCTGGTCACCCCGCCGACCTCGACCCAGAAGTAGATGCGGTTCCGGGGATCGCGCGCCGCGCTCACGTCCACGTTGTTGAACTGCCAGGTCGGGAAGGTGACGCCATTGCGCGTCTGAAGGACACGATCCCCGGCCGCGATCTCCTCGAGCGGTCCGTTGTTGATCGCACGGTAGAGGCGAACGGGCGCACTGAAGCTCGCCGGAACCGACTGCAACGTGCCGTGGGCAAACAGATCCACGCCGACGTTGACCTGCGACGCCCGCGCGACCGGGAGGTTATCGTGTGGCCAGACGATCTCGATCTTGGCGTCGACGGCCGATGGCGCCTGATCCAGCACGGACGCGGGCGTATCCTGATTCGGGAAGATCGTCCGAGCGTCGGCGCCGTGACTCCAGACGCTCGTGTTCGTCCGCTGACCGTCGACGGTCACCCAGAAATAGTATTTATTCTTCGGATCTCGCGCGGCCGAGACGTCGACGTCGTTGAAGTCCCAGACCGGGTACTGCAGGTCGCCCGCCTGCGCCAGGCGCTTCACGCCGGTCGCCACCACCTGGCCCACGCCGTTGTTCAGCGCGCGCCAGAGGCGAAGGGTGCGGCCGAAGGCCGGGTTCACCGACGTCGCGGAGCCGTGCTGGAACAGGGCGGCGGTCACGTTCACCTGGGTGGCACGGCTGACCGGCAGGTTACCATGGGGCCAGACAATCTCGATGCGGGCGTCAGTCGAGGCAGGTGGGCGCTCGACGTTGCCGCCGATGACGAGCGTCGACGCCAGTGCTCGGACCGGGTAGTCCATCCCGCCAATGAGATTCCCCGAGGCGTCGCGGGCACGGATCCGAAACTCGTAGCTGTGGCCGCTCTGCACCTGCATCGAGCCCTCGCCGAACAGCGCATCGGTTGCCGTGGTCGCGGTCAGCCAGTCGTGCCAGACGCCGTCGGCGGCATCGCGGTACTGAACGTCGTAGGTCACGCCCGACGGCATCTGTCGGGTCGCGTGCCAGTACAGGTGAATCGGCGCGACCGAGTCAAGCGGGAGCGGATCGAACGCGACGGGTGGAACCCCCGGATCGTCCTCGACGAGGATCACCGGACTTCCGCCGATGATGTAATCGTTCGGGTCGCACCCGTGCGGCGTGAAGCAGTCGAAGTTGTTGTTGTTCGTCGCGGGCGGTAGCGTGACGGTCTCGACGCCGTTTACCGCGGGTACCTGGCCAAGCGTGCGCCCGAGCTTGTCGAGGATGGTTGCGCCGGCGGCGTCGGTCGGCACGCCGAAGGTGACCGCATTCCCGGGATCGTCGTTCCACAGGACGGTGACGCGGCCCTGGTTAGTACCGTAGAACGTCACCATCTCGATCCCCTTGTGGTTATCGAAGTCAGAGCCGCGCTGGAAGGTCAGGTGAGTCACCAGATCGGCGCCGGAGAAGAGGCGAATTGCAGCCTGGTACGCACTGTAGGCGGGCCGCGGGGAGCCGTCGTTTGCGATCAGGCCGAAGAACTCGGCGGGCTTCCCCGAGCTGGGATCGACCGCGCCGGCGCCGTCGTCGTAGAGCTGGAAGACGAACACCTTTTGTGCCCCCGCGGCGAGAGCGTCGGCAATCGACTCCACGATGTACGATGCCTGCTCGTCCTGGGTGGCCCGGCCGGGCGCCTCCTGCCCCGTCGCATAATCATAGATGGGCACGCCGAGCTCGTTGACCCAGATGGCCGGGTTCAGACCCGCCTTCCGGAGAAGTGGGCGGAAGCCGGCGAAGCTGGGCGTTCCGAAGTAGCCGAGGGGAAGCTGGTAGGTTCGCATCACGCGGTCGTAGCTGTGGAAGGCGAGGACGTCGAAGTAGCCGTGGTTGGCGGCCGCGGACGGGTCGGCCGCGATCTGGGCAAGAAGCTGCGGAAAGAAGTCCTGATTGTTATACGGGAACGCGAGCCCGCCCAGGAGCACGACGGCATTCGGATCGGCGGCTTTGACCGCGAGATAACCGGTCTTGAGCAGCTGGTAATAGGCCGGGACGCCCCAGGTCCAGTACTGACCCTGGCCCTGCGCATTCAGGAGGTCGGGCTCGTTCCAGATCTCCCAGTACCTCACCTTGCCGCTGTAATGGGTAACGGTCTGGGAGACAAAGCTGGACCACGCGTTGAGATCGATCGTGCCGCTGCTCGTCGCCCAGGATGGCGCGCCAACGAGGATGGCCTGGACGGTCAGCCCGTGGGACAGGTCGGCATTGATCGTCGCGTCGGGGCCACTGAAATCGATGGGACCATTCGGGGTCGCCTGCATCGAGCTCCAGTACAGCGGGAGGCGATCCCATCCGATACCGAGCTCCAGGGCTCGACCAAACCGAGCTTCGTCGGCAACTGTGCCCGGCGCGCTCACGAAGTCCAGACCAAAGGGGTTATCGGCGCTTGCCGATACTGGCGTCTCCGGAATCATCGCGATTGGCGCGAGAAGGGCGCCGACAATGAGCGCCGCGAAGAGGATCGCCCTGGCAGGAATACGCATCGAAACACACTCCCAACTGTAGTGATGTGTCAAGCAGAAATTGATGAGTGGAGGCATTTGGGAAAATAGGCCCTGCGGGCCAATTTTCCCAAATTGCTACCCCTCATATTTCCGTTGGCGGGGCACTAGATCAGTCCGCGCCACGGTTCGGCCAGCCCGGCCGAGACTCCAGGAAACGACGGCCGCCCGCATCGGCGAGCCCTCATCCGGAGTCTTTCTCGGTATCCGCGCCCTCGGGCAGGATCAGGGAGATAGCCGGGGATCGGCTAACCCCAAACATCTCCCCCGTGGAGACACTGGATCCGGCCCGACCCGTCCCCACCACTGGCGCCGCGTCGGCCTGGTGCCCGGATCAGGCTGACGCTGCCGCGCGTCGACGCCGGGCTGCCCGGCTACCGACCGTAATAGGCCTCGATGGCCCGGGCGTACGCTCCGGCGAGGGCATCGAGGGTCAGCGGATTTCGCAGCACCTGGGCATCCGACGGGTTGGTCAGGAAGAGCCCTTCGACCAGGGCGGCAGGCATCTGGCTCGGACGCTTCGGGTGCAGGCCGAGCAGGTAGAAGTGGTTCCCCGTGCCAACCGCCTGGCTATCGATCTGGACACCGCGGTCCACGTCCGCGTATCCCAGGCGCCGGAGCGCGGCAACCGTCTCGCGGTCGAGCAGAGTGGCGAAGTACTGGCTGCGACGGGCGAACGATCGGTCGTTGTTGTAGTAAACAGTCGTCCCACGGAGGTTCGGGTTGTCGTCGCCGTTGAAGTGGATCGAGAGGAAGAGGGTCGCGTGCGCGTTGTTCGCGATGTCGATACGAGACTGCAGATCGTCAGCCAGATCCACCTTGCCATCGCCGTCGACGTCGAGCATCTTGGCATCCACCCAGGAGTCGGTCGTACGCGTCTGAATGACGGTGAAGCCAGCCTGGCGAAGGATCGCCGCGGTTCGCGTCGTCACGGCGAGATTCAGATCCTTCTCGGTCAGCGTCGTGTGATCGGGAAAGGTATAGGACGCGCCGATCTCCTTTCCCCCGTGGCCCGCGTCGAGCACGATAATCGGGCTTGGCTCGAAGGCACGGGTCAGGTCGGTGTTGGGGAGATCGTTCGGGCGATCGACCCAGCCGGGCTTCAACGGATTGTACTGGCCGAAAAAGCGGCTGGACCGAGCTTCGCTCAGCAGATCATTCGGAAGATTCTCGCCCATCAGAATATCCTTGAAGTAATCGGCGAGCAGGATGCCCTGGGTCGTGCCGGTCGTCTTGTCATAGTGCAGGATCCCGCGTTGGAACCGCTGATAGACGAACTTCGAATTGTGGGGATCGAACGCCGGTCGGCTCGTCGGCACCCCCCAGATCTCCAGGTCGAAGCCAGTTAGAAGCGCGGGATTCACCTTCCCCGACGGATAGGCATCGCGCGGTGAGACAGTACTGACGAACGTCTGGTGAAACGCGACCGGGATGCCGTTCCAGCGGTCCGGTGCGATCTTGCGGATCCAGGCGAGGATGGCCTGGCTGTAGCCAGGAGAGGTGACGCTGGGCGCAGTCGACGTGAGCTGCGTATCGACGCCCGGGAAGATCGCGCCGTTGACCTGGGTGTAGGGGAAGAGACCGGTATCGAGCAGGTTCAGGAGCTGAACGTGTCCATCCGGGTAGCGCTGCATCACCGCGCGCTGGAAGACCTGCACGGGAAAGCCAAGGAACGTGAACTCCCGCGAGACCGGATACCCGAACGTGCGCAGACCGCCACGCCGATCGAAGAAATCGATGAAGTGCGGGTCATCGATGGAAAAACCGGTCTGAGGAAAGAATCGGCTCGTCGCCGCGTGGGCCGGCCGAGGCCAGGGAATCGTGGAGAGGAACACCGTCGCGAGCATTGCGACGGTCCAGCGTCGCAACCACACCACCACACACTCCGTGGGGCTCCGCCCCACGACAGTGTAGTACGGCGGAGGGCTTGAGAGCTAGCTCTTTTACTGGATTCTAACCGTGGTGCAAGGCAAGCGGGCTCGCGGCTATCCGTCGAGCGGGAGCGGAAGCTGAAGCCAGCTCTCGGCCGGCACCAGGCGGGTCGCGCCCACGCCGATGAGCCGAATCGCGCGACGTCGGTCCCAGTTGACGCGCATGAGCGCGGCCGCGGTGTTCGCGATGACGCTCGGGTCGTCGGTCGGTGCGACAAGGCTCGCGCTGCGACTGACGAGCTGGAAATCGGCGTAGCGCAGCTTGAGCGTTACCGTGCGTGCGAGCACGCCGTGAGCCTGGAGGCGCCGGGCCACGCCGTTGGAGAGAGCGCGGACGGTCGCCCAGAGGCGCGGGCGATCCAGCAGGTCCCGCGCGAACGTCGTCTCCTGCGAGATCTGCTTGAGGTTGTGATGGGTGACGACCGGACTGTCGTCGCACCCACGCGCGTGGTCGTAGAGCGACTGTCCGACGGCTCGGCCAAACGTCGCGACCAGGGTTTCGAGCGGGAGACGGACGAGGTCGGCGCAGGTGTGAACGCCGAAGTCGGCGAGTCGCGCGCGGGTTTTAGGTCCGACGCCCTCGAGCCGATCCACGCTCAGCGGGGCGAGAAACGCCGCCTCCTGTCCGACCGGGACGACCGTGAGGCCGTCGGGCTTCTGAACGTCGGAGGCGACCTTGCTGACGAGCTTATTCCGCGCGATACCCACCGAAACGGTCAGACCGGTCTCCTGCCGGACAATCTCTTTCACTGCTCGCCCAAGCGCCTCGCTGATGCCCGACCGCCCAACCTCGACAAACGCCTCGTCGATGGACATCTGCTCGAGCGGGCCAAACGCGGCCAGCGCGGACATCACGCGGCGGCTATACTCGGCGTAGAGGGCGTGGCGCGGTGGGAAGCGGAGCGCCTGGGGGCAAAGGCGAAGCGCTTGCGCCATCGGCATCGCACTGTGACAGCCGAAGCGACGGGCGGCGTAGCTCGCGGTGCTCACCACACCGCGCTCCTCCGGTGCTCCGCCGACGAGAATCGGCACCTCTGGCCCCAGGCCCCGCTCGATCGCCTCGATCGACGCGAACATCGCATCGACGTCAGCACAAAGGACACCGCGATCGTCTACGTCCATCGCTCCGCTGATCCTCGACGGCTCGTCGATCTCGCCCTCGGCCCGGCACCGGCCCTTCTCGTCGCCACACCATCATACCGTGGTGACAGTATTCCGGCCAGAACAGCCGGGAGGAGTGCGGTTCGTGCGCGAGACCGTTGTCTTCTTCGTTGCCCAGCGCTACTATCTACAGGGCCTCGTGATTACGGGCGTCAAGGGCTAGAACGGCCAGGATCTGCCCGACGCCAGGACCGCGTCCCGCCGGCGACGTGGGACACGCGCGAGGCTAGTGTCCCGCCAACGGAAATATGAGGGGTAGCAATTTGGGAAAATTGGCCCTGCGGGCCAATTTTCCCAAATGCGTCCACCCGTCAATTACTGCTTGACACACCAGTAGTTCGGTGAGGAGGAGACATGGCAGACGTCGTACGTATGGGCGTGGTTGGCGCCGGGAGCATCTCGGTACGCGGCATTCTCCCACATCTCAGCCAGGAGGACGTCCAGGACCGCGTGCGCCTGGCCGCGGTCTGCGATCCGGTTCCCGGACGCGCGGAGGCGGCGAAGGAAAGGTTCGGCATCGAGCGCGCCTTCACCGATTACGCGGATCTCCTCGCCCACGGCGACGTCGACGCCGTGACGATCGCCTCGCCGATCGGGCTACACTACAAGCAGGGTCGGATGGCGCTCGACGCGGGCAAGCACGTCCACTTCAACAAGACCATGACGACGACTGTCGCCGAGGCGACGGATCTGATCGAGACCGCGCGCCAGAAGGGCCTCAAGATCGTCGCCTCGCCTGGCGAGATGCTGCGCCCGCATAACCAGCAGATCAAGAAGCTGATCGCCGACGGGGCGATCGGAACGCTCTGCTGGGCCGCCTGCGGCGCCGCGTTCGGTACGTACCACGAGAAGGAGCGCGTTCGCCAAGGCGACGACGTGCTGTCGAACATCGATCCGTCCTGGTATTTCCGAAAGCCCGGCGGCGGACCGCTCTATGACATGACGGTGTACGCCCTCCACGCGCTCACCGGGATCCTCGGCCCGGCGAAGCGCGTGACGGCGCTGTCGGGCGTGCGCATCAAGGAGCGGGAGTTTCGTGGGAAGATGGTCCCCTGCGACGCCGACGACAATACCCTGATGCTCCTCGACTTCGGAGACAGCCTCTTCGCTCTCGTCTACGGCACGGCCGCGGGACGTATCACCGAGGGATTCGGTGGCAGCTACTTCGGGACCGCTGGCTCGATCGTCGGCCAGAAGCTGAATGGCGAGCCCTTCGACTACCCGGGGCGCGATCTTGCGATGCAGGCTCCCCAGGGACGCGGCAACCAGTGGCTCCTCCCCCACGTCGTCGGCGTACACCGCGAGATCGAGGAGCAGCACGTCTACGAGGACATCATGCAGCTCATCGATTGGATTCGCGAGGACAAGCCCACCATCGTCACCGCCGAGCACGCCCGGCACGTGATCGACATCATCGAGTCGGCGTACCGCTCGGCCGAGACGGGTCGGACGCAGGAGCTCACGACGACGTTCTAATGATTAGTGCGCAAGACGCAAAACGCAAAAGCCGGATCAGGGCAGACCCCTGTGTCTGCCCTTACGGCTAGGGGCGGCTCCCCGTGGCATTGACCCCAACTATTTGGCCTGTTGATTTCGTTGTTTCACCGAGCGCCTGGAGCGCTTGCGATGGGAATGGTATGGGGTGCGCTGCAAGACAAGGTCATGCGGAAATGGCTGCAAGTCCTCCTTACCAGCACGCCCCACGACCTCCAAACGCAGCGCTTGAAGAATGTGACTGATCAGTAGGACCGCCCAGTGTTGTTGTTGGATCACGACGGTCCTCGCTGACCAGAGTAGCTGCAAGCCCAGGTGCTGCTTAACAAATCCGCCGCGAATTCAAAGTCCCCGCGGCTCGCGTGTCGCGCCAGGAGGTCGCGCACCGATAGGCGGGTGGGGTCTTGGTGAGGTTTCATAGGGGAGAGTTGGTCGCGGGGGTGGTCATCGCGGGCGATGCGTCGATACGTCGTCTCAGTTCGTCGCCCGTGTTTCACCATGAAACGCTGGCGAGAGTGTGAGCGTGACGCTGGGCCAGCGACGAGCGTCCTGGTCCGAGTTCGTTGACAGAACGGACGGCACATAATGGAGTGGACATATGGCGCTTAAACGAATGGACAATATCGGCATCGTGGTGGAATCCCTCGATGCCGCTATCTCTTTTTTCGCTGAGCTCGGCCTCGATCTCGAGGGGCGAGCGATGGTAGAAGGCGAGTGGGCAGGGCGCGTCACGGGACTGGGCGACCAGCGCGTTGAGGTCGCCACGATGCGCACGCCAGACGGCCACAGTCGGCTCGAATTCTCGCGATTTATCACGCCTCCTGTGGTCGCCGATCACCGGAACGCTCCAGTTAACGCTCTCGGCTACCTGCGCGTCATGTTTACCGTGGACGACATCGACGATACGCTCGTCCGGCTCCGCAAGCACGGTGCAGAGCTGGTCAGCAGCGAAGTGGTCCAGTACCAAGACGCGTATCGGCTCTGCTACATCCGCGGACCTGAAGGACTTCTCATCGGGCTAGCCCAAGAACTCGGCTGAGTCGGGGCGGAAGCGTTGGGCTGGTTTCAGGCATCTGAGGCGACGACTGGCGTGGTCTGAATCCCCGATCCCTGCCCAACGCTTCCGAGTCGCCTACTTCAAATGCTCGGTGTGGCCATTTTTGATCAGCCAGCTCTTCAGATAAGCGTAGCTGTCGTGGGCGCACTGATCCTCGTCGCGGTCGTCCGTGTCGACCTCCATCGAGAAGATGATGTCCTCCTTTTCGCCCGCCTGGGCGAGCAATGGTAGGACGCGTTCGAAATCGACCAGCCCGGCGCCGACCGCGACGCCATTGTAGGTATCGTTCTCGAGCACGTAGTCGCGGACGTGGGCGTGCATCGTGTACGGCAAGCACTTGCGCGTGGCCTCGACCGGGTCCTCGCCGAGAATTAGCCAGTTTCCGGTGTCGCTCTGAATGCCGACGTTGTCCAGACCGGTCTCGACACAGATGCGGATCAGCTCGTCGGACTTCCAGTGATCGAAATTCTCCTGGCAGATGCGGATACCGTACTCCCGCGCGATCCTGCCAATCTCCTTGAGCATCAGAATGGCGTACTTGATCTGGCCCTCGTGCGTAATGCGTCCGTTGCGCGCACACCCGAAGTTCGACGTCCGCGCGCCCAGGTACGCCGCGATCTCGAGATTGCGGCGCGCCTCGGCGATCGAGGCCGCTCGAACCTCCGCGTCGTTCGACACGGCAACGCCGCCGAAGCCAACCATCGCGATCATGTCATTCGCTTTGAGCCGAGCCTTCAGCTCGTCGAGGTAGCTTCGATCGGTGCTCGGGAGAGACCGCACGCCGAAGTCGATGCCCATCGGGCTGAAGCCGAACTCCTTGCCGATCGCGGCGGTCTTCTCGAAGACGTAGTCGAAGGCCGCGGCGCCGCTGAGCTTCCGCTGCCGTACCTGACGATGCCAGTTCTGGCTGGCGAGAGAGCCGATGATGATACCCAACGACATCCTCCCCTGTCTGAACGTTGCGCAAGGCCTATTCTCGCAGAAAAGGGGCACTCCCGGGAAGAACCGGTCGCTACTCGAGCCCGCTGTAGCGTCCCACGTCACCCGGGGAAATCCCGAGCGCCAACCGGTGTAGACAGCCGCCCTCTCGGGCTCCCGGGAAGGAGGGAGCCATGGGTAGCGCTAGCCCTTGACCCCGCTGATGACGATCCCCTGGATGAAGTGACGCTGCGCCAGGAAGAAGACAATCAGAACCGGGATCAGCGACACCGTCGACATCGCCATCGTCCCGCCAAAGTCGGTGGAGTAGCGGCTGTTCAGGAGCGCCATGCCCAGGGGCACAGTGAATAGTTCAACGCGATTCAGATAGAGCAGCGGCTCGAGGAACGCGTTCCAGTGGTAGGTGAACGAATAGATCGCCGCTACGCCAAGGGCGGGTGCGGATAGCGGCAGCAGAATGCGGGTGTAAAGCCCAAACCAGCCACACCCGTCCATCCGCGCCGCGTCGTCCATCTCCAGTGGAATGGTCATCATGTACTGGCGCATCAAGAAGATGATGAACGGACTGCCGAGCCATTCCGGAACCAGCAGCGGGAGGAACGTATTGACGAACCCGAGCTTGGTGTAGAGCACGTAGCTCGGAATCATGATGACCGGATACGGCAGCATGATCGTCGCCAGCATCGCGATAAAGAACGTATCGCGACCGGGAAATCGCATGCGCGCGAAGGCGAAGGCGACGATCGAGCTCGAGAGCAGCACTCCGGTCATCCCGAGCAGGGTGATGATGATCGTGTTCTGGTAGAAGGTCACAAACGGCAGATTCTGGAACGGCCGTACGTAGTTGGACCATTCGAGGCTGCTCGGGATCCAGACCGGCGGCATCTTCAGCATTTCGGTGCCCGGCTTGACCGAAGCCGAGACCATCCAGAAGAAAGGAAACGTGAAGACAATCGCTCCAATGACGACGATGATGTACAGAAGCGTGCGCCAGACCGCCCGAACGACTCGCTCGTGGCTCAGCGCGCGCCGACCAGCGGCCGGGACGACGTTGGTCGTTGCACTCATCGACGCAGCCCTCCCTCGTAGTACACCCATCGATCGGAGCTACGGAAGACAAGCAGGCTGAAGAACAGGATAATGATGAACAGAACCCAGGCAATCGACGACGCGTAGCCAAAGTGGAAGTTCTGGAACGCTTTGCGGTAGATCAGCAGGACCATCGTGAGCGTGGCGTTGTTAGGACCTCCACCGGTGAGCACGTAGGCCGGGACGAAAACCTGGAACGATCCGATGATGTTGAGGATGACGTTGAAAAAGATCGTCGGGGTGAGTAGGGGCAAGGTGATGCTGAAGAACACGCGCGCTGAGTTTGCCCCGTCGATGCGCGCGGCTTCCAGGAGCTGGGTCGGGATGGACTGCAGCCCGGCCAGGTAGAGCAACATATTAGTGCCCGTTCCCCAGAGCGAGATCATGATCAATCCCGGAAGAGCCCACTCTTCCGACCAGAACCAGCGCGGACTCTTCATCCCGAGGAAATTGAAGACGGCGGCGGACAGCCCGTAATCGGGGTGCAACACCCACATCCAGACAAGCGCAACGGCGACACCAGACACCACCGCCGGCATGTAGTACAGGGTCCGGAACACTCCCTGGTATCGAATGTTCTGGTTAAGCAGCACCGCGATGGCCATCGATAGAATCGTCGCGACGGGTACGGCGACGAACGTATAGATCGCCGTCACTTTGAGCGCCTGACCGAATAGCGGCTCGTTCTGGAAGAGGTAGCGATAGTTGTCCAGGCCGATAAAGTCCATCTTGGTCAGCATGTCGGAATCGAAGAAGCTGAGAAAGAGCGAATAAACGATCGTGCCGGCCTGGAGCACGACGAAGTGAATCAGGTACGGTGACACGAACACGAGCCCAAGGATAGCCTCGACCTTGCGCTGGGAAAGGTGGCGCCGGCTCGCCGGCACCACCGTCGTCGTGCTTGCCATCGTCGATCACCGAGCGCCCTTTCGCTCGGCATTGGTCACCTGCGTGGCAATGTCTTTCAGGTAGCTGACCGGAGTGCCGCCGGTGACAAAGATCTTCTCTAGAGCTGGGTTGATCAGCTCCTGGGCCGCGTTGTTATCCTTGAAGAACTCGCGCCCGCCAGGATAGCCCATCTTCATGGCCTCGACGGCGACCTGGAGGTTCGCGTTCTTCAGGTTGGGGCGCGCCTTCACGTTCATGTCGACCCACTTGTCCAGGACGGAGTGACGCACTGGAACACGACCAGTCGCCGCCACGATCGCCGTCTGGTATTCCGGGCCCGCGACCCACTTCATCAGCTCCCATGCCTCGTCGCGGTTCTTCGAACCCTTCCACATCGCGGTGCCGTCGGTGGTTCCCAGCACCTTCCGCTGGCCAGTCGGGCCTTTCGGCGTGTGCATATAGGCCCACTCGAACTTCCCTTGAATGCGATCGTCCATCTCGAATGGGTAGATGCCATCTTCCGCCATCGCCATCACGCCGGTCGGGAACATATTCAGGAAGGACTGTCTCTGGATTGCCAGCGGCTGGACCATTGCCTGATCGTCCCACATCAGCTTGCGTGACCATTCGAACGCGGCGAGCGACTGTTCCGAGTCGAATACTGCATGGGTGTTATCATTCGGATCAACCGTGTGTCCGCCCCAGATCACGGGCTTATACCAGTAACGGTCCCAGCTCCAGGCCGGGTAGCCCAGTCCATATGTCGTCACCTTTCCTGACGAGTCCTTCACGGTGAGCTTGCGCGCCGCATCGGCGTAATCGTCGTGGGTCCAATCGGGACTCGGGTATTTGACACCCGCCTTGTCGA
Source organism: Chloroflexota bacterium (assembly GCA_902810745.1). GTDB lineage: Bacteria > Chloroflexota > UBA6077 > FW602-bin22 > CADDYW01 > CADDYW01. Next base: position 1,149 of record CADDYW010000091.1, on the reverse strand, counting down.
ACATATCCTTGCGATACCAGGTAAACATGATGTTGACGTACCGCGGCATGCCAAACCGAATGTTATTCAGCCAGGGCATGACGAAGTCGCGCCACTGCCATTCGTAGAAATCCTGGATATCTTCGGCCTTGTAATCCCGATTTACGAGAGGCTGTACGTCGACGACTTGGCCGCGCTCAACAAACGGCGGCATAATGTCGCCCCACATATCGAAGACGTCCGGTGCTGTGCCCGCGACCATAGAGGCGACAAGCTTGTTGATCCAGTCGTCAGGCGTTGGCTGAACGGTGACCTTTCCGACGTTCGGGGCCCTCTCGAAGAACTGAGGTAACGTTGCCACCGATGCCTTCATCCAAGCATCGCTCTGGCTTACCTGCCAGAAGAGGTCGACCTTGCCTTTCCCCTGGGCAGTGAGGGCAGCACGAGTCGGAGTCGGAGCGGGAGCGTTACCGCCGGTGTTCGAGGTCGACGGCGCCTGAGTCGGCTGCTGCTGTGACTGGGACGTCCCCGCCTGCGGCGATGCTGAACTGGCGCCGCCGCCCTGCCCGCACGCCGCGAGCAGACAGCCACCGAGGAAGCCAGCGCCAATGCCGAGAAACTGCTTCCGCGAGAGCACCGATTTCACGTAAACCTCCTCCGTAAGTCTGCATCCGAGCTAAGGTCCCCGTGCACCTCCAGCGCGAGGCGCCCAGGTCGCTGATCGATCCGACAGCACGCTATCATGCCCGCTGTGCGGTGTCAAGCATACGGAAGATTGAACATATTTGTCCAACGTATACGACTCTCAGATATGATCAAGATCGTTTGCGTCGCCGGCCGGCACGGCCAGCACTGGCGGGTGGTGAGTGCGGCAGCCGGGAGCTACAGTAGAGACGCCTGGTTATCTATTAGCTTTGGGCTCGCAGGGCACGATCGCGCGGATAGCGCATCACTAATCGAGCCGTCCGCGCTCAGTTCGCGCCGTGGCTGAACGTGCCCGACTCCCTTTGACCAACCACGCTCGTAACTGACGATAGACCTCAGAACGTCGTCTGGATCTCGAGGGCTCGGCCGGTCGCCGCCGACTCCGGGGCGCGGACCATCACCTCGACGAGATGCCGGCCGCGCTCGCCGCTCAGCACCAGCTCGCGCCCTTCCAGCAAGCAGTCC
>CADDYW010000090.1 GCA_902810745.1 Chloroflexota bacterium | reverse complement strand
CACCAGAGGAGCTTGAGGACTCCGCCCTGGGGAGCAGCTGCCGCGCCGACCACCGCACCCGCTGCCCAGGCGACTCCGGCCGCCGCGGCAGCTGCTCCCCAGGGCGGAGTCCTCAAGCTCCTCTGGTGGCAGGCGCCGACGATTCTCAACTCGCACCTCTCCCAAGGAACCAAGGACTTCGATGCCTCGACGCCGGTTCTCGAGCCGCTCGCGGCCATGGGGCCGGATGGCAAGCCCGTTCCGCGTCTCGCCGCGGAGGTACCAACCGTCGACAACGGGGGAGTCTCGAAGGACCTCAAGACCGTCACCTGGAAGCTCAAGCAAGGCGTGAAGTGGTCAGATGGGAGCGACTTCACCGCCGACGACGTCGTCTTCACCTATCAGTACATTGCCGATAAGGCGACCGCCGCCACGACCGCCGAGACGGCCGAGGGCGTCGAGTCGGTCGTCGCCAAGGACCCGTACACCGTCGTCGTCACCTGGAAGGAGCCAAATCCGAACCCGTACCAGCTCTTCGTCTCCACCCTGGGACACATCATCCAGAAAAACCAGTTCAAAGACTACATGGGCGAGAAGGCGAAAGATGCTCCGGGTAACCTGAAACCCATTGGCACGGGACCCTACAAGGTGGTGGACTTCAAGCCGGGTGACGTGGTTATCTACGAGGCGAACGAGCTCTACCGAGAGAAAGGCAAGCCGTTCTTCAAGCAGGTGCAGCTCAAGGGTGGTGGCGATGCCACCTCTGCCGCGCGAGCGGTCTTCCAGACCGGTGACGTCGACTACGCCTGGAACCTGCAGGTCGAAGCGACAGTGCTCAAGCAGCTGATGGAAGGTGGGAAAGGCGAGCTCGTCACCGCCGTCAGTCCGAACGTCGAGCGACTGCTGGTTAATTTCGCTGATCCGAACAAGGAGGTCAATGGCGCTCGATCCGAGCCGAGCACCAAGCATCCGTTCCTCTCCGATCTGAAGGTGCGCCAGGCACTGGCCATGGCCTGCGATCGCAAGACCATCGCGGATCAGCTCTACGGCGCCGGGCTGGCGGGCGAGGCGACCACCAATATCATCACCGCTCCGCCGAAGTACAACTCGCCCAATACTGCGAAGATGGATATCGCCCAGTTCGACATCGCTAAGGCGAACCAGCTTCTCGACGAGGCCGGCTGGACCAGGGGGAGCGATGGCATCCGCCAGAAGAACGGCGTGAAGATGAAGATCCTCTACCAGACGACGATCAACCCGGTCCGGCAGAAGACCCAGGACATCATCAAGAAGGGCTGGGAGCAGCTTGGGATCCAGGTCGAGCTCAAAACCGTCGATGCCAAGGTCTTCTTCTCCAGCGACCCGGGCAATCCCGATACCGCCGCAAAGTTCTACGCGGATATCGAGATGTTCACCGACGGATCGGAACAGCCGGATCAAACAAACTACCTCGCCGACTGGACGACGCAGCAGATCGCGCAGAAATCGAACGAGTGGCGCGGGAACAACTACGAACGGTACTCGAATCCCAAGTATGATGATCTCTACGCGCAATACGCGAAGGAGACCGACGACGATAAGCGCACGGCGATGGTCATCCAGCTGAACGATATCCTGATCAGTGACGTCGTGATCATCCCGCTCGTCGCCCGAAAGGCTCCCGTCTCCGGTCGCAGCAAGCAGCTTCAGGGAATCATTCCGAATCCCTGGGAATCGGAGCTGTGGAATATCGCGGACTGGACAAAGACCGGTTGACGCATGGGCAAGTACATTGTCCGTCGGATCCTGATCTCGATCCCGACGCTGCTGGTTATCAGCCTGGTCGTGTTCGCGATCATCGCCCTGGCTCCGGGGGATCCGCTCTCGCAGTTCGCGGCGAACCCGGCCGTGCCACCAGAGGTGCGCGCGAACATTCGGCACTCGCTTGGCCTCGATCAGCCGTGGCCCGTCCGTTACGTCAAGTGGCTCTGGGCGCTGATGCACGGGGATCTCGGTTACTCGTTTGCCAGCCGTATCCCCGTGATCCAGCTGATCCAGCAGCGTCTGCCCAATACGCTCGCCGTTCTCGGCGTCTCCTATGTCCTCTCCGTCGTCTTCGCGATCCCGATCGGCGTCTTCTCGGCGGTCCGTCGATACACCGTCTTCGATCACCTGGTCACCGCCCTTGCCTTCGTCGGATTCTCCGTCCCGACGTTCTTCTCGGGCGTGCTCCTGATCATTATCTTCAGCATCAAGCTGCACTGGTTCCCCTTCATCTACGACTCGACACTCGTCGTCCACGACTTCCCGAGCCTGATCGCTCAGATCAAGCAATCGATCATGCCCATCACAGTTCTACTGCTGTTTCAGACAGCTACGCTCGTCCGCTATGTTCGGGCAGAGATGCTCGAGCACATTCCCCAGGATTACGTGCGAACGGCGTGGGCCAAGGGCCTCCGACCACCGGTTGTGATCGGTCGCCACGTCTTGCGTAACAGTTTGATCCCGGTCATTACCCTCGTCGCGCTCGGCGTTCCGAGTGTCTTCGCGGGTGCCGTGATCACCGAGCAAATCTTCCGCGTTCCCGGAATCGGCGACCTGCTGATTCGTTCGATCGAGAATAGCGACACGCCGGTCGTCGTAGCAGTGACGTTCATCTACGCGGTCCTCGTGGTGGTTTTCAATTTGATCGCGGACCTGCTCTATGGTCTCGTCGATCCCCGAATCAGGTACGTCTGATGGCTACGTTCGAAATACGCCCGGTGGCCGGCGAGTCGACTGCGCAGCAGCTCTTCGACGAAGTCGACACGCTCCTCGACATCCCGGTTCGGTCGCCACGGAGCGCGGCCTGGCATCAGTTCCGTCAGCATTACCTCGCGATGGCGGGAACGGTGATCTTCCTGACGCTGCTCATCGCCACCCTCGTCGGCCCACTGGTGTACCGTGTTCCCATCGACAACATGAACTTCTCCGAGAGCCTGAAGGGCCCCTCGCTCGAACATCCCTTTGGAACCGACGACGAAGGACGCGATCTGCTCGCGCGCGCGATCTACGGGGGTCGGATCTCGATGGCCGTCGGCGTGACGGCCATGCTCATCGCGATTACGCTGGGAACTCTGATCGGAGCCTTCGCCGGCTTCTACGGTGGCATTGTCGATATTCTCCTGATGCGGCTCACCGATACCTTTCTGGCCTTGCCCCAGCTACCCTTGCTGCTTCTCACCGTCTACCTGTTCCGAGACCCACTGCGAGCCGTTTTCGGCCCGATCATCGGTATTTTCCTGCTGGTCGTCGGTGTTATCGGCGTGCTCAACTGGATGCCGGTGGCGCGCCTCGTGCGCGCGGCGTTCCTGTCGGTGAAGGAAAAGGAGTTCGTCCTCGCCGCCGTCGCGATCGGCTCCAGCAATCGCCGCATTATCTTCCTGCATATCTTGCCGAGCGTCCTGAGCCCGATCATCGTAGCAGCAACACTTGCGGTCGGCGCGGCGATCATCACGGAGTCGGCGCTGTCGTTCCTTGGTCTGGGATTCCCACCGGACCTGCCGACCTGGGGACGTATGCTCTATGATGCCCAGAACTTCCTGGACATAGCGCCGCACTGGGCCATCTTTCCCGGCTTGCTGATCTTCCTGGCCGTCATCTCGATCAATTACATCGGCGACGGCATTCGGGACGCGCTGGATCCGCGCAAGACTGCCTGATCGCGTGACCCCCATCTCCAAAAAGTAAAGTCGGTGAAGGATCAGCCGGGCCGATCCTTCACCGACCTAGAGCGCGGGGCGGTATGAATGAGCTGGCAGCCGTCTAATCCCCTCTCCCTTTGGGAGAGGGTAAGGGTGAGGGTCGCAGACCGTGCGCCGCGGATCCACGCCCTCACCCCGGCCCTCTCCCACGGGGAGAGGGAGACAGCCGTCTGCCTAATAGCCCAACCTTTCTGCTCGATGCTATAGCGTGCCGAGAGACGCGCCGTCCGGATAGGAAGCGAGGCTAGCGTGCCTGCCGGCGCTTCTGCTCGCCTCGTTCCTTCTCGGACTTCTCTTCGATCTGGTCTTCCTCGTGGATGAACTTGCGAGCTTCGCCGGTCGTCTCGAGCTCTGGAACCTCGCGACGGATCGTCTCGGTCACGCGCTCGTGCGTCGTCACATCCTCGGGCGAGACCACGACCTCCTCGTGGACGTGCTGGCGCTTCTCGACGTCGACGACGTCCTCGTAAACCGGCACGCGGAGCACCTCCTCCTCGTGGCCCGGGGACGGCATCGGCCCTTCGGACGGGCGATCGACGGTGTGCCGCTCGATCGTGATCTCCTCCCGCGTCACCGGGACGTCGATGGTCCGCTGCTCCTCCACCACGTCCTTGCGGATCACGACCTCACCAACCTTCTCGCGGTGCTTGCGCACCTCGATCTCTTCGTCGCGAAGCGGGATCCGCTCGGCCCCTGCCTCCATGTGACGCGGACCGGCCTCCTCCCGATGCACGTGCGGGGCTGCCTCCTCCCGATAACCGGCTGCGGCGCGCTCCGCCGGTGGACGATTCCAGCCCATCGAGCTAATCCGGTCGGCGGGCACGTTGAGGAAGCAACGATCCTCGGTGCAGTGGTCGATCGCGCTCAGCGGAACGTAGAGCTCACCGCCGAGCCCGAACAGACCAGTCCGGACGTGAGCGTAATTCGGACCCTGATCGTAGATCTTTCCGATCTCGTGGTTATCCGAGCTGTACAGTGAGAAGCCCGTCAGCTGCTGCGGCAGTGCCCGGATCCCACCAGCCGCTTCGGTAACCGCGGGCATCGTTCCCGCGTAGGTGGCGGGACGTCCGGCCTCCATAGCCTCAGCCGGCTTCTGGGTCCACCCCATCGCGCTCACACGATCCTTCGGGACATTGAGGTATACTTTGTCGTCTTCCACGCGACTCACGGCATCGAAGGGGATGTAGAGATCTCCACCGAGACCGAGAAAGCCGGTGGTGACGTGCAGATAATTGGTGCCGACGTTGCTGATATCTCCGATCTTCTGTCCATCGGAGCCGTACACGTCGGCACCGGTGCGGAACTGGTACCGCTGAGCCATCGTTCCACCTCCGTAAAGAACTCGGCCAGGCATTTTGCGAATATCGCCGTCATCGCGGGAACCTCGATACGGTCCCGGCCACGGGCGAGGTCGACGCGGCAAGATCCCTGCCAGGCGTACGTTCTACCCCTTCTTCTATTGGTATCTTGCGGAGGTGGAACCTCTACAGCCGCGCTACGCCAGCTCCCGCCGACTGACAATCTTCGCTTGATCGAGCTCGACGCCAATTCCCGGCTTGTCGGTCAGGCGAACAACCCCGCCGACCGGCTTTACCGGCTCCTTGAAGAAGAACTGGTGGACCTCGTTCCACTTGATCAGATATTCGAGAAGCGGACACAGGTTCGGCGGCTGCGACGCGATCAGGTGCGCCGTCGCCGGGACCGAGTGGCCGTGCGGAATGACCGGGAGATCGTAGGTCGAGGCCAGTGCGCAAATCTTGACCACTTCGCTGATGCCACCCGCCCAGTAGATGTCTGGCTGAAGGATGTCAGCGCTGCGCGAGTCCATCAATCCCTTCAAGCCCCAGCGCGTGTACTGGTGCTCTCCCGTCGCGATCGGCACCGGCGAACGCTGTCGAATCTGCGCGCATCCGTCCCGCTCTTTATCGGCCATCATCGGCTCTTCGATCCACCGCGGGCGATACTCAGCCAGGCGCTCGGCCATGGCAATCGTGTACGGGACGTCCCAGCTCATCCAGGCATCCAGCATGATGTCGACGCCGTCACCGACCGACTCTCGAAGCGTCCGGGCAAGCTCCAGATTCCTCTGGATTCCCTCGCGACCATCAAGTGGTCCGTGACGAAAGAACCACTTGGTTGCCTTGAAACCCTCGGAGACGATCTGCTTCGCGCGTTCACGCACCAGCTCTGGCTCGAGAGAATAGCCAAGCGCGCTCGCGTACGCGGGAATCTCGGTGCGTGTCGGTCCGCCGAGAAGTCGATAGACCGGGACACCGGCCCACTTTCCTTTCAGATCCCACAGCGCGCAGTCGAGCGCGCTGATGGCCATCATCACGACGCCTCCGCGGCCGTGGACCTGCGATCGATACAGCTTGTCCCAGATGCGCTCGGTCGCTCGTGGATCTTCGCCCCGGACGATCGGCGCAAGCTGTCGCGCGATGATCTGCGCTTGATCGGCGGTGATGGGACCTGCAAGACCGGTCACACCCTCGTCCGTTTCGACCTCGACGAAGCCGGACTCGATCCGGTACTTGCCCTCCGAAATCTTGGGCGTGTTCGACGCGCCTTCGGCCTTGTGCTCGGGATAGATATCGATCGGACGCACCAGTCGCTCTTCCCAGAGCTCGCCCGAATATTCCAGAACGCCTTCGAGCTGAAAGAGTCGAACGTTCGTGATCTTCACGTCAACCTCCTGTTGTTTCACCCGGAGTGCCGTGGGCACAATGGGACAGACGTGGGATCGGCCTGGCGTGCACTCAGGCGCGGTTCGCCAGCGATGGGAGGCTCTCGCGCGACGTCTGCTCGATGTGTCCTCCCGACACCCGCAGCCAGGTCGCACCTGCGGGCGCCAGCCCGTCGAGCGCCTGAACGTCGGTCGTGGTCAGCAGCACCTGCTGGGCAGGATCGATCAAAGCAAGAACCCGTTCGCGACGAGATGGATCCAGCTCGGACAGCACGTCATCGAGCAGGATGATCGGACGTTCTCCCGTGTGCGTGGAGAGGTGCTCGGCCTCGGCGAGCTTGAGCGCGAGTGCGACGGTGCGCTGCTGCCCTCGCGAGCCAAAAGAGCCGACATCGTGCCCGTCGAGCTGGAAGGTCAGATCGTCGCGGTGTGGTCCAACCAGGGACATGCCCAGCAGAATCTCGCGCGGCTGGAGATCCTTCAGGCGGGATTCGAAGGCGGTGGCGATCTGCTCGCCCTCCCAGTCGGGACCAACGTCACCCGCTGCGATGCTGCTGCGGTATCCCACGGTCAGAGTCTCTGCGCCGCCTTCGAGCTCGCCGTACAGGCGCCGCGAAACTTCACCCAGGAGACGGATCGTCGCCAGTCGCTTCGAGACGATGTACGAACCGGCGGACACGAGCTCCCGATTCCAGAAGTGCAGCTGATCCGGGGGCCCGCCACGGTCACGAATGGCGCGCAGCAGATGATTGCGCTGAATGACCACCCGATTGTAGTGCGCGAGACTCCGACAGTAGACTCGATCGGCCTGCGAGATCGTGACGTCGAGATAGCGTCGGCGTAACAGAGGGGCTCCCTCGACCAGTCCGAGATCCTGCGGCGAGAACATCACTGCCGTGGTAACGCCGATCACGTCAATCGCCCGACGCGGAACGTCATTCAGCTTGATCCGCTTTGCGAGAACCCGCGTTACGAGGTCGCCGTCGGCCCTCCGTGGCTCCTCACGCAGGATGATCTCGAGGTCGAGAGGCTCGCCAGAACGTTCGACACGGGCAGCGATCCGGGTGAATCCAATCGGGTCGTCGGCAAGGCCCCAGCTCATCAGCTCGCGATCGCTGTGCGCCCGAAAGGACCGCATCGTCGCGAGGTAGAAGATCGCTTCCAGCAGATTACTTTTTCCCTGGGCATTATCGCCGAAGACGACCGTCGTGCGTGACGTGAGGTCGAGGTCAAGTCGCTGATAGTTCCGGAAGTGCGCGAGAGATAAGCGGCGAACGTGCATGACGCCTCGGCGTGTTTTCGGCAACGCGGGTATTATATCAGTTGTCCGAATATCGAGAAAGAAAGACACGCTCACGTGCTAGAATCGTCGCGAGGCAAGGAGGAGTCATGGCAGACGTTACCGGAGTACGAATCGAACGCGACTCCATGGGAGAGATGGAGGTTCCCGCCAGCGCTTACTACGGCGCATCGACCCAGCGCGCTGTCCTGAACTTTCCGATCAGTGGACTTCGCATGCCGCGGCGCTTTATCTGGGCGCTCGGCACGATCAAGCAGGCGGCGGCCATCGTCAATCGCGATCTCGGACTGCTCGAACCTCGCATCGCCGACGCGATTGCCCAGGCGGCGAAGGAAGTCGCCGACGGTCGTTTCGACGATCAGTTCCCGATCGACGTCTTTCAGACCGGCTCGGGAACGTCCACGAACATGAATGCGAACGAGGTCATCGCCAACCGTGCCAGTGAGCTTCTTGGTGGCGAGCGCGGTGCGAAGCGGCTCGTTCACCCCAACGATCAGGTCAATCTTGGCCAGTCCTCGAACGACGTCATTCCCACGGCGATGCACCTATCTGCCCTGAGCGCGCTGCGGGATGATCTGGCTCCGGCGCTCGCCGGTCTCGAGCGAGCACTGCGGGAAAAATCGCAGGAGTTCTGGCCAATCATCAAGACCGGTCGTACCCACCTGCAAGACGCGACGCCCATTCGCCTGGGTCAGGAGTTCCTCGGGTACGCAGGCCAGGCCGAACGCGCCAGCGCACGCCTCGCCCGTGCACGAGCCGATCTCGAGGAGGTGGCGCTCGGCGGAACCGCCGTGGGTACCGGGATCAACACGCACCCGGAGTTCGCGCGACGGGTCTGCGCCTGGATCACCCAGCAGACTGGGATCGAGATCCACGAGACCAGCAATCACTTCCAGGCGCAGAGCACGATCGACGGCGTTGTCTCCTTCAGTGGCGCGGTTCGTTCTGCCGCGATCAGTCTGATGAAGATCGCCAATGATATCCGATTTCTGGCATCGGGCCCACGCGCCGGACTGGGCGAGCTGCTGCTTCCCGAGGTTCAGCCGGGAAGCTCGATCATGCCCGGCAAGGTCAACCCGGTTATTGCCGAGGCCCTCATCCAGGTCGGTGCCCAGGTTCTTGGCAATGATACCGCGATCGCGACCGCCGGGCAGTGGGGCTATTTCGAGCTGAACACGATGATGCCCGTCGCGGCGTTCAATCTGTTGCAGGAAATCACGCTGCTCGGGCGAGCAACACGCAATTTTACCGAACAGTGTGTCGTGGGCATCAAGGCGACGGCCCGTGGACCCGAGTTAGTCGAGAAGGGCCTGGCGATCGCGACGGCACTGGCGCCGGTGATCGGGTATGATCGTGCCGCCGCCATCGCCAAGGAGGCTGCCGCGACCGGGCAAACAATTCGGGAGGTCGCGCGCGAGCGAACCACGCTGTCGGAAGGCGAGCTCGATCAGCTGTTGAATCCGGAGAAGCAGGTCGAGCCCGGACTCGGCGGAGGTCCTGCCGCGGGCTAGGCCGTCTTCTGTCGGGCAGCCATCTCGCGCTGCGCCTCTTCCTGGGCGGGTCCCATACCAAAGAGCCCGACGGCCTTCTCACGGTGCCGCGCCTTCACCGCCGCGTTGAGCGTGTCGATCAGGTCTTTTTTGCTGTAAGACCTGTCCTCCAGGTGGGTGAAGTACGTCATCACGTCGGGGGCGATCGGCGCCTTCGCCGCGGCATCGACAATGGTCTTCTTCGGGATCTTTTGCTCCGGGTTGCTCCCGTAGAGCTCTTCGATCACGCGATCCGCGTTGACCATCGACGGCATCGGGTGCTCAACAGACTTCTCTGGCATTGTATCACCTCGTGTCTTGGTGAAGCGCGAGCTAGCCGCAAAATGCGGGCCGTGACCACGAGCACACTGCGCGATAGGCGAGCGGGTGGTCGTGCAGCCGCTGCGTTACCCGCCGACCCCGCTCACGGCGACGATCGCCGAGCCCGGACGGTGGGGCAGTTGCCGCCTGCCCCGTCCGAGAAATCGCGCGTCGCGAGCGCGTGTCTCGTGCTACAATGACCGCGACGCGCCGCTCCTGCTTGCCTGGTATCCAGACAGCGACGACTGCATCCCATCCGGGAGGACTTCGGTGAATCTGCTGAATCTGCCTTATCCGTCACGACGCATGCCGACCGTCGCCCGACACGGCGTGGTCGCTACCAGCCAGCCGCTGGCGGCACTCGCCGGCGTCGAGATCCTCAAGGCCGGTGGCAACGCTGTCGACGCGGCAATCGCCACCGCCGCGATGCTCACCGTTGTCGAGCCGACCTCGAACGGGATCGGGGGTGATGCCTTTGCCCTGGTCTGGGATGGTCGGCAGCTCCACGGGCTCAATGGCTCTGGTCGCGCGCCGGCCGCGCTGACCATCGACGTGGTCAGAGCCGCCGGCCACGATTCGGTTCCCGCGCGCGGCTGGATCCCGGTCACGATTCCCGGCGCACCGCGCGCCTGGCGTGACCTGAGCGAGCGCTTCGGACGTCTGGATCTTGCGCGGGTGCTCGCGCCGTCCATCGCCACCGCCGAGGAGGGCTTCGCAGTCACACCGCTCGTTGCGCAGGCGTGGGAGCGTGCCTACCGTATCCAGGCGACGCTGGTCGGCCCGGAGTTCGCGCCGTGGTTTGACACGTTCGCCCGCGGCTCCCGCGTGCCCGCTCCCGGCGATGTCTGGTGCCTGCCCTACCACGCCCGAACGCTGAAGCGCATCGCTCAGACGGGCAGCGAGGACTTCTATCAGGGCGAGATTGCCCGCCAGATCGCGGCCTTTGCTGCCCGGACCGGGGGATTCATCACGGTCGACGACCTGGCAGCGCACAGCAGCACCTGGGTCGAGCCAATCAGTACCTCCTACCGTGGTTACGATGTCTGGGAGATCCCGCCGAATGGTCAGGGGCTCGCGGCATTGCTCGCGCTGAATATCCTGGAGGGCTTCGGGCTACACACCCTGGAGCGCGAATCGGTCGAGGCCTATCACCTACAGGTAGAGGCCATGAAGCTCGCGTTCGCCGATGCCTCGCGGTACATTGGTGATCCCGAGCACGTCGACGTCCCCATCCACGGCCTGCTGTCCAAGGCGTACGCGGCCGAGCGCCGTGGCATGATTGGCGATACCGCTGGGACCTACGCGGCCGGTGATCCTCCGCGGGGCGGGACGGTCTATCTCTGCACCGCCGACGCCGACGGCATGATGGTCAGCTATATTCAGTCGAACTACCAGGGCTTCGGCTCGGGGATCGTGATTCCCGAGACCGGCATCGCGCTACAGAACCGTGGCGCGTGCTTCCGCCTCGATCCCGCGCACCCGAACGCGCTCGCGCCACGTAAGCGCCCGTACCATACGATCATTCCCGCGTTCCTCACGCGCGAGGGCAAGGCTATCGGGCCGTTTGGAGTCATGGGCGGATTCATGCAGCCGCAGGGACACGTGCAGATGGTCCTGAACACCATCGACTGGAGCCTGAATCCGCAGGCAAGCCTCGATGCTCCGCGGTGGCAGGTGACATCCGGGAAGGAGGTCCTGCTCGAGAGTGGCGTTCCCAGCACGATCGTCGAAGGGCTAGCCCGCCGCGGGCACCAGGTGAAGATCGCCGCGGAATATGCATCGTTCGGCCGGGGTCAGATCATCTGGCAGCGGGAGGCGTGGTTAGGAAGTCGCGACGATGGCGGCTCGCTGATCGCCGGTAGCGACATGCGTGCCGACGGCCTCGCGATCGGCTACTGAATGCATCCGGGCGGGAGATTACGACGAATCCCCCTCTTCTCGGTCGCCTCCAGCCAGGGAGTCAGACAAAGGCGCCCGCGACCCTGGCAGAGATTTGCCCGCTGGTCGGGGCCGCCGCGCTGGCGTTCGCAATCCAGTGCCTGGCGCTGCGCGGACCGAGTCTCGGCCTGGACGGGGGATTATCGCTTGCGCTTGCAGTCATTCCGATTCCCGATGCCCTGACCTTTCTCGCTCACGACGTTCACCCACCGGCCTATTACCTGGCCTTGCGCGGCTGGCTGCTCATCGCCGGTACGAATCCTGTCACGGCCAAATATCTTTCGGCCGCCGGTGCGACGCTAACTGTCGTCGCCTTTGCCGCCTGGGCCAGGCGCTTCCTCGGCCTGGATGCCGCCACGCGTGGTGGAATCCTGCTCGCGGTCTCGCCGATTCTGGTCGGCAACGCCGCCACCGTCCGAGACCCTGCCGTCGGTCTCTTCTTCCTCGCGCTCAATTGCTGGGCCTACTGCGAAATCATCGCTGGCTCAACGCGGGCACGCTGGACCGTCGTCTACCTGGCGACCGGACTGCTTGCCCTGTGGACGTCGTTCCTCGCGGCGGGCGTTCTCCTCGCAGAAGGACTCACGCTAGCGGCGCGGGGCGGTGGCCGACGTCGGTTCGGGCTGCTGGCAGCAATCGTCGTCGGCATACTTCCCTGGCTGGTCTTCGCCCTCTCCCAGGGGTGGCTGGCAACGCTCGGAAGCGGTGGGCCAGCCGGCGGATCCACCGCGCCGTCGTTCGTTGCCGAGCTCAGGATGGCAGTGAGCCTACTACTCACCGGCTCTGACGCGACCCGTGGCTGGGTGCTGCTCCTCGTCGTGGCGAGTGCTGCAATCGCACTCGGTCCGGGCGCCAGGGGTCTCCTATCGAGTTCGGGCGCGAGATACCCCTGGACCGTCGAACCGGGTATCCTGCCGTTGCGCTCCTTCCTCATTATCGGACTCGGCATCACGTCGGCTTTCGCCCTGGGTATCTCCGCCTCGTGGCTTCGTCTGGGTATTCCGGCACGGTATCTCGCTCCGGTGCTCCTGTTCTGGCTGGTGCTGGTGTCGGCTCTCGGCAACCACGTGGCACGCCCGCGGGCGTGGCTCGGCACTGGAATCCTGGTTCTGGTGAACGTCGTGAACCTCGTCGGCTGGTTTCGTCAGCCGTCGCTGCCGCCCTCGTTCTGGAATCCCCTCGGTGTTCAGCGATTCCTGGACGAGCACGTCGGGCCCGCTGATCACGTGATCTTTTTGACTCTCGAGCAGGCAGGCTACTATCAGGCGCTCAGCAAACGTGCCCAGCGCTGGCTTGCCATTCCCGTGGGTACGCCCTATCTCGAGCGGAACGTGACCGAACAGCTCGACCGGCAGGTCTCACCACTCCTGCGACAGGATCAGACCATCTGGCTGGTGGAGTACCGCGGCATCTTTGGACCTGGCCAGCGGAGCGTCGAAGGCTGGCTCGCATCACACGCCTACCCGGTCACGCCGACTGCGCTCAGTGATTCAGAGGTGCACCCGTTCATCACCGACACGTTGCTGGACCACGACCGCCCCGTCGACGCGCACTTCGCCGAGGGAGTCGTCCTCGGCAATGCCGCCTTCCCGAGCGATACGCGTCCGGGCACGGTTCTCCCGGTCCGACTGACGTGGCACGCCGACCACCCTCTGGCCCGGGATCTCACCGTCTTTGTCCACCTGGTGAGCCAGCGCGGCCAAACGATCACCCAGCAGGATCTACGGCCGGTCGATGGCGAGGAGCCGACGACACGCTGGCGCGGTGCGATCGTCGATCGGCACGCCCTTTTGCTTCCAGCGAATGCCGCGGCGGGCACCTACTGGATCGAGGTAGGGTTGTACGACAGCACGGGGCGATTGGCCGTCGCAGGGCGCGACGACGGGACAGTCAGGCTGGGTCCCGTGTCCATTCGCTGACCGATCGCGCCGAAAACGGGCCTGCAAGGTCGTTCTTCCACGCGACCGGGGCCCTTTTCTACGCCATTGGACGGACGCTCGCGCCGTCGTCAGCCTCGGGTTACGATCCGCGCACCTTTACAATCTTCTGACTTCAAGCGGGTATCAAAGTATGGTAAAAAGGTGCCGGTGGCGCGACGATTGGGTCCGACCACACCCCCCTGAAGAGGAATCGCGATGTTGCGCGCCGTTCTCGCGCTGGTCACGGCACTCCTGGTCCTCATCCTTACCGGTTGTGCCACGAATCGCGAGCGTCGACCGACCGTGGTCACTGCTGTTCGCTCTGTCACGCCGATGCTGCCGACTCCCTCACCCACTCCTCGCCCTGCCCCGCTCCCTTCGGTCACCGCGAAGGCGTCTCCGCGGTCGAGCGAGCCGAGCCCGTCGCCGTCGGCGACACGCGGCGAGAGTCTGACATGGCACCGTGTCACCTCGGCAATCAAGAGCGCGCGCGACGTTGCGATCTCGCCGCGTGATCCGAATGTCGTCTATGCGGTTGGGGACGGGATCTACAAATCCGTTGATGGCGGAAAGACCTGGAAGCACTTACGCGCGGATATCGACGCGCGCGACGTCGTTCTTGGCGACGGAGGCAAGATCGTGATCGTGTCGAGCGGGACGAACTGTGCGCGCGGGGGACCCGCGCCGGTCTTCCGTTCCGCCGACGACGGCGCGACCTGGGCACAGGTTCAGATGGAGGCCCTGGGTAGCCTCGCCGTGGATCCAACGAACTCCACCCGTTTCTACGCCGCGACCTGCGGCGGGTTCGTTCGCTCGGACGATGGAGGTATCTCGTGGAGCAGGCTGCCGAATCCTGTACCTGGATACGACGGGAGCGCCATCGCGGTCAGCCCTGACTCGCGGGTTGTCGTCGGCGCGCTCGTCTCCGAGGGAGGCACGGTCCGACTGATTCGCTCGTCCGACGCCGGTGCGACCTTCAGTCCGCTGGATACCCCGGAGCTGTGGGGTACCGCGTCGGTAGCCGTCGGCCAGGGAGGGAGAATCGACGTCGTGACGAGCAAGCACGCCCTCACCTCGCGCGATGGCGGAAAAACCTGGACGATCATCGACGCAGGTCTCGATCACCTGGTGAAGAACGGCGATTATCCCTACTTCGACGTGGGGATGATGCGGGCGAACCCGGTGACCGCGTCGATCCTCTACCTCGCGACCAGCGCCGGCCTGTACCGATTTGCCACGGATAGCAATGGGTGGCAGAGCTTCGGCGCTGGTCTGACTGAACGCGTTACCTCCTTCGACGTCGCCGTCGCAGGAGGCTCGACGATCTTTTATGCGGCATCCACGGGGGGTATCTATCGGCTCGATGTTAGCGATTAATCGACGCCCGCGCACGGATGCGGGCCAGTGGTCTCGCCTCGATCCCAGGCTGCCCTATCGCTCAGCGCCGGCAGCGCCCGACCTCGCGAACGGCGGCGCGACGGTATGGGCTCGCGAGTTTCAGTACGCCAACGGACGCTGGAACGAGCGGCCGGCCACGGTCGCGCCCGCTCCACGTCGCAAAGGGCGTAAGGGCCAGCTCTACGTGCTCGCCGACGCCGAGGGCCGATGGTCATCTGAAATCGCCGACGAGGTGCGTGATGCAGTCGCGGATTACTTCTACGGTGACGCGTCCGGGTCGCTGACATCCGCCCTGGTCCGAGCGATCCAGACGGTGAACCAGGAGCTTTTCGAGGAGAATGAGCGCTCGATTCGCGCGGAAAGGCATTACGCCACGGTATGCTGTGTCGTTCTTCGCGGTGATGACGTCTACTTCGCGCTGGCCGGTCGCGGGCTGAGCTACCTGATCCGCAGCGACGCGGGCGAGCGATTCGGGCGTGGTGACCTTCGACCCGGCGAACGACCGGTCAGCTTGATCGGGCAGAGCGAAGAAGTCGACGTCGAGCTGCACCACCGCACGCTTCAGCAGCCCGGTGCGATCATCCTTGCCTCGTCGGGTCTGCTCGACCTCATCGGAAATGACTCCCGGGAAGCGCTCCGAGGCCGCCCGGATCAGATCGTCGACGGAATCCGCGCAGTCGGCCGCGAACATCGCGGAAAGCGACCGTTCCGCGCGCTGGTGATCGTGCCGGGAGGACTGGCGACAGAGGAGACTGACCTCCCGGCACAGCACGCTGACTCGTCGACCAACGGGGTGCAGATGGTGCCGCGCCGTTCCTCGACGGACGACATCCCGGTGGAGATTGCTACGTGGCTGGAGGGACGGCCGAGAAGCGGCTCGCGTGTCGGCCCCCGCGGTCCGGCTGACGTCGGCAGGCCCGACGCGCCCGTGAATTCACCAAGGCCGTCGCGCAGCGCCCAGCTCGAGCACCCGTCGCCGCGCTGGCCGCGACGGGTCGCGGCGCCCGGCGAGCCGCTCCTGGACGATCGAAAGCCGACCGCACCCGTGGGGCGGCTTGCCACGGACAGTCGTGGGGCGGCCGTCGAGCCCCTCCGGTCCGTGAGCCGCGGGAACACCTCTCCCGAGCCGACGCTGTCCCCTGGCGCCACGAAACCAGCGCCAGCGTCGTCGCACGCGTCTCCGGCATCCACGCTGGAGGACGACGAGCTCGACAGTCTACCGGCCGAGGCCGATCACTCCTGGCTCGCAGGTCTGCTCGCGTTTCCGGAGGATCCGCGGCGCATCCTCCTGGCGCTGATTCTGGTCCTCGCTCTGTTCGCGATCGGCTACGTCGGCGTTCTGATCGGCGCACGGATCCTTCAGGGAGGCGCACCGTACACGGCGGCGATGTCAAACCTGACGCGGGCGCAGCAACGCGAAGGCGAGGCGATGGGGCAGTCTGATCCGCTCGTGCGCCGACACCTCCTCCAGGAGGCCGATCAGCTTGCACGCCAGGCGCTCACGGCTCAGCCCGACAACCCACTCGCGATCACGGTCGCGGCCCGAATCCAGCGCGAGTACCGCGCCGCGAGTGGCATCGTCGACCTGCCGGAACCTACACCAGTCGTCGGACTGCCGGCCCCGGCCGACCAGATAATCGTCAATGACACGGATCTCTATGTCCTCGATCGCACGAACAGTCGACTGTACCGCTACCTTCTCGGGGCTGACGGAGCGATGGCACTTTCGGGATCGAACCCGGTTCTCGTCCAGCAGGGAGACCGGATCGGCGCGGCAACCGTCGACCATCTCAGCAGTATGGCCTGGCTCCCATCCAGAGATGCCACTCCGACCGGCTCACTGGCAGTCCTGGACGCGGCGGGTTTCCTGATTCAGTATGATCCCGTTCACGGACTGAGCACCGTTAGCCTCCGTGATCCTGGATCCTGGGCAGGTGTGAAGGCAATCGGCGGCTCTCTCGACCATCTTCTTGCCCTCAACCCGACCCAGCAAACCCTGGCATCGTTTCCGAGCCAGGACGGCAGCTTCGACGGCCCGGTCTACAGCTACTTCGCCCCGGACGTATCGGTCAATCTGAGCAACGCCGTCGACCTGGCGATCCAGGGTAACGATCTCTATCTGCTGCACGCCAACGGTCAGCTTCAGCGATTCAGGGACGGCAAGCCCATCGATTTCTCCAACCCACCCTCTGACGTGCTCCCTGCGCATCCTACCGGTCTCGCACTTGGCGATAATTCCCTCTTCCTCGCAGATGCCGAGCACTCCCGAATCATCCAACTTTCGCGCTCGGGGACGTACCAGCGCCAGCTCACTGACCGTGAAGATTCGACGATTCTATCGCAGGCGCGGTCGATTGCCCTTGGGGCTGACCAGAGCGTGCTCTACGTTCTCGCGGATGCTAAAATCTACCGATACTCTCTTTCGGAGCTTCGCCAATGACGTCACCGGTCCACGTGCTTGGTATCGAGACCTCATGTGACGAGACGTCGGCAGCGGTTATTCGCGATGGCCGTCAGATCCTCTCGAACGTCGTCGCGTCACAGGTCGATATTCACGAGGCCTTCGGTGGGGTGGTGCCCGAGGTCGCCTCACGTCAGCACGTTCTCGCGATCATTCCGACGATCCAGCGTGCGCTGGCGCTCGCCAACGTTCGCTGGGAGGACATCGACTGTGTTGCGCCAACCTATGGGCCTGGCTTGATCGGGGCTCTGCTGGTGGGACTCAACGCGGCCAAGGGTATTGCCTTCGCCCGCAATCTTCCGCTCGTCGGCGTCAACCACCTCGAGGGACACATTTACGCCAACTGGCTGACCGGTGCCCACATCGACTTCCCGACAGTCTGCCTGATCGTCTCCGGGGCCCATTCCGACCTGGTCCTCATGACGGATCACAACACGTATCGCATTCTCGGTCGGACCCTGGACGATGCCGCGGGGGAGGCGTTCGACAAGGTCGCTCGTATCCTCGGGCTGGGGTACCCGGGCGGACCGGCCATCCAGAAGCTGGCTCAGCAGGGCGACCCGAGTAAGCTACGCCTGCCACGCGCCTGGCTCGAGGGAACCTATGACTTCAGCTTCAGTGGGCTGAAGACGGCAGTGCTGCGCGTTGTCGAGGGCCTCGAAAGCTATCCCGGATTGACCCGCGCAGATGTCGCGGCCAGCTTCCAGGAATCGGTCGTCGACGTCCTTGTCACCAAGACAAAGCGTGCCGCCGAAGAATTTGGCGTCCGGCAGGTCTTACTCGCCGGAGGTGTCGCGGCGAACGCGCTGCTGCGTGCCGAGATCTCCCAGCGCATCGAGCTTCCGGTGATCTACCCGCCCATCTCGCTCTGCACCGACAACGCGGCTATGATCGCCGCCGCGGGGTACTATCGCTTCGTCCGTGGGTACCGATCCGAGCTGAGCCTCGACGCACGGTCGAACCTATCGCTCGACTGAGGAAGCTTACCCTTCCACCAGAGCCGGTCCAATTGCCAGGACGTTGGCGATTTTGAGATCGCACTCTCCCTGGTACTCGTCGCAGTACGCGCTGACGTACTCGCTCCCGTTGCGTGCGAAGATCTCCCGCGGCCGCACGACCAGCCGGCGCGCCTTCATCTCCAGCTCGTGACGATAGTGAATGGTCAGAGCCCTCCCGTCGATGATCGCTCGCTCGAGTATCAGACGTACCTGGCGAGGCCTTAGCGGGCCCACGTGGCCGTCGGCGGTGATACTATCTGGGGTCGGTGGCTGGACCGAATCCGCGAGAGCTACTCGCGGAGACCGGTACGTCGAGGCCTCGATCCCCCTTTCGAAAAGGGCCGCCCGAAGACCCTCGAGTGCCTCGACCTCGACGATTGCAGCCGTCGGAGAGATCGTCTGGATAAACTTCGCCGACAGCAGCGGATCAGCGCGCAGGTCACGAAATGCATCCGCATCCGGAGCGACGAAGATTCCCACCTGGCCAAGAGCGACGGCAGCATAATCGCCCGCCCACCCCT
>CADDYW010000089.1 GCA_902810745.1 Chloroflexota bacterium | reverse complement strand
GACCGACCGGGGAAGCCGAGCCTGACGCTCGACCTGATCGAGGAATTCCGCGCGCCGGTCGTCGACCGGACGATCCTGGCCATGGTCAACCGAGGGGCCGCGATCGAGCAGGACGACGATCACCTCCTGACCGTCGAGGTCCGCCGCTCGATCGCCCGGTACGTGCTGGAGCGGCTCGAGGAGAGCACCGAACGTTACGAAGGGAAGCGGCAGAAGCTCCGGTTCATCCTCCAGAGCCAGGCCCGTCACCTCGCCGCCTTCCTCCGCGGCGATCGACCATTCTACGAGCCCTTCGTCTGCGGCTGGTGACCGCGATGATCTGCCTGCTCGTCTACGACATCGCCCACGACGGAACGCGCAGCAAGGTCTCCGACGCCTGCCTGGACTATGGCATGGCGCGCATTCAGCTCAGTGCCTTCCTGGGCGATCTGACCCGCGCCCACCAGGAGGAGCTCTTTCGGAAGGTTCGCAAGCGCCTCGGGAGGCAGCCAGGGAGGATCCTGCTTCTTCCGGTCTGCGAGAAAGATCTGCGCCTGCGGCTGGAAGTGATTCAGGAGTCAACGCCAGGAGAAGAGAGATGAGCGATCTGGTGCTCACCGTGACCGACATCAAGCAGTGGCTCTACTGTCCGAGAGTCGTCTACTACCTGCGCTGTCTGCCAAGCGTGCGACCGACGACCTACCGCATGCGGGCGGCGACCGACGCGCACGACGACGAAGCCGACCGCGAGCGTCGGCGAAGCCTGCGGACGTACGGCCTGGACGACGGCGAGCGCGCGTTCGACGTCGAGATCACCTCGACGCGGCTGGGAGTGCGCGGCAGGATCGACCTGGTGGTTCGCCGGCGCGACGAGATCATTCCGATCGACTACAAGGACTCGCCGGGCCGCGCCGGCCGGCATTTCCAGGTCCAGCTCGCCGCTTACGGACTGCTCCTGGAGGAGGAAACCGGCCTCGCCGCGCATCGCGGCTTCCTCTATTTCATCCCGAGTCGGCGAAGCTTCGCCGTCACGCTCGGCGACGATCTGAAGGACGCGGCCCGCGAGGCAATCGAAGCGATCCGGACGATGATCGCACGCGAGTCGATGCCGTCGCCAACGCCGTGGCGGCGCCGGTGCACGGTATGCGAGTTCCATCGTTTCTGCAACGACGTGATCTAGCGGCCGCGCGACAAGGGCTTTCGCAAATGTCCCGCCCGGTGGCACGGATCGACCTGCGCGCGGCAGGTGACCGGGCCGGCGTGGGCGAGCGCCCGCGACGTTTGGCGCGTCAGCCCGCCAGTTCGACGATCCCCGGACCGCCGAGGCGGATCCGCAAATGCCGCCCGTTTTCGTACAGGAGTCGATTTGCGAACGCGTGGTGTGGTAATATGGGTCAGGTGCAGCTGAAGCTCGCCGGGCGACGCATCAGGAGGGCCGTAGAGGGCCTCGCGCCGACCCGGGGGTACCGCCGGGACGTCCGCGAGCGAAGCGACGCCTGGGTTTCAGAACCTTCGATCCGTTTGAGGATGCTGAAAGATAGGTCTTTTCCTCGCCTTTTCGATTGGTTTTGGTCGTTTCAGAACCTTCGATCCGTTTGAGGATGCTGAAAGAGATACAACGCCTCTGAGCACGGCACTGCAACGCTTGTTTCAGAACCTTCGATCCGTTTGAGGATGCTGAAAGGAGACGGGGGAATCTCACACGGTCGAGACGGTCACCGTTTCAGAACCTTCGATCCGTTTGAGGATGCTGAAGGAAGCCACCGGGAGCGCCGGGGACGCCGGGCGAGAGCGTTTCAGAACCTTCGATCCGTTTGAGGATGCGGAAGGCAACGTGCCGTCGACGCCGTTGGCTCGACGGTTGGCCCGCGCGAGCTCGTCGCGCGGGACGACGATCATCCCCCTGGCTCCCCGGATGGCCTGCCCGCGATCGGATCCGTGGAGCGCCGCCTGGCCGAGAGGTTCCACCGGCTGACTCGCGGACGGACGATGCTTCGCTGCGTGGAGATCCCCGGCGCGGTGGCCCGGGCCGCACTCCCGGGCACGGCTCTGCCGACGAACCGCCGTGCCCGGCCAGCCTTCGCGGGTCGCGCCGGGCCCCGGCCGCCGCCTGCCGTCCGTTCAGGTTTTATTCAGGTCGAGCGCCCGTACGTTCAGTTGAAATCACGGGCGAGCGCGTAGACTGAGCAGCGTGAGATCTCACGCACCACGGTGACGCCTATGATGCTCGATCACCTGCCCGCGTCTGCGCCGCGAGGCCGCGGCACTGCGACGGTGCTGATCGCCGACGATGAGCCGGGGATTCGCAACCTGCTCCGGATAACGCTCAATCTGGATGGCATCAGACTGATCGAGGCGGCGAACGGGATCGAGGCCATCGCCATGGCCCGGGCGGCTCACCCCGACGTCGTCCTCCTGGACGTGAAGATGCCCTTCCTTGATGGGTTCGAGGTCTGCCGCCACCTCCGCGCTGACCCGGAGACCGCGGGCGCCTACATCATCATCCTGACCCAGCTCGATCAGCCCGACTCCCGCTCGACGAGCCGCGCCAGCGGCGCCGACGATTATCTCAGCAAGCCGTTCAGCCCGCTGACGCTCATGCAGCAGATCTGCGACATCCTCGAGGGCCGTCGCCGCGAGAGCCCGGCCTGACGGTCAGAGAGACGTCGATGTCCCCCCGCCGTTCCGCCTACTCCAGTAGCGCCTGCAGGCGCCGCGCGTTCTCGACCGCGAAGCCCTCCCAGTCGTTGTTGAAGTACGCGTAGACGGCAACGCCCGCGTCCCGAAACCCGGCGACGACGCCCGCCCAGTGGCGAAGCTGCGCCTCGGTATAATTGCCGTCTGCCAGGCCGGAGTGAAAGCGCAGATAGGTCCAGCCGGTCGTCAGCCGTGGCTCGGGCGGCGTCGTGACGCCGCCCGAGTCGGCGATGCAGAGCGCGACGCCGTGCCGCGCCAGGAGCGCGTAGACCGGCTCGACAAACCAGCTTGCCTCGCGGAATTCGATCGCCTGCCGGCGATCCGCTGGCAGTGCCGCGAGGAACGTCTCCAGTCGCTCGTCGTCGCGGCGAAAGCGTGGCGGAAGCTGCCAGAGCACCGGCCCGAGCTTCTCGCCCAGCGCCTCGGCGTGACCGAAGAACGTCGCGACGTGGCCGGCCGGCTCCTTCAGCCGTTTCAGGTGGGTGATCAACCGGCTGCCCTTCACCGCGAAGCAGAAGCCGGGCGGCGTCTGGGCGCGCCAGCCCGCGAACGTTTCGGCGCCGGGCAGCCGGTAGAATGAGAAGTTCACCTCGACGGTCGAAAAGTGCGTGGCGTAGAACTCCAGCCACCGGCTCGACGCCAGACCGGGCGGATAGAACCGCCCCTTCCAGTGCCGATAGACCCAGCCAGACGTCCCGATGCGAACGGTCACGCTCATCGTCGAATCCTCCCGCGCAGCAGCCAATCGTCCGGTCTACCGCGCGGATCCGAGGCACGAGTCTTGCCCGTCGGACGCGGCTCGGGCGACCGAGACCCTTTCGGGGACGCGCTGGACGTATCGGACGACCCCGCGGTCACCCGATCCGACCAGAGCCGGTCACACGATTCTAGACCGGGCCGGTTCACCGGCCAAGGGCGAAGGAGGAGAACCAGTGGAGCGGCAATTCACCGAAGGCGAGGGCCGCGAGCCGGAGCATACCCATCAGGCAACGGTCCATTCTCACGATCATTACCACGTGACGCACCATCACCAGAAAGGGCTCACCGAGGGCTTCGAGCACCGCGTGTACTGGCACACGCACGAGCACAACCACAGCCCGATCACCCACAGTCACGACTATCCCCACCAGGACGAGGTTCAGGAGCACGCGAAAGAGGCCCACGTGCACGACCACAACGCCCCGTCACACTCGCATGACTAATCACAGTGCAAGGGCTTGATTTGCTGCGTAAATCAAGCCCTTGCACTGTCGTTTCCGCCACGGGGCGGTGCACGACCTGACGAGCGATGGGTCCGAAGCAGCATCCGAACCCTCCTCGTCACTGATCACGCATCACTCATCGCCCGCGGAGCACGTCCGGATTCACACAGTCCAGCGGTGGCTTGCCGGTCAGCACGTTGACGACGTTATCCACCGCCATCCGTACCATCTGCGCGTTCGCCTGGTAGCTGAAGCCCGCCACGTGCGGCGAGAAGATCGCATTCTCTCGCTGCAGAATCGCGCTGCCCCAGGGAGGCTCCTTGTCGAAGACGTCGAGCGCTGCGCCCGCGATCCATCTTTCGCGCAGCGCCTGGTCCAGCGCCGGTTCGTCGATCAGCGTTCCCCGCGCCGTGTTGATCAGGAAGGCCGTCGGCTTCATCAGCCGAAGCCGCTCGGCGTTCATCACGTGATAGGTATCCGGCGACGCCGGCAGGTGGAGCGTCAGGAAGTCGGCGGCACGTACCACGTCGTCCAGATCCAGCCGCTCGACCTGGTGGGAACGCGCGAACTCCTCGTCCCAGAAAGGATCGTGGGCGACGACGCGCATGGCAAATCCGCGAGCGCGCCGGGCCATTCCCTTCCCGATCTTCCCGAGCCCGAGGATTCCCAGCGTCTTCCCGTTGACGTCCACGCCGGTGTGGCGCTCCCACCGTCCCTCGCGCACCAGCCGATCGTGCAGCGGAATCTGGCGGGCCAGCGCCAGGATCAGGCCGAATGCGAGGTCGGCCACCGCCTCGTGATTGGCGCCCGGCGTCGTCGAGACAACGACGCCCCGCGCCGTCGCCGCCTTCAGATCGATCGCGTCATAGCCGACGCCGACCCGCGCGATGATCTTCAAGCGGTCGGCCGCTTCGAGCACCGACGCCGAGTAGACGTCGCTCGCCGCGAGAACCGCGTCGACGCCGGGGATCAGCGCCCGCATCTCCGCCTCGCCGTGGTGGCTCGGGCGACGCTCGTTCTGGATCTCGCAGTCGATCGCGCGTAGCCGTTCCAGCTCGGGATGATCCTCGTCGACGATCCACGACGTTACGAGAACTCGATACTTCGCCACGTTTGCGTTCCTTACGCCTCTGGTTTCTCGGTTGCCCGAGGACGCGGCCATCGTAGCGAGGGCGGGCTGGCGCTGTCAAGGAAAGCAGTCGGCCAGGATCGGAGCCAGCCCTGGCGAGAGTGTCGCACCGGCGACAGCCCGAAAGTACGGGAGCCGCTATCATCTCCCCTGCGCTATGATCATCGCCACGGTGATAGTGGGCTAGCGCGGCACCGGGGAGGGTCCCGGTCCAGTCCCGAGAAGAGCGGCCGGCTGGCCATTTTTCCAGGGGCTCGTCCGGCCCTCCTCGCCTGGACAGAGCAACGAGAGAAGGAGACGATGATGCCTCGGAAAATCAAGCGCTACGGCTGGATTCCGGACCTGCCGGACCAGCGAGACCATCTCTACGCCGCCCCGCTCGAGGTGCTACGGGTATTGCCCCCGAAGGTCGACCTCACCGCGCAGTGCCCACCGGTCTACGATCAGGGCGAGCTGGGAAGCTGTACCGCCAACGCGATCGCCGGCGCGATCCAGTTCACCCAGATCAAGGAGAAGCTTCCCCAGGTCTTCACACCGTCTCGCCTCTTCATCTATTACAACGAGCGCGTCATGGAGGGGACGGTCGACTCGGATAGCGGCGCGCAGATCCGCGACGGAATCAAATCGGTCGCCAAGCAGGGGGCCTGCCCGGAAGATCTCTGGCCCTACGTCATCGCCAACTTCGCCGAGAAGCCGCCCGAGCGCTGCTACCAGGCTGCCGCCGAGCACAAGGTCGCGCTGTACTCTCGCCTCGTCCAGAGTCTGACGCTGATGAAGGGCTGCCTCGCCTCGGGATACCCGTTCGTCTTCGGCTTCACCGTGTACGAAAGCTTCGAGAGTCACGCCGTCGCCCAGACCGGCGTCGTGCCCATGCCGGGTCCGGGCGAGCAGGTCGTCGGCGGCCACGCCGTCCTCGCCGTCGGCTACGACGACGCTCGGCAGCGGTTCATCGTGCGCAACTCCTGGGGACCTGACTGGGGAATGAACGGCTACTTCACGATGCCCTACCCCTACCTGACCGAGCGGAGCCTTTCGAGCGACTTCTGGACGATCCGCCTCGTCAGGTGAGCGTGACGCGCACCGTGACCGAGAACGTCCTGGCCGGGGCCTGGCCGCGTGCCCAGGGACGCTCATAGGCCAGTGCAATGCGCGCCTGTCCGGGCCGAGCGGCCGCGAAGCGCCAGGAGTGGCGACCGCTCGCCCCTGGCGGCCCGCTCGAGGGCTCGAAGGAGCTGTCGATCAGCGTGCACGCCGGCTCTCCATTCGCCTCCAGGCTCCAACGGAACCCGGTGGTTGGATTCTCGGGAAGGCTGATCTGCAGCATCTCGCCCTCGGCGACGGTGATCTCGCGCCCGTTCCAGGCCTCGTCAATCGCGCGCATCGATCAGCCGCCCTCTTCGGCGGGCTGCTCTGCTGCCAGTGGGATCAGCGAGCTGGCGTCGAGCGACGCGGCCGCCTCGAGACGCTCCTTCCTCGCCTCGTCGGTCAGCTCCTGCCGGAGGATGACGACGTCGCGGGGCGCGTCGATGCCGATCTTCACCCGGTCGCCGTTGATCTCGAGGATCTTGATCGTGATGGTGCCCTGGATGACGATCGTCTGATCGACCTTGCGGCTCAAAACCAGCATCTTTGCTTCGCTTCGCTTTCTTCCGGGGGCGGCCGTACCGTCAGGATACACAACACGACACCGGCCGACAAGCCCTCCCACGGGGTCGTCGTCGGGAGGACGTGTCGGCCGGCGTATCGCAGAGCAGGAGATTATTCGCTCTCGCGAAACGGGCTGTTGAAGTGGAAGAAGTTGCTGAGACGACCGTTCCGCGTGTGCTCCTGGTAGATCATCACCAGCTTGCGCGTGTCCAGGGTGTCGAACCATTCATCCCAGGTGACGTGCTCGAGCGTGCGGCCGTTGTACCCCGGGAAGTCGAAGCGCAGCACACCCAGGTGCCCGTCGTGCTCGGTGCCCGGAACCGTCGCCGGCACCGCGGCGCGCGCCTCCGCCCACTGGCGGATGACCTCGTGGTTTCGAGTCACCAGCGATTCGCCCGGATGGCGCTCGTGCTCGCCCGGCGCGTTGATCCAGTGCGCCTCGCAGACCGAGCGTGGCAGCCGCGGATTCCTCTCACTCGGCCCCTTCCCCGAGGGCGCCCGGCAATATTCTTCTTTGAAGTCCGTCATGGCAAACCCCTTCCTCCGGTACTGAGTGCCGAGTACTGAGTGCTGAGTGCTGAGCTGGCTGCCGCGTCGCGGGAGATGGGCGAGGGCCCAGAGCTCATCACTCATCACTTCGTTCACGCGGCGCGTGCCTTTTTCTGGCCACGCTGCTGCGCGATCGCCGCGAAGAATCGGTCGAGCGTCTGCAGCATGTCGGTCGACATCTCCCGATAGCCGGCGATCTCCGCGAGCAGCCGAGGACTGACGTCGATCGCGCGGGCGATTCGGTCGAGATCCTTCTGGCCGATCGGCCTCTGCGCGAGAAGCTGATCGACGACCTCGGCTGGCACGCCGGCCTGCGCCGCCAGATCCTGTGCCGAGAGAACGTGCCCGAAGCGATAGAGCGTATACGCGTCGACGAGGCGGCGTGTCTCGGATGGGCTCAGCCGCTGGCGCTTCTGCGTGATCAGGGCGGTACCTCCTCCTCGATCCCTGGCGACCGCGAGGGTGGCGAGACACCGACATCCCGCTGGCAATGCCCGGGGAGATGATTCCGCCAGGCCCGCCAGGGAGTCCGATCGTAATCGAGTCTCTCCTGCAAGCCCTGTTCCAATCCGGTTGACGCGTTTTCTCATTTCTGATACAGTTTGTCTCGATGCAAGGCCGGGACCGGCTGCTCGAGGCAGCCCGAGAATTATTCGCGACACGGGGACTCGCCGGAGTGACGATCGACGCGATCGCCCGGCGCGCAGGGGTGAGCCGAGCCACGGCGTATCGCTGGTTCCCCTCGCGATCCGCCCTGGTCGAGGCGCTGGTTCGCCAGACCGGCGAGGAGTTTCGCGCCCTGGCGCAGGAGCGCCTTGCGTACGCGGCGCTGCCCCTGGATCAGCTGCGCACGCTGATGGGGATCATGGTCGAGATCGCCCTGCGTCACGGGCCAGGCGTTCGGGCGGTATTCGGCGCCGCCGCTGCCGACCCGAGCGAGCCGCTCAACGCGGCAATCGTCGCCATGATCGAGCACCCCGTCGTCGCGGCGGTGGAAGCAGGCCAGCTACGATCGGATCTGCCTCCGGTCGTCCTGGCGCGTCTCTTCTTCGCCCTGGTGGATTACGGGCTAATCCGAGCACTCGCCGACCTGGGCGAAGGAATCGACCGTGCCGCGGCTCGCATCTGGGACCTCTACCTGCGGGCCGCGGGAAGGAGCGATCAGTGAGGTCGTATCGTATCCATCGCGTCGGCGTCTGGTTGTTCATCGCCGTGGCGAGCCTGTACGGACTGCTCTACGGTCTGCTCGGGGCCTTCTTTCCGGCGGTAGGAGACGCGCAGATCGCCAGTCTGGCTGGCCTGCCACTCGCACGGTTCCAGGTGGATCCGTTGCACGGCATCTGGATCCGCGAGGTCATCACCGTGTCGATCACCCGGCTCTTCGTCGCCGTCCTGGCCCTCCTGGCCGTCTGGTCATCTCTGACCAGTGGAAGGCGCTGGGCGCTGCTGGCCTCGCTCGTCTTCGGCCTGCTCCTGCTCCGTGGCGTCCAGAGCGAGCTGGAGGAAGGCGTTACCTTCATCCTCTTCACTGGCTGTGCTCTCGCGGCCCTCTGGCTCGTCTCGTTCATTCTCTGCCTCTGGCCAAAACCGCGCTGAGGCAGGCTGGCCCTCGGGGCACCCGGATCGCCCGACACGACGGTTATCCCGCCAATGCCCGTCAGGCGCCGTCGGGACGCCGAATCGCCGAGTCGAGCGGGCGCACCCGACCGGGCCCGTCGGCTTCCGCTGCCAGTACAGTTGCGCGAACCACGGTTCAGCTGTCCCGCCAAGTGGGACGGTTACCTCTGCCACGCGGTGAGCTGATCCGGCTCCAGGTGGCACCGAATCTCGTGGCGGCCATTCAGCAGTCGCGCGGGCGGCGGCGTCGTCTCGCAGATCCGACCGACCTTGCGCGGGCAGCGCGTGTGGAACGGACAGCCGGCCGGCGGGTCCCGCGGGCTGGGCACGGCGCCGTCCAGGCGGACGCGCTCGCGACGGGCGTCCGGATCGGGCGTCGGCACCGCCGAGAGCAGCGCCTCGGTGTAGGGATGGTACGGCGGCTGGAACACGTCCTCGGCCGGGCCGAGCTCGCAGAGCTTCCCCAGGTAGATCACGCCGATCCAGTCGGCGATGTATCGAACGACGCTCAGATCGTGGCCGATAAAGACGTAGGTCGTGCCGAGCTTTCGCTGCAGATCGGTCAGCAGGTTGAGCACGACGGCCTGCACCGACACGTCCAGGGCCGACACCGGCTCGTCGAGCACGACCAGCTTCGGCTGGGCGGCGAAGGCGCGGGCAATCGCCACGCGCTGCTTCTCGCCTCCGGAGAGCTGACGCGGGTAGCGATCGAGGTAGCTCGGATCCAGGTTCACCGCGCGCAGCAGCTCTCCCGCGCGTCGCCTCGCCTCCTGCCGACCGAGGCCAAGGAAGCGGCGCAGTGGGCGCTCGAGTGCGTAGCCGACGGTGTGGCGAGGGTTCAGCGACGCGTCCGGATTCTGGAATACCATCTGAATCTGCCGACGCACCTCCGGCGGACGCGTCTCCACCGTGCCGGAGATGTCGGCTCCGCCGAAGACGATCTCGCCATCGGTCAGGCCGAGAAGACCGACGATCGACCGTCCTAACGTCGTCTTCCCGCAGCCGCTCTCGCCCACGAGTGCGAGCGTCTGACCGTGGCGCAGGTCGAAGCTGACGCCGTCGACCGCGCGGACCGGGCGCGCGCGCCGGCCGAACGCGCGGGCCAGGAGCCTGCTCAAGCCCTCGTCGTCGCCGTAGTGCTTGGTGAGATTCCGCGCGGAGAGGAGTGGAGCCGCGTCCATCCCGTCCCGCTGGCGCGACCGGCGCTCGCTCTCCGAGAGAGACGACCGGGCGAGAAGATCTGTCTCCGCTGGCCCTGGCGCACCGCGCCCTTCCGTCGATCGTGCGAGACGATCGTGCTCGTGGCTCCCGTGATCTGGAGACGCCTCGAGCTCCCGACGCGCGCCTGGACGCGAGATGCGCTCGGGAACGTCGGCCCAGAAGTAGCAGCGGACGCGGCGGCCCGGGACGGCCTCGACCAGCGCCGGCGCGATCGCCGAGCAAACGTCGCCCGCCAGTGCGCAGCGCGGCGCGAAGGCGCAGCCGGGCGCGGGCCGAAGCCGTGATGGCATACTCCCCGGAATCGGTCGGAGTGGCGCCTCGGCCTTGCTGTCCCCCAGGCGTGGCACGCAGGCCAGCAGACCCGCGGTGTACGGATGCAGGGGCTGATGGAACAGGTGCGCGATCGGACTCTCCTCGACCACCTCGCCCGCGTACATCACCGCGACCCGATCGCACACCTGGGCGATGACCCCGAGGTTGTGGCTGATGTAGAGGATCGCCGATCGAAACTCGCGCTTCAGCGTGTTGATCAGGTCGAGCACCCGGGCCTCCGTGGTCACGTCGAGCGCCGTCGTCGGCTCGTCCAGAATCAGCACCGCCGGATCGCAGCAGAGTGCCATGGCGATGACGATCCGCTGCTGCATGCCCCCGGAGATCTGGTGAGGGTACCGGCGCGCGATCAGCTCCGGATCTCCGATCCCCACGCGTGCCAGCATCTCGACCGCCCACGCCCAGGCGTCGGCGCGCGTGGCACGCCGGTGCGTCCGGTAGACCTCGGCAATCTGCTCGCCCACCACGATCGACGGGTTCAGCGTGCTCGAGGGATCCTGATAGACCATCGACAGGCGGGCACCGCGGATCGACCGCAATCGTCGCGGGTCCATCGCCAGCAGATTCTCGCCTTCCAGCCAGACCTCGCCGGAGACGCGGCCGGTGGGGCCCGGGTAGCCCATGATGGCGAAGGCCAGGCTACTCTTGCCGCAGCCCGACTCGCCCACGATCCCGAGCGTCTCGCCGCGCCCGATGCGGAGCGAGACGTCGCGGACCGCCGCGACCCGGCCGTCTGGTGTCTCGTAGTCGACCGAGAGGTTGCGAATCTCGAGAACGGCGTCATCGGGGCAAGAGACGTGATCAGAGGCTGTGCCCTCGGGCCAGCCGTGGACGCGCAGAACATCTTCCATCGCCAAACCCTCCCGGATCAGAGTGAGACGCCACGGTCCGCCCCGTCGCCAACGCCGAGCAGCCGAGCCAGACCATCGGCGAACAGATTGGCGCCGACGACGAGCGAGGCGATCGCCAGGGATGGGAAGAGCACCATCCAGGGTGCGATCAGGATGAAGTTACGCGCTTCGCTGATCATCAGTCCCCAGTCGGCCTCGGGTGGCTGGACACCCAGTCCGAGGAAGCCGAGCGACGCACCGAGCAGGATGGCGTAGCTGACCCGAATCGCGGCGTCGACGATGATCGGGCCAAGAGCATTGGGCAGAATCTCCCGCGTCATCACGTACAGGTCCGACTCGCCCCGCAGCCGGGCCGCCTCGACGTATTCGAGGCTCCGCAGGCCCAGGACGACCGATCGAACGACCCGCGCGACGCGTGGTGCGAAGACCACCGCGATGCCGACGATGATGTTCTGGATCGCCGGGCCGACCATCGTCAGGATCAGCATCGCCAGCAGCAACGACGGAAATGACATCAGCACATCCATCGTGCGCATGAGCCCCTCGTCGATCCGTCCACCGTAGTAGCCCGCGATCGTCCCGATTGTCGTGCCCACGAGTACGCCAAGCGCGGTCGAGCCGAACGCGAGGATCAGGATGCCGCGCGTTCCCTCGATCACCCGACTGAGCACGTCGCGACCGAACTGGTCCGTCCCGAAGAGATAGGTCGCCGACGGTCCCTGCAGCTTGTCCGCGATGTGGAGCTCGGTGTAGGGGAAGGGCGCCAGCCAGGGGCCAGCGGCGGCGAGGATGACGTAGACGAGCAGAATGATCGCTCCGACCACCACGGCAGGTGCGCGGCCGAGCGTTCGCGTCCGGGCGAGTCGTACCCCACCGCCTCGGACGTCGGCGCCGAATCGTTCGAACCCGCCGATCGTAC
This sequence comes from Chloroflexota bacterium, assembly GCA_902810745.1. Lineage (GTDB taxonomy): Bacteria > Chloroflexota > UBA6077 > FW602-bin22 > CADDYW01 > CADDYW01. The sequence goes on along the minus strand of CADDYW010000089.1, from coordinate 6,699 downwards.
GGCTGACGTCGGCCCGGGGTTGCTGGATCGTTGCCATCGATCGTTCCCTCCTCGTAGCCCCTACGAATATCGAATGCGCGGGTTGAGCTGGGCGTAGAGAATGTCGGCGAGCAGGTTCGCGAGCGCATAGGACGCCGCGACGAGCAACGCGATCGCCTGGAGCAGCGGGGCGTCCCGGCTCTGGATCGCTTCGATGAGGAGGCGTCCAAGGCCCGGATAGCTGAAAACGGACTCGACGACGACGAGTCCGCCGATGAGCCAGCCGACGTTCATCGCGACGACGGTGATCGTCGGCAGCAACGCGTTCCGCAACGCGTGCCGGACGATGACCTCGTGCCAGGGGAGACCTTTGAGAATCGCCGTGCGAATGTAGTTCGAGCCAAGAACCTCGATCATGCTCGCCCGGGTCATCCGCGCGGTGTGGGCAAGCATGACCAGCATGAGCGTCAGCGACGGCAGCACCAGGAACCGCAGGGAGGCGAAGAGCCCGGCGCCCGGGTCGATGAGACTGGAAGGAGGCAGGAGGTGCAGCCACGACGCGAAAACCACGATCAAGACCGCCCCGGTGACGAACTCGGGTACGGAGACGGAGATCAGAGTAGCCACGGAGATCAGGTGATCGGGTATGCGGTCGCGCAGTGTCCCGGCGATGACGCCAAGGAGGATCGCCACGGGAACCCCAAGGCAGAATGCAAATCCGGCCAGGACGAGTGACCGCTCCAGGCGCTGGAGGATGAGCGTGCCGACCGGCACGCCCATTCGTAGCGATGTTCCCAGGTCGCCGTGGACGATTCCGCCGAGCCATTCGACGTAGCGGACCGCGGCGGGCTGGTCCAGGCCGAGCTTTGCTCGCAGAGTGGCCAGGTCTTCCGGCGTTGCCTGCTGGCCGAGAATGGCCGTGGCGACGTCGCCCGGCAAGACCTGAGTGATCGCGAAGATCAGTACCGATATCGCGAGAAGCGTGACGAGCATGAGGGCGACGCGCCGAACGAGGAACCTGACCATCATCTCCCTCAGCTCTCCAACCACGTCGAGCGCACGTCCGCCCAGGTCGCCGGGTGTGCCTGGAATCCATGGACGCTCCGTCGTATCGCGGTGATCATCGGTCGGAAGAAGGCAACCACGACCGGGCCTTCGTCCGTGAGCAGCCTCGCCGCTTGCGCGTACAGCTGCTTGCGCCTGGTCGTATCCCGTTCAGCCCGCGCGGCCTGGATGAGCTCGTCCATTTTCGGACTCTTCCAGTGGCCTTCGTTCCACTTCGCCTGCGAGTGATAGGCGATCGACAAGGTCTCGTCCGCGGTTGGGCGGAAGTTCCAGTTGCTGATCAGAAGATCCTTCTTCAGCCAGTAATCGGACCAGTACACGTCGTTGGGTACCTTCTCGATGTTGATGTGGATCCCCGCGGGCGCGGCCATCTCCCGGAAGGCAACGGCCTGCTCGACGAGACCAGGGCGTCCGGCTGTGGTGTACAGGGTCAGGGTGATGCCGTCGGCATAGCCAGCCTCCTTGAGGAGCTGGCGAGCCTTTTCGATGTCTTGCTTCCGAATACCCTGATCCGTGTACAGGGGGTTGATCGGCGGGATTGGCTGATCGTTGCCGAGGGCGCCTTGCCCAACGAGCACGGCTTGCTGCATCTGGGAGCGATCCACGACGTATTTCATCGCCAGACGCAGACGGTTGTCGTTGAACGGCGGCTTGTCGGACCGCATGACGATCGGCTGGTAGCCTCCGCTCGTAACCTGGAGCACCTGGACGTTAGGATCAGCCTGCAGCGTTTGCACTTCTTCTGGATTGAGCTGCCAGATCACGTCGATCAGTCCACCCGAGAGCGCAGCTTCGCGGCTCGCCTGCTCTGGCATGGTCACGTGACGCACCGCATCCACGTAGGGGAGCCCCGGCTGCCAGTAGCTCTCGTTGCGGACGAGGGTCGCGTGATCGCCAATCACCAGCTCCTTGAACTTGAACGGTCCGGTCCCAGAAGGCTCCTTCGCAATCTGATCGGCACTCCGATCGGAAGGTACGATCCGTCCCTGGGCGAATCCGAGGGTCGTGGGCAGATCCGCGCTGGCGTCTTTGAGATGGAAGACGACCGTCGAATCGTCCGTCTTTTCGACGCCGTCGACGTAGCTGAGCGTCGTTCGCGCCGGGGAGCCGGTCTTGGGATCGAGGAGACGCTGAAAGGTGAAGACGACGTCGTCAGCTCCAAAGACTTTGCCGTGGTGAAACTTCACCCCCTCCCGCAGCTTGAACGTCCAGGTCTTGAGGTCGTCACTCGACTGCCAGCTGGTTGCCAGCTCCGGCTGGACGTGGAGCTGCGGATCGATGCGCACAAGGTTGTTGTAGACGGCTAGGGTGAGGTTATATTCCTCGTTCAAAGTCATCAGAGCAGGGTCGAGTATCTTGGCCGAGTCCGGGAAGGCGACTCGAAGGGTCCCGCCCCGGCGCGGCTGGCTCGTCGCCGTGGTCGCCGCCTGGGCCTGTCCGGTGGAGGCAATGGGCGTGGACTGGGCCGACGGTGCGCTACCGGCGCCTGGCGGGCGCGCTGAAGATGACGGCGCGCCGCGACAGGCGGCCAGGAGGCCACTCGCGACCAGGGCGACGCCTGATCCAGTCGCCAGCCTCAGGAGCTGTCGGCGGGCCACGCCACGACGGTAGCGGTCCGCCAGTCGAAAGGTAGATCCTGACATCGAGACGCACACCTCCTCATAAAGCTCGCGGTGCACGCGAGTGTGCTGAACACGAGCCGACCGTCAACCGGCAGTCGCCGGTCAGTCGACACGGGTGGACCGTTATGAAAGGAGGCCGTGCTTGTGAGAGGTACCGAGAAGAAGCCCAACCAGGAGGAGGAGCGAGATGCTCCCGCAGCAAGCGGCCTCTTTCGTCTGCCTACGAGGTTAGCTGACGGGTTCGGGCGAAAGAGCTACCCTACGCCGTGGCGGCGTTCCACCACTGACGATTCACCCCTGACCGCGGTCACGCAATCGCGCTGACCGCGCTCCTCTATGGATCCCCCGTTTCCCGGTCTCGGGAATTCGGCACTTATTCAGTTGTCGCGATCGGCCGGCCAGGGCCGGTCGGTCACTTGGAGCGAGTGTATCACACGAGCGGTCGCCTGTAAATATATCGCGCGGCCGGCTAATGCGGCGTGGGGGTCGCCGTCGGATCGACGAAGAGGTCGGCGAAGCTGCGCCAGGTCCCGTCAGAGTACAGGGCGTAGATGGTTCGATCGCTCGTCCAGAGCATGCGACCGGCGGCGAAATCCTCGTAAGCGCCCGACACTCCCTGCTCGGGGCCGGTGGCCCAGCCAAGTGCCTGGCGGAGCCCGGCCTGCTCGCGCCAGAGCTTGCCGAAACCGTGCGCCGGTACCAGCCGACCGGCAGGGGCTGGCCCGACGTCGGCGAGCGCCTCGCCGTCCTGGTAGGTATCGGGAAACACTGCCCAGGTGCCATCGCCCTTGATGACGAAAATCTGCCGGACGTCGTCGCGCCGGATCATCAGTCCGTGCTCGAACGTCTGCCGCGTCGATCCCGCGCCAATCTCCGTCGCGCTCGCGCAGCCCAGCCGCGCCGCCACGTCCGGATGCGTGTTGTAGACCAGCCCGAAGCCGCGCACCGGGTGGATCGAGCAGGTCGGCGCGACCGATCCGCCTGCCGCGGCAGTCGGCGAAGGCGCTGGCGTGCCAGGCGGGAGGATCGGCGTCGGCGATTGGGACGGAACAGGCGTCTCGGTCGCCGCGCCCCTCGACGCGGCGGTGGCGCTGGCGATCGCCGCGGCTGTCTCGGTCGGATCGACGAAGGTATCCGGGTACTGCTCCCAGGTGCCATCCGCGTACAGCGCGTAGATAGTGCGATCGGCGGTCCAGACGAGCAGACCGTGCTCGAACTCTTCGATTGCCCCGCCGATCGGCTGCTCTGGCGCGGTCGCGGCACCGATCGCGGCGCGCAGCGTCGGCGTTTCCCGCCAGACCTTGCCGAAGCCGCGGATGGGTTCGCCGGGCGCCGGAGTCACCGTTTCGGTCCCATTGAAGGTATCGGGATAGGTACTCCAATGGCCGTCGCTCAAGAGGGCAATGATCTCCCGTCGATCGGCCCGCCAGAGCATGCGCCCGTGCTCGAATGGCTCGACGAACATGTCCACGCCAGCCTCCGGCGCGCGTGCGCAGCCGAGCCGCGCGGCAACCTTCGGCTGCGCCTGATAGAGCGTGCCAAAGCCGCGGACCGGTTGGACGGCGCACGGCGTGCTCGTCGGTGCGGGCGTCGTCGCGGCCGCCATGGACGAGATCGCGGGCGACGATGGACTCGGCGCGGGCGGCGCACTCGTCGGCGAGGTGTTCGCCTGCGCGACGACCGCGGGCCTCGCTGGAGTGGTCGCCGGAGCCGGGCTCGCGGTCGCCGCCATCACCACCGGCGCGTTCGTCCCACCCACGACGAAGCGGACCGCCACCGGTGTCGACGTCGGGGCGAAGGGAATTGCCCGTCTACCGCGCGCGGCTTCCGGCTGGATACGCACGGTGTAGCTTTCCTGCGCCTGGAGCGGTCTGGTCGGCTTGATCAGCACGGTGTCATCCTGCCAGGTGAAGCGGAGCGGCAGCGGGGGAGTGATCTGGATCGATCGCTCGACCGCCGCGTGGTCGACCGGACCGGCGAAGCGAACCGCGATGGCGCACTGCGACGGATCGCTGCAGGGGTAGGCCGCCGCGACGGTCACGCCGCCAGACCCCAGGCCACCCGACAGGCTCAGGGCCAGCACGCCGACGACCAGGACGAGCAGTAGTGCGATGGCGAACGCCACGCGACCGGCCCACCCGCCGATCAGCCCACCGCGTGGGGCCGGGGCACGCGCGCGCGTGTCGACTCTCCGCACGGTGGATCTCGTCTTCAGGAGCTTCGCAGCACGCGCGTCGAGGGACGCGGGAACTGGTGGATCGATCCCGGCGCGGATGCCACCGCCCAGCGTTGCATAGGCAGCGAGCCGCTCCCGACAGGACGGGCAGCGCGCGAGATGCTCCTCGACCAGTCGTCGTTCTGCATCGTCCAGTGCATCGTCGTGATAGGCCGAGATCAGCACCGGATCCAGTCCATGCACCGTCTCTGTCGTATCACTCATAGCGTTCGCTCGTCATCAAGGTTCGTCAACCGGAGTCTCTCGTCGAGGCCTTCCACTCGCCATTGACCGCCCCTGCCTCCGCCGTACCGGCTCCCGTGGCCCTACCCGTCCAGTAATCGCTGGGCAGCTCGCCGCCGAGCTGCAGATAAGCCGCCCGCAACCGCTCGCGCGCGCGAAACAGGGTAATCTTGGCCGCCCCGCGCGAGATGCCCAGGGCACGCCCGACGTCGTCCACCGGCAGACCCTGGTACTCGCGCAGGATCAGCGCGGCACGGTCACGGGGCGAGAGGCGGGCCAGTGCCGCGCGGACCAGCCCCACCTTCTCGCGGCGCAAGGTCTCTTCCTCCGGATTATCTGGCGCGACCTGACTTGGATGAAACAGTCGCAGGAACGCGCTCCAGGGCTGCCACTGGATGCGCTGGCGTCGCCGTAGCTCGTCCAGGCAGGCATTCGTGGCAATGCGAAAGAGCCAGGGACGGATCTCGTCGTCGGGTGGTCGGCGCTCCCAGGCCCGCAGCGCTTTCTCGAAAGCGACCAGCGTCAGGTCCTCGGCGTCTGCCTCGTTGGCCAGCAGCCGTCGGACGTAGGCGTAGATCGCCGCGCGGTGCGTGTCATACACCGTGGCAAAATCGGCGTTTCCTCCCGAGGTCGCACGGTGATCGACAGGTCGGTCCAGCTTCATCGCTCCTACGTACAAGGGTAGGCGTGCCTCATCTTACTCTGAAATAGTGGTGCTGAACAAGCGTCAGCTATCCCCCGCCCTGGCCCACTGGTAGCGAGTGACGGCCACCACTTTCCTCAACGAACAGACGAGAGGTCCGGTTACAGCCGCGCCGGCCTGATCCGTTACGACAGTGGGCCGGACGTGGCCGGGGCCTGCCGGGCTACGACCGCCATGGCCCCGCGGCCGGGACCACCCTGGGATCGTCTCTCAATCAGCGGGCGACGTCCACCGGCACGTCGAGGAGGACCCGATCGCCGCCGTCGGCGGTTTTCAGCCGCTGGCCGGTCGCCGCGTCATAGAGACCAACCTCGATTCGCTCGATTCCCGACGGCGCGTCCGACTGGACGACCAGCGCGTGTCGATCGACGATCGTCTCGCCGGGCGCCCAGGTCGTGGTCGGGCGACGGCCGCCGTCCGGGATGGCGTCGTGCTGGGCGTGGATCTTCTCGCGAGCGTCGAGGAGGTGCGTGAAGACAGTCCACCCGCGGAGCACGGGACGCTCTGCCCGCCAGTAGAGCGTGAGCTGGATCGTCTGACCCGGTCGCGCTGTCGTCGGCTCCAGGTCGTAGCCGAGAAGCCGGATCCCTTCCTGAAACGCGACGTCCCGCGGGTGAGAGATCGCCACCGTCGTCGCCGAGCGCGGCCGCGCACGCACGGTCAGGTCGTCGATGGGGACCCGCGCCGTCGAGAAACCGGTCGGCGGAAGCAGTCGGCCGGTGGCGTCGCGCAGGCCGACCGTGAGCGTGACCGGGCCGGGCGCCGTCCCGGCGGGAATGAGCACCTGCTGGCGGTCGACGACGACGTCGCCGGGCTTCCAGTCCCGCGCCGGCCAGACGCCGCCGGTCGGCGGCGTCTGGCCGGCGCGGGAC
>CADDYW010000088.1 GCA_902810745.1 Chloroflexota bacterium | reverse complement strand
CGCCGCGCGGCATGTCACGGACAGACCCGTGGGGCTCACAAAGCCGTGTTGGTGCAGGCTATCGTACAGTAGCTCGATAGGCTGGTCTCTCCATCGCTGAACACTTTTTATTGACACCATGCATCGTGTTCAGTACTTAGTGTTTAACTGCAGCCAAGCCTGCGGCGCGGTACGTCCCGATTAGTCCAATCTTGGGTATGGAGGTCTGATTTGGGATCACGAGTTGCGCTCAGTTCTGTCCACTCGCGGCGCGATCTCCTCCGCGGGGTCGCCCTCGGCGCCACCACGCTCGTACTCGCAGCCTGCTCCCAACCGGCGACGTCTGCGCCCACTGCCGCGCCGGCCAAACCCGCCGCTACCGCGCCAGCCCAGGCCCCAGCGCCAACCTCGGCCCCGGCACCAGCCCCGACGACCGCCCGCGTCGTCCCGGGTGCCAACGCCGCGACCCCTTCGAAGGCGAACGCGAATACGCTCAGCTTCCTGCACGAGACGTCGTTCATCCCGGCCTTCGACGATTATTTCAAGCAGACCCTGGCACCGGAGTATGAGAAGGCGACCGGGATCAAAGTCGATTATGAGCTGACGAGCGTTGGCTCGGTCCAGACCCGCGTGAGCACCGCCGTCGAAACGAATGCCGGACCAGACATCTCTCTCATCGAGTTCAACTGGGCGTTCCTCTACGACGAGAAGCTCGTGGACCTCACCGACATCGCTGGCGAGGTCGGACAGAAGAGCGGGGGATGGTACGATTCCGCGAAGGAAGCCGTCGTCGTCAACGGTAAGTGGAAGGCGATCCCGCTCGGAAACATCGGCCAGCTGATGGTCTACCGCACCGATTGGTTCAAGGCCGTCGGCGCAGACAAGTTCCCCACGACCTGGCAGGAGCTCCTGGACGTCGGAACGAAGCTCAAGGAGAAAGGCCATCCCCTCGGACTGACGATGGGTCACGGCTTCGGCGATAACCACGGCTGGGAGTACCCGCTTCTCTGGTCGTTCGGGGCACACGAGACTGACGAAAGCGGCAAGACGATCGTCCTCGACAGCAGCGAGACCGCCCAGGCTGTCGACTTCGTCCGCACGCTCTACCAGAAGGCAATGCTTCCGGACGTCCTGGGATGGACAGATCCGTCGAACAACAAGAGTTACCTGGCGCAACAGATCTCCTGCACGAATAACGCGTCGAGCATCCTCTACTCGGCGAAGAAGGACTTTCCCGCGATCGCCACGGTCACCGATCACGCGCTGAATCCGTCGGGCCCGAATGGTGGGCCATTCCAGCTCCTGAACCCGTGGAGCCACTCCATCTTCACCTTCTCGAAGAACCAGGACCAGGCCAAAGCTTTTCTCACCTGGCTGATGGATCCAGACCGGCTTACCCGATGGCTCGCCGCGGGCGACGCCTACTACGCGCCCTTCCTCCACGCCTACGATGATGCGGCGATGTGGAAGACGGAGCCACGCTATCTCCCGTACAAGGAGTCGATCAAATACTCGCACCTGCCGGGCTGGCCCGCCGCCTCCAGCCGGCAGGCTTCGGAGAGCCTGTCGAAGTACGTCATCGTCGACATGTTCGCGAAAGCCTGTCAGGGCCAGTCGACGAAGGATGTGATCAACGCCGCCGTTAGCGAGCTCAAGCAGATCTACGGTTAGGGCTCGGTCAAGCGAAAGAGGTTAGAGCGTCTCCGCACCAGGGCGGCCCCGAACAGAGTACGCCCGTCCGGGCGGCTCGGGGCAGCCCCGGAGGCGTCAGGCGCGGATAGCGAGAGAGGCAAAGCATGGCGGTCCAAACCAGAACGGTTACCCGGGCAATCGTCCTGAGCCGCTGGCGTGAGGCGATTGGCGAGGTCGTGGAACGGGAGGCGGTCTTTAGCTGGCTCATGCTGGCACCGGCGGTTCTGTTCCTGCTCGCCTTCGTCGCCTACCCGTTCTTTTACGGCATCTATCTCAGCCTCGAGCAACGCGTCGTGGGCCAACCCGGCATCTTCGTAGGATTGCAGAACTTCGTCGCCAATACCCGTGATCCAGTCTTCTGGCAGACCACCCGCAACACCTTCGTCTACACGGGCGGGTCGACCGTTCTGAAGCTTGCCCTGGGCCTCGGCCTGGCGCTCGTGATGAACCAGGAGTTCCGCCTACGAAACGCGATCCGTGCGATAGTCTTGCTTCCCTGGATAGTCCCGACTGCCTTGAGCACGGTCGCCTGGATGTGGATTTTCGATCCAACTCTCAGCGTGGTCAACTGGCTTCTCGTGCATAGCGGATTGGCGAGCGTCGGCCCATCCTGGCTCGGCAATGGCGATCTGGCGATGGTATCGGTGATCATCGCCAACGTCTGGCGCGGTACCCCGTTCTACGCGATCACGATTCTCGCCGGGCTTCAGACGATCTCACAGGAGCTGCACGAGGCCGCCGCCATCGACGGCGCGGCCGCCTATCAGCGCTTCCGCAACGTGACCCTGCCGCTGATCGAGCCGGTGCTGATCATCACGACGATGTTCTCGGTCATCTGGACCTTCTCTGATTTTCAGCTGGTGTACGTCCTGACCGGCGGCGGTCCGGCAAACGCGACCCAGATCTTTGCCACGTACGCCTTCAACGTCGCGGTAGGAGCAGGTCAGATTGGACAAGGGGCAGCGATCTCACTCTCGATGTTCCCGCCGCTGCTGCTCGTCATCGCGGCGCTGAGCCTCTATTTGCGGCGAAAGTGACGGGCTGACATGGTTGGAGAACACACCTGGCACGTCCGTCTCGTACGTCTGTATCTTCCCCTTGGCGTGCTGCTCGTCGTCCTGATGTTTCCGTTCTACTGGATGATCGTCACGTCGCTCAAGCCAAACCAGGAGCTGTACAATACCCAGGTCATGCCCTTGATCATCTACGCCCCGACGCTCACCCACTACGTCGCGCTGCTCACCCAAACGCACTTTCTGATCTGGACGGTCAACACGCTGCTCGTGGCGACCGTGGCAACCGCGATCTCGCTCGTGTTCGGGGCAATGGGTGCCTATCCGCTCGCTCGGATGAACTTTCCTGGAGCTGCGCTGATCGCTCTGTCGATCGCGGCGACGTACCTGGTGCCACAGACGTTGCTGTTCATCCCGATGGCTCAGCTGATCTACCGGCTCGGGCTCGTCGATTCGCTCTACGCGGTGATCCTGACCTATCCGACATTTCTGATCCCGTTCTGTGCCTGGCTGCTCATGGGCTACTTTAAGAGTGTCCCGAGTGAATTAGAGGACGCGGCGCGCATCGACGGAGCAAGTCGCTTTATCGCGATGATCCGCGTGGTGCTTCCCCTCTCGATCCCGGGCTTACTCTCGGCCGCGATTTTCTCCTTCACCCTTTCGGAGAACGAGTTCCTTTATGCCCTCATCTTCCTGACCAAGAGCTACATTCGGACGGTTCCCGTCGGAGCGATCGCCGAGTTGATTCGCGGCGATATCTTTTTCTGGGGGCAGCTCATGGCCGCGGCGGTCCTCGGTTCGGTCCCGGTCGCGATCATCTACTCATTTTTCGTCGAGCACTACGTCGCGGGCCTGACCGCCGGGGCGATCAAGGGTTGAGGGGTCGACGCGGGATCGCGAAGGCCCTGGCATCGATCGGCCACCAGGGTGCGTGCAGTATTTTGTGGTAGCCGGGCGGCGCGAGCCACCCCGACGGCTCCCTCCCAACGGCAGCTCGATCGGGCAGCGCGCAAGCTGCCGATCGCCTGGGAACCGGGTGCCGTCCAAAGCATCCCGGGCTCCTTCTCGCGCCGTCTCACCAGCGGCTTGCAGACGCCCTCGGCGGTGCCACTGCCAGTCTGGCCGCCCGTGGCGCAAAGGCGCGGCTCGTCGATTATCGGCCGCCGCGCGGCGAGACAGGTGCAGGTCGCCGCCACCGGCGTGGCCGCCTCCGCCGTCAGCGGGGGGAGCAGACACGCGACCTCGAGCCGCGCATCTCCCTGCCCGTCCTGCAGCTCCTCGCGGGGATTCTCGATCCAGCCCGCTGCTCCCGCGCCAGGACACGGGCGCGCGACCGCCCGGAGGTGCTCTTCCGCGTGCCGTGCAGCGCGGAGCGCACCATCCGCCCAGTTAGCCTTTCAGAGGGCAGAGTCCGCGCGGACGCGGCTCGAACGCACTTCCAGGAGCGGGCCGGTGTGATCCGCTGGCAGCCCCAGCGGCGCATCGGGGGATCGTCTGGGCAGCACAGGCCAGATCGTGGCAGGCGGCTCGCCGAACCCGAATCGTCTCCCACGGCCTGCCGGGTGGCGCGTCCAGGTCAGTCTCCTGACGGGCGCCAGACCGGTTGTTATGGTAACTGCGACGGCTGAGAATACGGCTGCATTGCTTTCCGGTCGATCCCCCTGACCTTTGCGCGGATTCCTCCGGGCACTCTACCGCGCTGTCTCAGTTGTCATTCGATCAAGCATTAGCTATAATCGCAAAATGAACGTGTTCCAATACTCAAAACGGGCGGGCAAGCGAAAAGGGTTGCCTGGCGCGGAATCCTTTGAGTTCGGTTGCTGATCCGTCCGAGAGTCGATGAGGACCGGGCGACGAAAACACTGGTAGGCCTGCACGGACATAGCGCCGCCCCGCTAACCGAGGAGGACGAGGCTGTTCTTGGGCGGATCGCCCGCTGCTTGCCGATCCTGGCAGACCTGGCGCGTGGCGATGTTTTGCTGTTCAAGCCAGCAGATGAGCCCCTCACCGCGGGTGTGATCGCGGAGGCAAAACCGCACACTGTTCCGCCGATCTACCCCGAGTCGCTTGTCGGACGGATCGTCCGACACTCGGAAGAGCCATCGGTCATCCGCGCTATCACTCGGGGTAGTACGTCGAGTCGGATTCACCGGCTTCTCGTGCAAGGTCACCCGACCGTTCAGGACGTCTATCCGGTTAAGTCAGGCACTCAGGTCATCGGAGCGCTGGCGATCGAGATAGGGCTGGTCGAAAGCGAGCGCCAGAAGCGAAAGAGTGCCGTGTTTCGACGCGCGATCGACCGACTGCGGTCGATCGTCATCGCAGGTCAACTCGAAGGCTCCGAAAACCTGAGCCGGCTGAGCGAGCACGATGGTCCGATGGTGGTGAACGCCGAAGGACAGATCGTGTACATCAGTTCGGTCGCCGAGCAGCTCTACCGAAAGATTGGATACACGCACAGCCTCTTGCACCACGATATCGGCAGCCTGCGGACCGATGAAGGGGTCTTCTTCAAGGCGCTCGAATCCGGTGCGTGCGTCGAGCAGGTGGTGCAGGAGGGACCGTACACCTGGCTGAAGCGCGCGATTCCACTCATGGGTCAGGGTACCGATCGCCTCTGGCGGCTGGTGATGGGGCGAGCGGAGCCGCGGGATCAGGTGATTCTCACGATTCACGACGTCACCGAGGAGTCCCAGAAAGAGCGCGAGCTCAGGATCAAATCAGCGATGATCAAGGAGATCCATCATCGGGTAAAGAATAACCTGCAGACGATCGCGTCGCTGTTGCGGCTCCAGGCTCGCCGGACTGGCTCTCCGGAGGTGAGCGCGATGCTTCAGGAGACGATCAATCGAATCCTCAGCATCGCCGTGATTCACGAGTTCCTCGCACACCAGGATGCCACCAAGATCGAGATGCAGGAAGTTACCCAGCGTATTATCTCGGAAGTCAGTCGTGGAATCGTGGATCCCGAGAAGCGTATCCGCTTCTTGCTCGATTCGGACAGCGTTCATCTGCCGACCCAGCAAGCGACGTCGTGTGCCCTGGTGATCAATGAGCTCCTTCACAACGCGGTCGAGCACGGATTCGCGTCGGCCAACGAGGGAAGCGTGCACGTCAGGCTATCGGCGGATGATGATCGCGTCGTCGTGGAGGTGGCCGATGATGGAGAGGCACTTCCGCCCGGATTCGATCCGCGGAGTGCCGGCAGCCTCGGCCTGCACATTGTCCAGACGCTCGTCCACGAGGATCTGAAGGGGACATTCGCGCTGGTGGACGGTGAGGGCGGCGGCGCGAAGGCGATTGTCTCGTTTCCACGCACGGAGTAGATCCGAAGCCATTCGCATCTTTCGGCAGGAAGTGGAATCGGTACTCTGTCAATCGAGACGCGGTGGAGTGTATCGTCTTGCCGGGCAGCAAAGAAGGGTTGCTGCGCTGCATCGTCGCAGCCCGTATCCTTCCAGGAGCTGGCCCAGCCTGACCGCTTCCTCGAGCGGCCTCTTGACAGACCAGCAGAGAAAAGTGGCGGGAGGAAAAGACACAATGGGGCAGACGCGGGTGGTGATCGCTGACGACGAGTCGATCATCCGCATGGATCTCAAGGAAATGCTCACCGGGCTTGGTTATCTCGTGGTGGGCGAGGCTGGCGATGGGCTCAGCGCCGTGAACCTGGGGCGCGAGCTGAAACCCGATCTAGTCATCATGGATATCAAGATGCCCGATCTTGACGGTATCGCCGCGGCCAAGATCCTCACCGAAGAGAGAATTGCACCAGTGCTCCTCCTCACCGCCTTCAGCCAGACCGAGCTGGTCGAGAGCGCGAAGGAGGCTGGTGTCGTCGGCTACATCGTCAAGCCATTCCGCGAGTCCGAGCTGGTGCCTGCGATCGAGATCGCTCTGTCACGCTTCAAGGAGTTCCGCGTCCTGGAGAAGGAGGCGCAGAGTTTGCGCGATACCCTCGAGACACGAAAGCTCGTCGAGCGAGCGAAGGGGATCCTCATGGACACGCAGGAGCTCAAGGAAGCCGAAGCATTCCGGAAGATCCAGAAACTATCGATGAACACGCGCAAGTCTATGCGTGAGATTGCCGAGGCAATCCTTCTTGCGCACGAGGTTGAAAAGGAGAGAGCCTGATGCCAATGCCAAGCGAGGAGCAAATCCGCGAGGCGCTCAGGGTCGTCGAGGATCCGGAGATTGGGCTCAGCATCATGGACCTGGGACTCGTCTACGATACCGAGGTCAAGGACCATACGATCAAGGTCACCATGACCTTGACGACGCCGTTCTGCCCGGCCGGCCCCTTCATCACCAGTCAGGTCGAGTCGGTTCTATCGGCATTGCCCGAGGTCGAGCACGTCGACGTGGACATTACCTTCAATCCGCCCTGGGACCCACGGACGATGGCGTCGGATGAGGTCAAGGCGATGCTGGGACTCTGGTAGGTCGACTCGCGGCGTCAGCCGTCGGGAGCCACGAATCTCGCGATTCGCGATCGGGCCGGTTGAGTACGAATCAGCACAGCATCCGGTCCTGACCGGACCCCGCGTATGCCACACCCAGTGTTTCTGCTGAGTCAGCCAGGGAGCCACGATCAACCGTTGGACCGTCGCCGCCACTGCACGGCGAAGCTATTCCCCGACGGCCTCCGCTCGCACGAAACTCTATCTCTTGCTCAGCGGTAGGTCTGCTTGGCCTGCCTTTCGGCGAGGTGCTGCTTCGCCCGGTTAAGAATCTGTAGCTCGAGGTTCTGGCTCGGCTTTTCGCTCGTCCAGCCGTTGAAGTCCCCTTCTTCCGCCATGCCGGCCAGCAACGACAGAATGTATCCGATGTGTCGACCGTACACTTCCTGAAGTGCCGCGGCGCGCTCGGCTGGTTCAGCGTGCGCTAGCCTGATGGTGATATCGGCAAACTGGTAGAAGCGGCGCTCGAATTCGCCGCCAAGGTTCGTGCCCCCCACGGCCATGGTGGTTCATTCCCTCATCAAACGCATGATATTCTAGCAGCACGATTCTACGCGCGAATCGAGACTTGTTCAACGAATCGGGGGTCCAGGCCGTGATCGTTATTGCTCACCGAGGCGCATCGGCCTACGCGCCAGAGAACACCGAAGCCGCCTTCGACCTGGCCGTCTCCCTGGGATCCGACGCGATCGAGACCGATCTCCGTGCTACGCGCGACGGCGTGATCGTGCTTCTCCACGATTCGCGAGTCGATCGCACCACGGATGGTCACGGTGCGATTGCCGAGCTATCGTGGGCGTCAGTTCAATCGCTCGACGCTGGTGTGTCCAAGCATCCACGGTTCGCCGGACAGAGAATTTCATCGCTTGCATCGTTCCTCGATCGCTACGGTCGAGTCTGTCCGCTCTATCTCGAGCTCAAGGCGCCCGGGATCGAGAGCCAGGCGCTGGAGATGGTTCGTGAGCGTGGTCTGCTCGATCAGGTGGTGTTCACGTCATTCGAGCTCGCGTGGGTAGTCAACGTCAGTCGGCTTGCCACGATCCGAACCTGCTGGCTCGTACACGATTGGACCGAGCAGGAAGCGGCGCTCGCGCGCACGGCCGGTCTGTACGAGGTCTCGGTGAACGCGCGGCGTGTCGATGCCGCGCTCGTTGCACAGATACAGGCAGTCGGTTTGAACGTCCGAGCGTGGGGTTTGCGAGATCAGGAGCTCATGCGACGGGCGCTCGCGGCGGGAGTGGCCGGGGTCACCATCGACTTCCCGGATCGATTGATTCGGCTGATCCGCCCTTCGCCTCACGGCGGGATCGACCCGTAGGCCTCGACCTCCGCGATGGCCCAGATGCCACCCTCGCCGGATCTGATTGGCTGGATCAATGTAACGAGGTACTGGCTGTCTCCTTGGCGCACCTGGACCAGGACACGGGGCACGAGTGACGCGGGATCGGCATCGCGTCGCACGATCTGGGCTGGATCATCCGGATTCAGCCCAAAAGACGGCCCGTCGTGGTGTACGACCTCGATGGGATCGGTTGCCCAGGCGATGGCACCACGGTCCACCGCGTTCTGGCGTGCCGTGTAGATCGCCCGATCGATTGGCGCGGGGCCGAGGCGAAGTGGTGCGACCGGGAGAACGACGGCTACCTGATTATCGGCACGTACGGGCTCACCGGTGACGAGGATCCCCGGGCTGACGCCGATGGCGTCGATCTTCCAGGATCCGTTCTGGCGGACTAGATCGATGAAGCGGCGGTTCGTACCCGCGCTCCAGGATCGGGCGCCCTCGGGAGAGGGCGATATCTCGAGCGTGACGAGAAATTCCCGTCGATCAGCCGGTGGCGCGGGCAGGCGTGCCCCAAGACGATTGGCCCATTCGACGGCGTCGACGGCCTCGGTGACGCGCGCCGACCTCACCGAGTGGAGCAAAGCAGACATGCCCTCCTGACCCAGGCGCTCGCGAAATGCCGTCGTCATCATACGCTCCGCGTCGGTGTAGCGACTGCTGCCCAGATACGAGAAGTACGTGTCGAGGGTCTGCCTAGGGGTGAGCGGGGTGCTCTTGCCGCCTGCCGCGAAGGGAATCGTGCTGCAGCCAGCGCACACGAGGACCGACGAGGAGATGAGGAAGAGGCGCCGAGAACGGAGATTCGTCGAATCCACCTCGTAACACCTCCGCACGACGCGATCAGTGGAGTGAGGATAGGAGCGGCTAGACCTTCTGTCAAGCTGAATGGTGCGGTCGCGCGCAAATTCGTCAGGTTGCCACGCGCCCTGGCAGTGGATTACTGTCGACGGATCAGGGTGATCCCGTGTCCTCCGCGACGGGACAGGTGCCATCGCCCGTGACAAAATTGGTAGGCACGAGAGCTCGTGTGGAGGTTCCGTTGGCACTGGCAGTCACCTGGTGCCCGTCCCAGAATAGCAGTGTCTTCCCGGGGGTCGCTCCTGGCGGTGAGAGGACGGCGATAGCCTTCTGGTCGCCCGCGTCCTGGATTCCAGCAAGACCGTTTGGCGCCTGGACGGTGGCGATCGCGTGCCACCGTCCACCCTCGTGGACAAACAGCCAGAGTGTCTGCTCGCGATGACCGAATGGGATGATCATGGCCACCTCGACCGAGCCATCTCCGTCGAGGTCGGCGACCGTGACGTTCGTCGCCTGTATTCCTGACCGGGACAGGCGAGCGGCCAGCTGAGACGCCTGCACGTGTGCCGGATCGAATCCCTGATTCAGCTCAGAGGCGACCCCCTCGCCCAGTGCGCCCAGCGGACCGAGGCGGATGGGAAAGTCGAGATTGCCCATCTGGGAGTGATCGAACAGGTCGGGTACATTACTGTGCTGGACCGCGGCAAATCCCGCCGCGGGTCCCCCGGTTCGCTCGGCATCGAGAAAGGCCCTGGCCAGGCTGCCGAGCGGTGCGGGCGCCCGGGCAGCAGATTCGAGCCATCGCTCTGCATCTGCCTGCTGGTTCGAAAGCGCAGCGATCTGGCCGAGACGAAACCGCGCAAAATCGGGCCAGTCCACCTGCACGCCTTCTTCGTCGGTCAGCGAGGAGCTTTCGATCACGGCGCGAAAGCGCGTCGTCGCGCGGGCAAAATCACCCGCGAAGAAATCGGCCTCCCCGAGGTTTATCATCTCGCGGCGGGTCGTCGGCGGATCAGTGTGCCGAGAGATCAGCGCGAATGAGGTGCCATTCCAGCGGTAGGATCTCGTCTGGCGAGGGTGCGGGAGAAGCTTATGATCGTAGACGCCAAACGCGGGGCACGTCAGCTCAACCGTTTGATCAGGCAGGATCCTCCAGGTGGCCGTGCCAGCCCAATCGCTGATCGATTGGTTGAACAGAAGCCTGGGCTGATTGTCACGCCAGCCGACGATCAAGATTTCGGTGACCGTGGCGCTGGCTCCCTCGGTGGCGCGTGTCAGAACAATGAACGGTCGCGAGCTTCCCGCGAAGCTGCGAATCTCGACCAGCTTCGTGAGCGCGGGAGCGGAGGCAGTTAGCTGGGCCGGATCTGGCAGAAGGGGCGTCGCTGCCTGACCGTGCAGCGCGATCACCGGCTCCAGCCGTTTGATCGGCACGCCGACGATCACGTCACGCTGCTGATCGCCATCGAGGTCGGCCGAAAGTACTGACGCGGGCTCCTGGTCCGGTAGACTCAGCGCCCGGGCGAACTGATCGATCAGTCGCGGATCATCCAGTGCTCCGGAGCGCACAAATGCCGTCACGGCCGCTTCGAGTGCCTGCTGTGCCTTCGACGCCTGGGACTCGGAGAGGACGCCGCCCGCTGGGATCGAAGCTCGGAAGGCCGCGGCTGCCGCGGTGACCGCGGGCGCGAGCTGCGCGACACCCACGGTCGGCGTCGCCGTTGCGCGAGGAATCGGCGTATTCGTCGGCCTGGGGAGCGTCGGCGTCGGACGCGTCTCCGTCGCGACCGCGAGCGCCGTCGGCGTTGGCGAGGGTCCAGACCGGATCGTGCCGGTCGAAAGCGGCGAGGGGCGCGTCGTCGCGGTCGGTGCGCACGAGATCACCGACAGGGCCAGGACCGCGATCGCCCACGGGGATACTCGCAGAGGTCGAACCACTCTCATCCTCCGAAAACAAAAAGAGGCAGGCGCGAAGCTCTGCGCCTGCCTCTTTTTGACGTCAGGAAGCTGCCGCGGTAGCGGTCTCCTCGCGACGCGTCGAGAAGGTGAGACCCTCATCGTTGGCGTCGACGAGAATCGTATCGCCGTCCCGGATTTCGCCGGTCAGCAGTTGCTTCGCCAGCACGTTCTCGATACGACGCTGGATCGTGCGCCGAAGCGGACGTGCTCCGTAATTCGCATCGTAGCCTTCGCGCGCCAGCCAGTCGCGAGCAGCATCGGTCAGCTCGATCGTCAGCTTGTGGTCGGTCAGGCGCCGTTGCAGATCGGCCACGAGCAGATTGACGATCTGGTGGATCTGCTCCCGCGTCAGGGCCTCGAAGATGATCACCTCGTCGATTCGGTTCAAGAACTCCGGTCGGAAGTTTCGTCGCAGATCCTCGAGGATCAGGTCGCGAATGTGCTCGCGCTCCTGCGCCTCGGAGGTTCGGAAGCCGATCGGTGCGTTCCGCCGCACGTGCTGGGTCCCGACGTTGGACGTCATGATCACGACCGTATTCTTAAAGTCGACCGTCCGACCGTGCCCGTCGGTGAGGCGCCCGTCGTCCAGGACCTGAAGCAGGATGTTGAAGGCGTCGGGATGCGCCTTCTCGATCTCGTCGAACAGGACGACCTGGTACGGTCGTCGGCGGACCGACTCGGTCAGCTGACCACCCTCGTCGTAGCCGACATAGCCCGGCGGAGAGCCGATCATGCGGGAGACCGCGTGCCGCTCCATGTACTCGGACATGTCCACGCGGGTCATCGCCTCGTCGCTGTCGAACAGGAACTCGGCGAGCGCGCGTGCTAGCTCGGTCTTGCCCACGCCGGTCGGGCCGAGGAACAGGAACGATCCGATCGGCCGCCGCGGGTCTTTCAGGCCGGATCGAGCCCGGCGGATCGCATCGGACACCGCCTGGATCGCCTCGTCCTGCCCGACGACGCGCTGGTGCAGTCGCTCCTCCATATGTACCAGACGTTCGACCTCGGTCTCCAGCATGCGACTGACCGGAATACCGGTCCACTTCGCGACCTGCTCGGCGACATCATCCGAGTCGACGACCTCGTCGATATCGCGTTCGAGTCTCCACTGGTTTCGCTTCTGGCTATACTCCTGCTCGAGCTGGATGGCTTCCTGTCGCAGGCGAGCAGCCCGCTCGTACTCCCGCGCCTGACCAGCCGCTTCCTCCTCGGCGCGCAGGCGCTCCAGGCGATCTTCGAGCTGACGCAGGTCCGGCGGCAGATTGAACAGCTGCAGGCGGACCTTGGCAGCTGCCTCGTCGATCAGGTCGATGGCCTTGTCGGGCAGGTATCGGTCGCTGATATAGCGATCGGACAGCTCGGCGGCCGCGACCAGCGCCTCGTCGGTGATCTTGATCTTGTGGTGCGCTTCGTACTTGTCGCGCAATCCGCGGAGCATCTCAATCGTGTCGGCGACACTGGGCTCGCCCACGAAGACGGGTTGGAAGCGACGCTCGAGCGCCGCGTCCTTCTCAATGTGCTGGCGGTACTCATCCAGCGTCGTTGCGCCGACGCACTGCAGCTCACCTCGGGCAAGCGCTGGCTTCATCATGTTCGACGCGTCGATCGCCCCTTCGGCGGCGCCCGCTCCGACGACCGTGTGCAGCTCATCGATGAACAGGATGATCTCACCCTGCGCCCGGCGGATCTCGTCCATCACCGCCTTCATGCGTTCCTCGAACTCACCGCGGAACTTGGAACCGGCGACGAGCGCGCCCATATCCAGCGCGATCACGCGCTTGTGGCGCAGCGGCTCCGGGACATCGCCGCTCACGATCCGCTGGGCCAACCCCTCGACGATGGCCGTCTTGCCGACGCCCGGTTCTCCGATCAGCACGGGATTGTTCTTCGTCCGTCGTGACAGGACCTGCAGGACGCGCATGATCTCCTCGTTCCGTCCGATGACCGGGTCGAGCTTGCCGGCTCTCGCGAGCTCGGTCAGGTCGCGGCTGTACCGCTGCAGTACCTGGTACTTGCTCTCCGGTCGCTGATCGGTCACCCGCTGCGTCCCGCGGATCTCGGCGAGGGCGCGGTAGACCTTCTCGGTGTCGACGCCCATCGCGCGGAACAGTCGGGCGGATGTTCCGTCGCGCTCGGCGACGATGGCGATCAGAAGATGCTCGGTGCTAACGTACTCGTCGCGGAGACGGTTTGCCTCCTCGATGGCCCGGTCGAAGACGAACTTCAGCCGGGGAGTCATGTAGACCTGGCCAACGCCACCGGCCTGGTACACGCGGGGGCTGTTCTCCAGTGCCTCCCAGATCCGGTGTCGGAAGGCGTCAACGTCGACGCCGAGGCGCTCGAGAATCTCGACCGCCAGGCCTTCCTGCTGGTCCAGCAGAGCGAGGAGCAGGTGCTCCACGTCGAGCTGATTGTGACGCAATTCTTGGAGAAGCTGCTGAGCGCGCGCCAGGGCCTCCTGGGCACGCTCGGTGAAGCGCTCAAATCCCATCTTCGGTTCCTTCCTGGCCAGGCCGCGGATTCTGAGCTTCACGGGCTTCAAGAGCAGCCCGCAGCCGACGAATCTCGGCCTCCATCTCGGCCAGCTTTTCGGTCAGATTCAAGATGATCTCGACTCCGGCCAGGTTCACTCCCAGATCGTTGACGTAGTTGTGAATCTGCCGCAGCCGTTCGATGTCGCGTGCCGAGTACAGGCGAATCTTCCCGCTCGAGCGAGATGGCTCGATCAATCCGAGTCGCTCGTAGTAGCGCAAGGTCTGTGGATGCATGTCCACCAGACGCGCTGCTACGCTGATGATGTAGCACGGCTCGTCCTGGTTTGGTGTATCCACTGGTGGCGCCCTCGGGTCTAGACTTCTACGGCAAGTATAAACATTGCTAATATCATTGTCAACCTTTAAGCTACGGCTGATCGCAGATCCTTTATTCTCAGCCGCGTCGAGGATTGACCGTTCCACTCGTGCCGCTCGACGGTGTAGACGACGTCCAGGCACTTTCCAAGGCCGGCGAGCCGATCACCGAGATTGAAACCGATGGCATCCCAGGTGGTCGATCCATCGCGAAGCGTGAGCTTCAGATGTCCGGGCGGCTCGCGACCGACGATTCGCGCTCCAACGACTGTGAGCCCGCTACTGAGAAAGAGGGGCGTGGGATTTCCGAATCCAAAAGGCTCGAGCTGATGGATCGTCTGGTACAGCGACGCGTCGTGCTTTCTCAGCCGTAATTCGGCGTCGATGACCAAGCGCGGCTCGACGTCGGCGTCCGAGATCTCGGTCGTCGCGATTGCCAGGAGCCGTCGCCACAGCTCGCCGAGGTCCCTGGTCGCTACGGTAAAGCCAGCGGCACGAGCGTGTCCGCCGTGGCGGGTGAGGATCTCGGAGCACCGGGCGAGCGCCTCGGCCGCGTGGAAGCCGTCGATGCTTCGCGCCGAGCCACGGGTCACCTCTTCTCCGACCTCGGCGACGAACGCGGGACGCCAGAACTCCTCCACCAGCCGCGCCGCGACGAGTCCGACGATCCCCGACGGGTAGTCGGGGTCGGCGATCAGCAGAAGCTTTGGCATCTCTCCGCTTGCGCGGATGGCTTCTCGCGCTCGAGCCAGGGCAGCATCGGTCAGCCGCTGTCGCTCCTGGTTCGTGTCCTCCAGCAGCTTTGCGAGCGATGCGGCTTCGTGCTCGGATTCCGTGAGCAGGAGACGCGCGCTGGCCTCCGCGTCAGCCAGACGCCCCGCCGCGTTCAAGCGGGGGGCGAGGATGAAGGCGATAGCACGTGCGTCGATCTTCCCTTCGGCCAGGCCTGCCTGTCGCGCCAGTGCCCGCACTCCCACGCGGCGCGGGGGATTGAGGCGTGGCAGCCCGCGAAGGACCAGAACGCGATTTTCGCCCACGAGGGGAACCACGTCGGCGACCGTCCCAAGCGCGACGAGATCGAGCCACTGGTCGGCGGTCTCGGCGCCGAGCCCGAGCCGCTCGAGCAGTGCCTGGCACAGCTTGTATGCAATCCCGACGGCAGACAGGTCTTTGAACGGATACGGGCAGCCAGGCTGCTTGGGATTGATCACCGCGACGGCGTTTGGGAGGGCCGGCGGCGCGTGGTGGTGATCTGCTACGATCACGTCCAGACCGATCGTGCGGGCGAACTCGATCTCACGGTGGCCGGAGATACCGCAGTCGACCGCGACGACGAGGGACGCACCTTCGTCGCGCAGATGACGGAGTGCGTCTGCGTTCAACCCGTATCCTTCCACGTCTCGTCGTGGCACAAATCTCCTCACGGCGATGCCGGCCTCGTGCAAGCAGAGCGAGAGCATCGCCAGGCTGGTCACTCCGTCGACGTCGTAATCGCCGTACACGGCGACAACTTCGCCGCTCTCCCGCGCTTGGAGAAGGCGATCAACCGCCTCCGGCATTCCGCGCATCAAAAATGGCGGGTGGAGGGGTCCGTCGGCCCCGCGCGTGAACGTGAGGACGTCGTCCGGTTCCTGGATCCCGCGACTCCAGAGAAGCTGAACGAGCAACGGAGGAATCCCGTCGAAGGCGTGCAGATGGTCGAGCGGCGCCTGTTCGCGGACGACCCAGCGGAAGCGTGGACCGGAGAGTGCACCATCGAGGCTGGACTGCATAGTTCGAAGATACCGTCCGATATTTGGTTGCGCGGGCCCGTGGCCCTCGGCGTCGCGTCGATCGACGACCGGCGACGAGACAATTGTACGTTGCTTGATCTGTCCAAGCCAAAAGTCTTCACGAAGGTCTAACGTCGAGAGAAAGGGCACCGAGATAGGCCGAGGCGGGGAGGCACCATGACTGACGAGCAGGAACGATACGTTGTTGGCGTGGACGTTGGAGGGACCAAGCTACGCGTTGCACTCGCCGATCGCGCGGGCGTGATCGTCCGCCGCCGCACGGTGCCGACGCGCGCCGAGCAAGGGCGCAATGCCGTGCTTGCACGAATAGTCGCCGAGATCCGGGCCGTCCTCGAGCCACTGCCGCTGCCGTGCCTGGAGCGGGTCGCCGTCGCCGTTCCAGGACCGGTCGATCCGTGGAAGGGAGTGGTCTACCGCCCACCGAATCTGCCGGGATGGGGCGACGTCGCCCTCAAGTCGATCCTCGAAGAGGAGCTCACCGTCCCCGTCTTGCTGGGTAACGACGCCAATCTCGCTGCTCTCGCCGAACACCGGTTCGGCGCCGGGCGTGGACTCAGTCACCTCGTGTACGTGACGATGAGTACTGGCGTTGGCGGAGGCGTGATCAATGCCGACACGCTTCTCCTGGGTGCGTGGGGAGGTGCTAGCGAGATTGGTCATATGACCATCGATCTAAACGGACCTCTCTGTAGCTGCGGGAACCACGGGTGCCTGGAAGCGATGGCGTCGGGGACTGCCATTGCGCGGGAGGCTGCGCATCGCCTCGCAAGCGGTGTGACCTCAACCTTGCTCGCCCGGATCGACGGAAACCTGGAGGCGCTCGAGGCACATCACGTCGTCGACGCGGCCGAGCAGGGGGACAAGCTGGCGCAGAGCGTGCTCGAGTGGGCAGCGTACAATCTTGGCGTTGGCCTGGCGAATATCATGCACCTGTACGATCCTCAGATCATCGTCATCGGCGGCGGAGTCGCAGCTGCCTGGAGTCTGCTCGAGCCCGCCCTGCGGCGGGCTATCCGCGAACGTGCGATGGACGTCTATGCCCGTCGCGTTGGCATTGTGCGCTCGCAGCTGGGCGACGACGTCGGCCTGCTGGGTGCAGTCGCCTTCGCCCTCGAAGGAATGTCAGTTCTGTGAGCCGCGACGACCAGGACGGACGTGGCGGCGGTTCGACGGCCACCTTCGGGGGAAGGGCGAGCTGCCAGGGCTATCGGACGAGGTGGACGACGTTACCGTCGTGCCACTCCGGCGGCCCCTCGAGCAGCGTACGGAGCTCGCGGTAGCGGGCGTCCTGCTCGGACGACTCGGCAACCGCGCGATACGCCTCGCGGCTCTCGAAGACGACTACCTCGTAGTACACGTTGGGATCTTCGTCCAAACGGACGGTGAACTCGGCGACGAGCCCGGGAAGCTTGACCTCCCGGATTTCGCGCTCGAAGTCCAGGAGCCGTTCCTCCATCCCTGGCTTGAGCCGGTAACGCGCGACTGTCCCGTACATCGTGTCCTCCCCTGACCCGTCGAGATGCTACCGCGTCCCCGATGCGACGACGATGGCGATGGTCGTCTGGACGACGCTTCCGTCATAGTTGGCGCCAAGCAGGTCGACCGCCTCCACCCTGGCCTGCTGGAACTCCTCAGGCTGAAGGCTGTCGAAGAGGGGACGGAGTGGCACGGCAACGTCGTAAAAGTGCTGCCAGTACTCGGCTGGCGTCCCGGGCCACGGCGCGGGGATGATCAGGGTTTTTTCGTCGACCTCCTGAAAACCTGCGCCTCTCAGATGGCCACTTGCGCAGGACGGCCTGACGGCCGCCGTCGGAAGCGATCTGACGTCCCGCTCATCATAACCCGGCATCGCCGCGGGAGACGATCGATCCGGAAATGACGCTCCGTCTCCGCTTCAAACGTGAAGTCGAAACACCTCGCGTCGATCCGGAAGCGGCGTCAGCCGCGATCCCTCCGCGCCGACGTGGCTACACTGACGAAGGTATTCATCTTTCCTCATGACCTGGCTCCCATGCCTGGCACCGGGTTCAGTGGTGCGGGTGGCTTACGCCGGGCCGTGGACGGCAGCGTCTCGCGCAAGCGAGCCAGGGCAATCGCACCAGACGCGAAGGTGAGGACGCTGGTGCTGGTAATTGCCCAGGAGAGGCCAAGCCGGTCGGCAAGCGCGCCCGCCAGGAGTGCTCCGACGGCGTATCCACTGTCCCGCCAGAGACGGTACACTCCGACAGCCGAGGCGCGCCAGGTCGGAGGCGCAACGTCCGAGATCGCGGCCAGCAACGTGGGATAGACGAGTGCCGTTCCCAGGCCGAGCAGGGCCATCCCGACTACCCACCAGTCGAAGCTTCTTGTCAGCACGACCACGCCAATGCCTCCGGCCTGTGCCCACATTCCGCCGACGATCAGGCCCTTCCGTCCGAGTCGATCAGACAACGCACCGGTGGCGATCTGACCGATTCCCCACACCGCCGGGTAAAGCGCAGTCAGCACCGCGATTCGGGGCAGGGAGAGCCCCGCGGCAGCGAAGAAGAGCGGGAACAGACCCCAGGCCATTCCATCGTTCAGGTTGTTGACCAGGCCAGCCTGGCTGACCGCGAACAGATCGCGATTCTTCCAGCTAGCGATGAGAAAAATCTGGCCGAAGGACGGCCTGGCTTCGTCCGTCGTTCGAGCCGCTGGCGTGGGGCTCTCATCGCGACTCTCTGCCACCAGACTCGCTTCGTGCCGCGCGTGGCCGTGGGTCTCGCGGACGAATACGGTCGAGAGAATCAGGCCAGCGGCGGCGAAGGCGATTCCGAGGTAGAAAGGCGCGGGTCGGAACCCGTGGGCGGCTGCGAGGTAGCCCGACGCGAGCGCCGCGACGGACACCGCGCCGTAGCCGGCCGCTTCGTTCAGCCCCATCGCCAGGCCACGGCGAGCCGGTCCCACCAAATCGATCTTCATCACGACCGTCATCGACCAGCACAGCCCC
>CADDYW010000087.1 GCA_902810745.1 Chloroflexota bacterium | reverse complement strand
CGGCGGGACCGCGACGACGGCCCCGTCGTCCCCCGGGACTCCCGCCGGTGCGGTCACGACGTCCGTGCCCACGGCATCGCGACCGGTCGCCACCGTTGCCCCGCCGACTGCGACCCCTTCCCCCGATGCGCTGAAGAACGCGGTCGATCAGTACGTGCAGTCGTGGCAGGCGGGGAAATACGCCGACATGTACCAGATGCTCTCGACGGCCGCCAAGGCGTCGATCACGCAGGACAAGTTCGTCAAACGGTACACCGACATCGCCAGCGGCATCGACCAGATCTCGGTCAGCGTCACGGTGACGATCCCGCCAGATGCGACGCCGACCGGCTCTCCGCCGACCGTCAACGTCCCCTATCACGTCACCTACAATCTCGCCGTTCTCGGGCAGGTCTCCGAGGATAACCAGATTCCAATGGTCCTCGAGAACGGATCCTGGAAGGTTGCCTGGACTCCCGGTCTGATCTTCAAAGACCTCACCGCGGATCGGGTGGTTCGGTACAGCTCCAGCACCCCGACCCGGGGAAGCATTCTGGATCGCAACGGCAACGTCCTTGCCCAGGACGGGGCCATCCTGACCGTCGGCGTCGTTCCGGGCGAGATCAAGGACGAAGGCGCGATGCTCAAGGCCCTCTCTGACTACCTCAAGATGTCGCCGAGTGATATTAAGAAGCTGTACGCATCGGCGAAGCCGGATTGGTTCGTGCCAATCAAGGACCTTCCCGATAGCGAGAAAGCCGTGGCCGAGCAGAAGATCGGCAACGTGCTGGGAGTATCGCTGCGCGAGCGGAGACGTCGCGTCTATCCCTACGGTCCAGCAACCGCGGATTTCGTGGGGTACGTGAGTCCGGTCACCGATGATGACCTTGCGAAGCTGGGTCAGAAAGGCTACGAGGCTGGCGACATGATCGGACGCGCCGGGATCGAGGCCTGGGGCGAGAAATATCTTGCCGGGCAGAAAGGTGCGTCACTGACGATCCTTGGCTCGGATGGCAGTCTGGTACGCACGATTGCCCAGAAGGCGGCCGTTCCCGGAGATACGATCATCACCACGGTGGACGTGAATTACCAGATCCAGGCAAATAAGATCCTCGGCGACCACAGCGGAAGCCTCATCGTCATGAATCCCGAGGACAACAGTATCCTCGCAATCTCGAGCGAGCCGACGTTCGATCCGAATCTGTTCGTTCTCGGCATGACCGACGCGCAGTGGAAGCAGTTGAACGGGCCGAAACGTCCGCTGTTCTTCCGCGCGGCCCAGGGCACCTACCCGACCGGCTCGATCTTCAAAGTCATCACGATGGCGGCAGCGCTGGAGAAGGGCGTCACTAAGCCGACCGAGACTTTCGACTGCGGCCTGGACTGGCACGGTCTCCCTGGCGTTACCTTGCACAACTGGCGAGCCGAAGGGACCCTGAACTTGATCCAGGGACTCACTGGCTCGTGTGACCCGACATTCTACACGCTGGGTCTCCGTCTGAACCAGCTCGACCCCAATATTCTGCCGAGCTTCGCCCGAGCATTCGGCCTCGGACAGAGTACGCAGGCAAGCGGAATCGACGATGCTCCTGGTCTGGTACCTGACCCCGCCTGGAAGCAGAAATCGATTGGTCAGCCCTGGTACGACGGCGACGGCGTAAATCTAGCCATCGGGCAGGGTTACCTTCTCGCCACCCCGCTCCAGATGGCCAACGTATACTCCACGATCGCGAACCACGGCACGCTGCGTAGCCCCATCCTCGTCAGCGAGATCAAAGGGCCGGATGGCTCTGTGGTAGAATCGTTCTCGGCGAAGACGCTCGGCACCGTACCCGTGTCGCAGCAAAATCTGAAGTACATTACGGACGGGATGCGCGGCGTGACGAGTACACCACTGGGAACGGCCTACTACGCCTGGCGTGACTCGAAGATACCCATGGAAGCGAAGACTGGCTCGGCCGAAAATGAAACGTCCAAGGCGCACGCGTGGTTCGTTGGCTATACGCCGCCCGATCACCCGAATCTGCTGACACTGGTCATGCTGGAGGGTGGAGAGCTCGGAGGTGAGTTCGCCGCGCCTCTTGGCCGCCAGATCGTCGAATACGCTGTCGCTCACCCGGTCAAGCCAATGATCCAATGATCGGTCGTCAGCTCCCTGGAGAAGACAGATGATCGATTCGCCTCTCGCCGCGGAGCACCGGGCGCTGTCCCTTGGACCGCGAGAGGAGCAGATCGCCCGGCTCCGGACCCAGCAGTTCGACGTGGTCATCATCGGGGGCGGTATCACCGGGGCTGGCATCGCCCTCGACGCGGCGTCGCGCGGTCTGCGAGTCGCCCTGGTCGAGAAGAGCGATTTCGCGAGCGGTACAAGTAGTCGTTCGACAAAGCTCATTCACGGTGGCCTTCGCTACCTGGCCCAGCTCCGGTTCCGCCTTACCCGTGAGGCACTTCTCGAGCGCTCGGTTCTGCAGAAGCTCGCGCCCCACCTGGTCGAGCCCATCCCATTCATCTTCCCGATCTACAACAAGCGGTTCGAAGTCTGGCGCGTCGATACCGGCCTCTGGCTGTACGACCTGATGGCGGGATTGCGCCGCACGAAGCTCCATCGTCGGCTGAGCACCGCGGAAACGCTCAAGCGGGTGCCCGGGCTGAATCCCAGCGGCCTCAAGGCGAGCTTTGTCTACTACGACTCGCGCACCGACGACTCGCGCCTCGTCGTCGAGGTTCTGAAGGCAGCGGTCGGCTATGGAGCCGTCGTGGCGAATTATGTCGCGGCGGAGAAAATCGTCGACGTCGACGGCCGCGCCTCTGGGATCGTCGCGCATGACCTGCTCGACGGGGCCGTCTTCAAGGTCTCGGGCCGCACGGTGGTCGCCGCGGCCGGTGTGTGGATCGATCAGGTGCTCAATGCGCAGGAGCCCACCCCACGCCGACGTGTTCGGCCGGCCAAGGGCGTCCACATCATCGTCTCTCGCGAGCGCTTTGGCTGCGACACTGCCGTGGTCTTCCCCACCCCGGATAATCGTCTGATGTTCACGATTCCCTGGCAGGGCGCGACCCTCATCGGCACGACCGACACCGACTACGATGGCCCGCTCGATAATCCACGCGCGACGCGGGCCGATCTGGACTTCATCCTCAGCGTCGTCAACACTATGTTTCCGCAGGCTCACCTGACCGACGCCGATGTCATCAGCGTCCAGGCCGGGCTTCGTCCGCTGATCGACAGCGGCGAGGGCAGTACGGCCAAGATCTCCCGTGAAGATCGGGTCTTCGAAGGCAGCGATGGCACGATCGCGATCGCGGGCGGAAAGCTGACGACGTATCGTCAGATGGGACGCAAAGTCGTCGATCTCGTCGTGCGGCGACTTCGGGAGCAAGGTGCTCTGCGGCGTAAGCCGCGATCGCGAACGCGAGACGTACCCCTGGGAGGCTTCCCCGAGCGGCCGCGTCGGCGCTTCAGTCGCTTCCTGCGTCGGAGACGGACGCGCGTGGCGCCCCCCGACGACAGCGCTGCGCCCTGGCTCACTCCAGCGGCCGTGCAGCACCTCTGGCGGTCATATGGAGCCAACTGGCAGGCAGTCGCGGCGCTGGCGGCCGACGAGCCAGCGCTCGCGGAGCCGATCATCGCCGGACTGGATGCAGTCAAGGCCGAGATTGTGTTCGCGGTACGGCACGAGATGGCCCGCACGCTCGGCGACGTCCTGGCGCGCCGTACTCACGTCGCCTTGCTCGCCCGAGACCAGGCCCGATCCGTCGTGCCGACCGTCGCGGCACTGATGGCTCGTGAGCTCGGGTGGGATGAAGCCGAGGTGGCTCGACAGATTCAGCAGTACGAAGAGTACATCCAGCAGTTCTCGGTCGTACCGCTGCAGCAGGATCTTCAGTAGATGGCCACAGACGAAGCTTTTGCCCTGACCGTTCTTTCCGAGATCGCGTCGATCCCCACCGCACCACTGCACGAGGAGGGTGTCGCGGCCTACGTGGCGCGCTTCCTCCGGCACATCGGCCTGCCATTCCAGGTAGATCCGTTCGGAGACCTGATCGCCACCTATCGCCACGGGGACACGTCACCTCCCGTTGCCCTGGTCGCACATCTCGATCATCCCGGCCTAGAGATCGCGGCGGTCGGGCCCGGTCACCAGGCACAGGCAAATCTACTGGGAGGAGTTCCACCTGCCTGCTTCGATCGCCCGGTGCGCGCGATGGTGATGTCGGATGGAAAGCTGAGCCCGGCGACGGTCGTTGGCTATGACGTCAGCCCCGCGACCGGGCGCGTCGCATCTTTGACGCTCGAGTGCACGGGGCGAATACGTGCGGGTGATTTCGGCATCTTCGATCTCCCAGGCTTCCAGCGGGAGGGAGAAGAAGCCTCGCTGCGTGCTGCCGACGACCTCGCTGGCGTCGCGGTAGTTCTTCTCGCACTCAAGGAGATCGCCGCCCTATCTCTCGACGGAGCCTTCTTCGGCGTATTCACACGGGCTGAAGAGATCGGGCTGGTCGGAGCGGCGCTCGTCGCTCAGCAGCAGATTTTGCCCCCGGAATCGATCGTGGTCTCGCTCGAATGCAGTCGCGAGCTGCCGGGTGCCCAGCCGGGGTCCGGACCGGTGATCCGAGTCGGCGACCGCACTCGCGCATTCCATCCCGAGGGCGAAGCCCTGCTTCTCAGCGCACGCGAACGAATACCGGACGTTCCGGTCCAGCGGCAGCTCATGAGCGGCGGGACGTGCGAGGCAACTGCCTTTGGCGCGGCCGGCTACCGAACGACCGGCGTCGCCCTTCCGCTCATCAACTACCACAACGTCGGCCCGGATTATGTCATCGCTCCGGAGAGGATCAACATCCGCGACTTCCTGGGCGCCGTCGCGCTTCTGGTGGCAGCTGCGGAGGCGGTAGCCGCGCCCCGTCCGATTGCAAGTGCCGTGACCTTGCAGCAGCGCGTTCAGCAGCACGTCGGGCGCCTGCGTGAGACCGCGTCGACATTCCAGGCACTCTAACGCGGAGGCATGGTGCCAGGAGAGTATCGAGCACGGATAAGCGTTGGTTCCGGAGGGCGCGGTACACGGCGATCGTTTGAGGTTCTGGACGCGGGTCGCCCGCCATCGGGCCAGACGATGCGCGAGCTGCGGCGACTTCACGCCGCGGCCGTGACCGTGGTGACGACGGCTACTGACGAAGGCTTACGAGGAGTAACCGTCTCTGCCTTCTGCATTGTCTCGCTGGAGCCACCCATCGTCCTGATCTGCCTCGACCGAGGAGGAGAAGCAGTGCAGGCAATCAGCGCCTCCGGCCGGTTTGCCGTGAGCGTGCTTTCCGACTCGCAGGAGTTTCTTGCCGAGCAGTTTGCCGGCCGCGCTCCCCTCGTCAATCCACGATTCCAGGGCGTCCGGCACCGTCTCGGCAAGACCGGCTGTCCCATCCTGGAGGATTGCCTGGCCTGGTTCGATTGTGTCCTGGAGACGACGCTGCCGGCTGGCGATCACGTCGTACTCCTCGGCAGCGTTGTCCAGGCTGGCTACGGGACAGGAGCTCGCCCGCTTCTCTATTTCGATGGCGCCTACCGCGAGCTCGAGATCGACTAAGCAGCTCGGACGGATGCCTCCGCCCTGCTCCTCGAAGCGTACCGCCGCACATTTTACGAAAGTTTAACGCTCTGGGCTGAAGCCACCAACCCAGCGTCCGTTGCAGTCACTGCTCGGCGATGCTATAATGCGCCCGCTCTGTTGGCCAACTAGATGCCAACCCCCGGCTGGATTGCAGGACCGCGCGATGCGCGACCTTTATCGACTCGTTCCGTCCGGGCATCCTCGTCGAGGAGGTTTTGTTGTATCCTCGGGTCACACGCCGAGAATTGCTTGGTCAGCTCGGAATCCTATCGGCCGCGATTCTCGTCCAGGGCTGTGCCGGCCAATCGGAATCATCACCAACTGCTGCTCCGACGTCCGCTCCTTCGTCCCCAACGCTCCCCGCAGTGAGCACGCCAACGGCCCGACCCGCTACCCCAACTCCGGCCCCCCAGGGGATGACCAGCCCGGATTATGGTATTCAGGTATTTCTCTGGGGAAGTGAGCGAGCAGAACGTGATCTGGCTCTCGCTCGCGAGGCCGGCTTCCGGTGGATCAAGCAGAGCATCGAGTGGCGCTACGTCGAACCGCACGCGAAAGGCAAGTTCGAGTTCAATGAGCCTGACCGTCTTCTCGGACTGATCGGCGATGCTGGGCTGAAGGTGATCGCCCGCATCGACAATCAGCCAGTGTGGGCGCGCTCGGACAAGATCTTCCCCGTCGATGGCCCGCCAGACAAGCTACAGGATTTTGCCGACTTCGTACACGCTATTGCTAAGCGCTACCGGGGAAAGATCCAGGCGTACGAGATCTGGAACGAGCCGAATCTGGCGCGGGAGTGGGGTAACAAGCCACCAGAGCCCCAGCACTACGTCGAGCTCCTGAAATCAGCGGCCGAGGCGATCAAGGCGGCCGATTCCAACGCCTTGATCATTTCGGCTGGCCTGGCACCGACAACGGCCTCCGGTGCGGTTGCGATGCCGGATGTGCAGTTCATTCAGGAGATGTACAAGGCTGGAGGTGCGAAGTACTTCGATCTCCTCGGCGCCCACGGCGCCGGTTACAAGGCTCCTCCAGAGATGAGTCCCGACGACGTAGCGCAGGATCCCAGCTACAACCACGGCGAGAATGGAGCCGGACGCATCTATTGCTTTCGCCACGTCGAAGATGTGCGAAAGGTAATGGAGCAGAACGGCGATAGTGATAAGCGTATCGCCGTCCTGGAGTTTGGGTGGACGACCGACAATCGTCCAAACTCGCCGTACCGATGGCACGCGGTGACCGAGCAAGAGCAGGCCGACTACCTCGTCCGCGCGTACCAGTGGGCTCGCGAACACTGGCAGCCGTGGATTGGGGTGATGAGTGCAATCTATATTGCCGCTCCGTACTGGACCAAGAACGACGAGGAATACTACTGGGCGATCACGAATCCGGATGGGTCCGTCCGGCCCGCCTATCGGGCGCTGGCTGCACTTCAGAAGTAGGCGGACCAACGAGCGTGCAGGAGCCCCGGAGCGAGCGTGGCGTGGATATCCTCTCCACGCCCGGTGCATTTTCGCGGCTGCTGGCCGCAGAATTGGTGGGTGGAGGTTCTCCCGATGCGAGCTGTCCTGGCTGTCCGACTGATCTCTCTCTTCGCCACTGTCGCGATGACGCTGGCCAGTTTCGGCCCGGCCCTGGCGGCCCCGGCTGAGTCGGTCGCGGCGGCGACCGATCCGCGATTTTTCCCTCAGACGAACTTCCGCATCGACAACGATAAGTTCTGGGATTACTTCCAGCGGCGAGGGGGAGTCAACAACTTTGGCTACCCGGTTTCCCGAACGTTCACGTTCATGGGGAAGACGGTCCAGTTCTTCCAGCGGCGCATTCTCGAGATCGAGCCGGACGGCGGCGTCGGCCAGATGAACCTGCTCGATAGCTCGCTGATGCCGTACACGACGATCAATGGCGCGACGTTCCCGGCCGCCGATCCGAACATGACCAAGACGGCACCTGCCGTCGGCTCGCCGAATTATGCCACGGCGGTTGTCAGCTGGGTGGAGAGCCACGCGCCGAACACGTTCAGCAATATGCCGGTGCGCTTCTTCACGACGTTCTATAACACCGTCTCGCTTCAGGTCGCATTTCCAAATGGCGGTGGTGGTCCCGGATTTATCCCACTCCTCGACCTGGAGATGTGGGGCCTCCCCCTAAGCGCGCCAGCGCTCGATCCGAGGAATCACAACTTTGTCTACCAGAGATTCCAACGCGGTGTCATGCACTATGACAACAGTACTCACACCACCCAGGGACTTCTCCTCGCGGATTACCTGAAGTCGATCATCACCGGCACGAACCTGCCTCCGGATCTCGCGGCGCAGGCACAGAACAGCCCACTGTTCAAGCAGTACAACAATAGCCAGCCCCTCGGCCTGAACAACCCGGGCGCCCTTCCGAATACCAATATGTCGAACGCCTTCGAGCCGCAGGCACCGACCACTCCACCACCGCCGCCGGTAACCTCGACCGGCCTACGTTATGGCTTCCAGGTCAACATGTACTACACCGATCAACAGCGCGTCCTCAACGCGGTAAAGGGAGCCGGCTTCAAGTGGATCAAGCAGCAGGTTCGCTGGGGTGATCTCGAGCCGAGCAAGGGCAACATCAACTGGGGACTGCTCGATCCGATCGCCAACATTGCGCAGGCAAACGGCGTGAATGTCCTCTTCAGCGTGGTCACGGCCCCGACCTGGTCGCGGTCTGATGGCAAGATGGATGGCCCGCCGAATAACCTGAATGACTTCGGTGATTTCCTCGCCGCCCTCGCGAAACGCTACGACGGCAAAGTCCAGGCATACGAGATCTGGAACGAGCAGAACTTCAGCCGCGAGTGGGGCGGCGGCACGATCAACGCGGGCGCCTACGTCGAGATGCTGAAAGTCGCGTACAGCCGGATCAAGGCGGTAGACCCGAACATCATCGTCGTCTCTGGAGCGTTGACCCCAACAGGGTACAACGATCCTAACGTCGCCGTCGACGACTCGATCTTCCTTGCGCAGATGGAGCAGTACCAGGGTGGCATCTTCAAGAAAGTCGCCGACGTCGTGGGGGCGCACATGGCCGGGTACAACAACGCACCCCAGGACTGGGTCGACTACCACACCGTGAACACGCCCGGCTTCAAGAACGATGGAAGTTTCTACTTCCGCCGAATCGATCAATTGCACAACATCATGGCGCAGTACGGCGACGGGCGTCAGATGTGGCTGACCGAGTACGAGTGGGGTGCCGCAACGCCACCAGTTCCTGCCGGCTACGAGTGGACGACCGATCTCAGCGAAGCCCAGGTTGGCGATTTCTTCGTCCAGAGCATTCAGATGATCAAGCAGAGCCGCCCCTGGGTCGGTGCCATCTTCATCTGGAACCTCAACTTCCGCGTCTGTTGCGGCGACCCGCATACGAGCGAGACCGCGATCTTTGGCATTCTGAACCCCGACTGGACTCCACGGTCGATTTATACTAAGCTAGCACAGATGCCGAAGTAGCGGCACTGAGCGACCAGTGCAGAGCGCTGAGCTGAAGGAACCGGAGCATTCCCCCGCGCACTCAGCGCTCGGCACTCGGCACTTCTTTCAGGAATGAGGACCATGGCACTCACGATTGGCAAGCTTAGCGGCCTGCGCCGCCTCGCAGGCGGCCAAGGCATTTTCTGCATTACGGCGATGGATCAGCGGAACTCGCTCAAAGCTCTGGTGAGCCCGAAGAATCCGCAGAGCGTGTCGCCCGCGCAGATGACCGAGATCAAGATCGATCTCGCCGCGACCCTCAGCTCCCATTCAACCGCGGTTCTTCTTGATCCCCAGTATGGCGCCCCTCAAGCGATCGCGGCCGGCGCGCTTGATCCGCACGTGGGTCTGATCGTGACGCTCGAGGGGGATACTCCCAAGCGAGTGGGCGAGGGAATCATAACGCAGATCGCCCCGGGCTGGAGCGTCGAAAAGCTCGCGCGCATGGGAGGCGACGCGGTCAAGCTGCTGGTCCGTTACCGCCCGGATCTCACGGATGCCGCCGCGGAGAATCGGGCGGTCGTCCAGGAGGTCTCTGAGCAGTGTCGGCGCTGGGACATCCCATTCGTGCTCGAAACGGTCGCCTATCCGCTCAGTGGACAGAGTGCCGAGGATTTCGCGCGCGAGAAACCTCAGCTCGTGATCCAGACGGCACGCGAGCTGAGCTCGATGTGCGACCTGTACAAGGCAGAGTTCCCGGACAATCTCCAGTATCAGAGCGACCCGGCCGTGCTCGAGCAGCATTGTCGCGAGCTTGACCAGGCATCGGCCGTGCCCTGGGTGATTCTGAGCGCTGGTGCCGACATCGGACCTTTTGCACAGATGGTCGAGATCGCGTGCAAGAACGGTGCATCAGGATTTCTCGCCGGGCGCGCGATCTGGAAGGACTACGTTGCGATCGCCAGTCCGGCGGAACGACGCGCAGCCCTCGAACATCAGGCAGTGCACAACCTGGGCGTGATCACGCACGTCGCGCGGCGTGACGCGCGTCCGTGGACGAAACATCGAGGCGTCGTGCTGCCGACGCCCGCGGACTTCCCGCCAGACTGGTACGAGGCGTATTAGAGGAACGATTGGGCGGGGGCAGCGCTGGCCAGGTTCTACGTCTTGGTCGGGCTACCCGGCAGCGGGAAGACGACCTACGCCCGCAGGCACCTCAAAGATGCACTGCGTATCTCACTGGATGACCTGCGGCTAATGTTTTCCGGTAAGACCTTCGAGCCACGTGTCGAGCCAGCCGTCGCGGTCGCGGGCGAAGCGCTGATGGAGGCACTGGCTCGCTACGCCGCGCAGGCTGGCGTCGACCTCGTCCTCGACGCCACGAATGTCACCCGCGCACGCCGCGCGCTCCCGATCTCTCTCGCAAAACGATACGGACTGTCGCCCGTAGCCATCTATCTCGAATGCCCTGTTCCGATCGCGCAGATGCGCAATCTCCGACGGGCCGTGCCGGTTCCCGCCAACGTCGTCGCGAGCTTCGGTCAGCGGCTGGAACCGCCAACCGTCGATGAGGGGTTCGAGTCGATCATTCGGGTCAACACGAGCACCGCCCCACGCACCGCCGGCCCGAATACCAATCGACCAAACTCCCGCGACCCGTCGACGGAATGATACGGCTTCCGGAGGCGCGGGTCAGCGATCCGCCGCTCGCGTCATCCCGAGCCGCACCAAGGGACCTCTGCCACGGCGCGGCCGATTCGCAAGACCCGTCGCTGCTGCTCGGGGTGACCGTTACCTCACCGTTCGTCCGAAACACGGATGCACTTGGCCATCAGCTGACTTGCGGTGCCGTGGCGATCGCGATGATCGCGGGTCGCGCTCGCCAGCTTTCGTTGCCCTGACTGCGACCCGTGATCGACGTGGATGGCCGCGTTCGGGGCACGTGCCTCGGCCGCGAGCAAGCCACCGGCCCGCGGAGACCCTTGCGACGTGCGAAAGGAGCTCAGGAAAGACTTGGCTCAGGGCAGACCAGCCGGTACGTCAGCCCATCGTCCTTCCCGGCCCGCGACCTGAGCTGCTTCGAGGACGCGTTGAACGGACAGTCCGTAGCGGAACGAGGGGAAGTCGTCCTCGCCTTGCAATGCGGCCGCGAGACGTCCGACGTGGTAGGCGGGAAAATCCTGATAGCTGACCCAAAGGTCGTCTGGAATCGGGATCGTCTCGAGGCGGCCTTCAGCGCCGCCCTCGCCGAAGCGGGCAACGCGAACTTCAGCAGCTTCGGTATCGAAGACGAGATGGATCGTGCCCCGGTCGCCTACCAGCCAGCACTCCATTCCGTTGCGCCAGCCAGCAGCCACACGATTCGCCTGGAGGGCGACGAGAGCCCCGCGGTCAGTGCGCGCCAGGGCGGTCCAGATCGGTGGACCAGGAACGTCGGCAGGGCCACCCTCCTGGCTGGCAATCGAGACAAGATCGCCGGCTTCGCCGAGGCGACACCACCAGAGCGCAAGATCGAAGAGATGAGAGCCGACGTCGAACAGTGCGTCGGTCGACTTCGCACCAGGCAGCCGCTGCCGCGCCTGCCAGTAGCTCAGGGACAGGTGTCGCAGCGGTCCGATCGTGTGCTCTCCCAGCAGTCGTTCAACAAAGCGGTGCCCGGGCAATGAGTGGTAGGTAAAGTTCACCACCGTCGGCAGGCCCCGTCGGTCGGCGGCTGCGACCATCTCTTCGGCTTCGGCCACGCTGGTCGCGAGCGGTTTCTCGCAGACGACGAGCTTACCGGCCGCGAGAGCCTCGAGTGACATCGCGTGGTGCAGGTGGTTGGGTGTGCAGATGAACACGGCGTCTACGGTTCGATCCCGCAGCATCTCGGACAGCGAGGTGTAGGCGGCACAGTCGAACTCGTTCGCCGTCTGCGCGGCCTTCTCGGCGTCTCGGCTAACGATGGCGGCGAGGCGTGTCCGACGAGACTGCACCAATCCCGAGAGAATCGACCGGCGAATGCGCGGGTTGACTCCCACGACGCCGAAGCTCAGTCTGTCCTTATCCACAATCTTGCCACCAATTCGGACCTCTCGCGGGGCGAGCAGAGCACCCTCGGCCAAGCCGGACAAGCGAAGCAGTGAACTGGAGGTCCGGCCGGCCTCGAACCGCCTTGCCCGTGGTCCGCGGGCCGTCCCTACCGCAGGCTATCCGCGAGACGCTGCTGAACGATGCCCACCAGGCGATCGATCGGCACCCGGTCCTGGGTCATGCTGTCGCGATCGCGGATTGTCACCGCCTGATCACTCAGCGTCTCGAAATCAATCGTCACGCACCACGGAGTGCCGATCTCGTCCTGGCGACGGTAGCGCCGTCCGATGCTCTGCGAGTCATCGTAGGTCGTCATCACGTGCGGCCGCAGCAAGGCCCAGACCTCACGTGCCTTCTGCACAAGCGCTTCTTTCCGTGAGAGCGGCAGAACGGCGACCTTGTACGGGGCGATCGCCGGGTGGAGCTTGAGCACGACCCGTGTGCCTTCCTTATCTGGCTCCTCGTGGTAGGCGTTGAGCAGGTACGCCAGGAAGGTGCGCTCGACGCCGACAGCCGGCTCGATCACGTACGGAATGAATCGCTGACCGGTCTCCTCGTCGAAGTAGCTCAGATCCTCGGCACTGACCTGCGCGTGGCGGGTCAGATCGTAGTCGGTACGGTTGGCGACGCCCTCGAGCTCGCCCCAGCCGAACGGGTACTGGAACTGGATGTCGCAGGTCCTTTTCGAGTAATGCGCGCGCTCTTCCGGAGGCACCTCGTACACCCGCAGATTTTCCGGCGACACCCCGTACTTGAGATGCCACCTGGTGCGCACGTCCACCCAGTACTGGAACCATTCCTCGTCGGTACCGGGGCGAACGAAGAACTCGATCTCCATCGCCTCGAACTCGCGCGAGCGAAAGATGAAGCGACCGGGGGTGATCTCGTTACGGAACGCCTTCCCGACCTGCGCAATCCCAAAGGGAATTTTCTTTCGCGAGGTCGTCAGTACATTCTTGAAGTCGACGAAGATCCCCTGCGCCGTCTCCGGGCGCAGGTAGGCGACCGCCGTATCCTCTTCGACCGGTCCGACGAACGTCTTGAACATCGTGTTGAAGAGCCGTGCCTGCGATAGCGCGGCGCCGCACGCGGGACACTCGAGCTGCTGAACGTCCTCCTCGCGAAACCGCCGCCGGCACACCTTGCATTCGACCAGGCTGTCGACAAAGTGCTTGACGTGACCAGACGCTTCCCAGGTCCGCGGATTCATGATGATCGCGGCGTCGAGGCCAACCACGTCGTCACGCATCTGGACCATCTCGCGCCACCACGCGTCGCGGATGTTCCGCTTCATCTCGACGCCAAGCGGACCGTAATCCCAGAATCCGCCGAACCCCCCATAGATCTCGCTACTCGGGAAGACGAACCCGCGTCGTTTGCACAGGGAAAAGAGGGTATCCAGGTCTACCATTAATTCCTCACGATGTGCCGTGTGTCGAGTGCTGAGTGCTTCGTCTGCACCGTTCCACCGCGAGGGTCGATCCGGCCGGGCACTCGCCACCCCCTACTCAGCACTGACTATCTCTGCAAGCTACTCACCAGCGCGGCGTACTTCTCCATCAGCACACGCGCGCCGTCGCCGGTCGCCGACTCGGCGATCACGTGGAACAGCGGATGGTCGACGTCGGGCAGCACCAGCACCCATTCCGACTTGCCCAGCTCGATCCGAATCCCATCCACGTTCTGGCCCGTCAGACCGGTCGACTGGTACTGCTGCGAAAGCAAGCGCATCACCTTACCCTTGCTATCCCACGGGCAGGGCACTTTCGTCTGCGCGGTATAGTATCGAGGCAGCGCGTCAAGCTCATCGCTGAGCGATGCCTCCTGTGTCGCCAGGAGCTCGAGCACCTTCGCCACGCCAAACAGCCCATCCATCGCCGGGTGGAACTGAGGAAAGATCAGCCCACCCTGATCGTCGCCCGCCAGGACCACGTCCTCGCGAGTCGCGGCCTCCATCAGCGCCACGCCGTCCGCCTTGGTCCGAACCACCGATCCGCCATACCGCTCGGCGATCCATTCAAACAGGTTCGGAGCGGTGACTGGCACCGCCAGTGTACCACCGCGCCGTTCGCGCAACACCAGTGAGGCAATCGCGGCAAGAAGCCGCCAGCCGGGGACCTGCTCACCGCGGTTATCCACGGCGTAGATGCGCTCGCCGCCCGGGTCGAGCCGCACGCCAATCCGGGCGCGCAGACTGCGGGTGATTACGGCAAGCTGGTTCATCGCCTGCTCGAACTCATCTGGTCGCCAGGTCGGCCGCTCGTCGAGCATGCTCGAGTTTAGCCCCACCAGCTCCAGTCCGATCTGCGTCCAGATCGGCACGAGCGTCTGTGACGCCGGAGAATGCGCGTAGTCGAGGACGAGCGGCACCTCTCGAATCCGGCGCAGTGCCTCCACGTTCACACTCTTCACGAACGCTCGCCCGTATTCGTCCGCCAGGTGTGGCTGCTCGGTGATCGTCCCTACCTCGTCAAAGTACACTCGGCGTACGTCCTCGCGGAAGAACGCGCTTTCGATCTTGCGTTCGGTCTTTCGATCGATGTCCAGCCCACGCGAGTCGAAGATCTTGATGTCGACGACCCGGTTATCCAGCGGCGAAAGTCGCACGTGGACACCGCCGACGACCGATTCGTGCCGCGTGATGAAGCGCGCGACGGGTATCGGCACCGACTTGATGTCGATCACGTTGATGCCGGTCGAAGGAAAGCCGCTAACCATCGCCCGCTTGATCATCCGAGGCGAGCGATGAAGGTCACGATTCACGACGACGCTGGAGCCCTTCGGTAGCGTCGAGCCATAGGCCGCGGCAAGCCGGGCCGCGAACTCCGGAGTCAGGTCGATATTCACCAGCCCGGTCACACCAGCGCGTCCGAAGAGGGTGCGACGTCCGTGCGAGCCCCAGATGAGGCTCGAGGACACGGTGGCACCTGTCTCGATCTCCTTGGAGGGCCAGATCTTGACGCCCGGCTGGATAATCGCGCCTTCGCCGACGATCGTCTGGTCGCCAACGACCGCGCCCTCGAAGACCATCGACTTGCTCTTGAGGCTGCACTGACGACCGATGATGGCGCCACGAACCTCGGTCCGCTCGCCGATATACGAATTACGCCAGATAATGCTGCGATCCACCTGGGCTCGCGAGTCGATGATCGTGAAGTCGCGGATGATACTCGGTCCACGAATGATCACGCCATTCTTGATCTTGCAGGCCTCCCCGAGCCAGACCGGGCCGTAGATCTGGGCATCCGGAGCGATCTCGATCTCATCGCTCTCACACCAGATTCCGTTTCCAATCTCTCGCCCCAGCGGGCCGACCTCAACCTTTCCCTGGAGGACATCTGCATTCGCGCGCATGTACTCCTGAATATTCCCGACGTCACACCAGTACCCCGAGGCGACGTAGCCAAAGAGCCGATCCCGGTTGCGCAGCAGCTCGGGAAAGACCTGCTGGCTGAAATCGACCGGTTTGCCGGCCTCATAGTAGTCGAAGATCGTCGGCTCGAGCACGTAGATGCCCGTGTTCACCGTGTCGGAAAACACCTCACCCCAGCTCGGCTTCTCGAGAAACTGCCGAATGCGGCCTTCTCCGTCGATGATCACCACGCCATATTCGAGCGGATTCGGGACCTGGTACAGGGTGAGCGTCGCCGTGGCTTTACGATCACGATGAAACTCGATGATACGACTGAGATCGAAGTCGGTGAGAGCATCCGCACTGATGACGAGGAAGGTATCGTCGAGCTGATCCTGCACTGCCTTGACGCTTCCAGCCGTGCCGAGGGGCACCTCTTCGACCGAGTACGTGATGTGCATCCCGAGCGCGCTTCCGTCCCCGAAGTGATCCTCGATCACCGAGGCGAGGTACTGCACCGTCACGATAACGTCGGTGATACCGTGACGCTTCAGCAGGGTGAGCACGTGCTCCATCACGGGCTTGTTCACGATTGGCACCATCGGCTTCGGCCGGACTATCGTCAGCGGTCGCAGCCGTGAGCCTTCTCCTCCCGCCATCAGCACAGCCTTCATGGCAGACTACCCTCCACGACGAGACGACGTACTTCCGATTGTACTTGAGCCCTCCGGAAACCGCAACGCCGCTCAGAGCTTGCCTTCTCCAGCCGATGTTAGTATAGTGATGCGACCGGATCGTCGCGCGACGATCGCGGACACAGGAGCACCATCATCCATGTCGAAGAAGCTGTACCGCTCACGGGAGAATCGCATGATCGCCGGGGTCGCGGCCGGTCTCGGAGAGTATCTCGGCATCGATCCGACGATCGTGCGTCTGCTCATTGTTCTGTCGGTGCTGTTCGGCATTTTCCCCACGATCCTCGCCTACGCCGCCGCCTGGATCATCATCCCCGAGGAACCGTTCGTCACGTAGGTGGTATAATTTGCCTGATATGCAAACTGTCCCAGTGCGCCAGCAAATCGCAGCTCTGCTTGATCAGGCAGTCCGTCAAGCGCAGAGCCAGGGCCTGATTCCCCCGACGGAGATTCCGCCAAGTCCGATCGAGCGTCCCGCGAATCCCGCCTTTGGCGATTACGCGAGCACGCTCGCCTTGAAGCTCGCACGTGCCACGCGGATGAATCCCGCCGAGATTGCCCGCATCCTGACGGGCGAGCTGCCCTCATCGCCGATGATTGGTCGAGTCAGCATCGCCGGCCCGGGCTTTATCAATTTCACCCTATCCGACCAGTGGCTAGCCGAGCAGGTGACGACCATCGTCGACCTCGACGAGGCATTCGGGGAGATCGATCTGGGTCACGGCGCCACTGTCCAGGTGGAGTTCGTCAGCGCGAATCCGACCGGTCCGCTACCGGTCGCCTCCGGTCGCGGCGGTGCGCTGGGCGACTCGCTCGCGCGCGTCCTGAGTGCTGCGGGCTACAAGGTCTGGCGCGAATATTATGTCAATGACCACGGGAGCCGGATCGAGGCGCTCGGGCAGAGCATCTTCGCCCGCTACGCCCAGCAGTTTGGCCTCGACGTCCCGGTACCGGCCGAAGGTTATCTTGGCGAGTACCTGATCGACCTCGCTCGCCACCTGAAGGATACCGAGGGCGACCGCTACCTGACGATACCACGTGACCAGGCGACGAGCGAGCTGGCGCGAATTGGCGTGTCCTACTTCCTCGACGGTATCAGATCTGATCTCGAGCGCCTTGGAATCCAGTACGATTGCTGGTTCTCCGAGCAGTCGCTCTATGACCAGGACGACGTCCGGCGTGTGCTCGACATGCTGAAAGAGCGCGGCTACATCGCAACGCGCGAGGGTGCCATCTGGTTCGTCTCCTCGGCACTCGGCGAAGACAAGGACAACGTCCTGGTACGCTCGAACGGCGAGCCGACGTACTTCGCCTCCGACATCGCCTACCACTACAATAAGCTGATCGTGCGCGGCTTCGATCGAGTCATCGACGTCTGGGGCGCGGACCACCAGGGCCACGTCGGACGGACCAGAGCAGCCGTCGGAGCGCTCGGCATCAATCCGGAACGGCTGCAGATCATCATCCACCAGCTCGTGACGCTGAAGGTCGGAGGGCAGCCGGTACGTATGTCGAAGCGCACCGGCAACATCATCACGCTCCGCGAACTGCTGGACGAAGTGAATGGCGACGCCTGCCGGTTCTTCTTCGTGTCCCGCTCGGCCGACAGCCACCTCGACTTCGACCTCGATCTAGCGAAGAAGCAATCGGATGAGAATCCAGTTTTCTACGTGCAGTACGCGCACGCGCGCATCTGCAGCATTCTCAGTCGAGCCGGGTCGATCGACTACCGCCACGCAGACGTTTCCCTGCTCCAGCACCCGGCCGAGCTCACGCTGATTCGCAAGATGATCGAGCTACCCGAGATCGTCGAGACCGCCGCGTCGGCGTGCGAACCGCACCATCTACCGCACTACGCGATGGAGCTCGCCGCGGAGTTCCACTCGTTCTACACGCAATGTCGCGTCCTGTCGGACGATCTCCCACTGACACGTGCCCGGCTGAAGCTCGTCGCCGCCGCGCAGATCGTCCTGCGTAACACGCTGGGACTGATTGGCGTAAGCGCTCCAACCGAGATGCGTCGGGAGAACGAGGACGCCGAGAGCCTGGAGAGCCGAGCCTAGGGCGTGAGCCCGGTTCCAGACGCTGCATGAAGCGTCGCCTGGGACTGTGCCAGCCTGGGCATTTCTGATGGCTGCGCCTCGCTACGACAGGGCGGGGCGTGAACGCATCGCTCCTGACGGCACAGAAGATTCGCTCCAGGACATCCGTGCCGCGATTCCTATCGCCTCTCGCCGCCAGGCACCGGAATTCTTCTGTCACCTGCCCGCAGCCACGGCCGCACCTCGTCTACCAGCGCATCCGGGCAGCGACGCGAGAAGTCGACCACGAAGCGAGCGCGTTCGATCTGCGCCATCAGCCGCGTATCGCCGGTGAGGACTTCTCCCCGTTCGCACCAGCGCGCCAGCAACTCCGATGAGCTACGCACTCTCTCCGCACGGCAGGCATCCTGAAGCCGCGACTTGATCGTGGCACGCCCGACGCCAAGTGTCGCGCCAATCTGGACCCAGTGATATCCCTGATGGAGTAGCGGCAGGATGTCGTTGGCGTCGATCGGCGCGATTCGATGATGAGTAGCGGAGTAATTATCGGAGTGGAAGAGAAGGTCTGCCTCCGGGGTCTGTGGCTTCACCTTTCCCCACGGCCCGTGGTGCGCCGCGATGACGTGCCAGACGTGGTCGACCCCTTCTTCGTCCAGCCACGCGCCCGCATCCAGCTCTGCCATCTCCAGTGCCGTCATCGCCTCGTCGATCGCGATCGACGGCTCGAACGACATGATGTGACTGTGCGACGGCCCGTTGCCCTCGCGCGCGCTCAGCTTGGTCAGGTCGTGGAGAACCGCCCCGATGAGCACGACGTCGAGGCGGAATCCAGGAAACCGCTCGCGAGCCTCCGGATACTTTTCGAGGCACAACAGCGCTACGTCCACGCTATGCGCGAAGACCGGCATCCCTCGGTCAGCGACATTCCAGAGGGACTGGACGCGCGGAGAGCGAATCAGCGCGCTCAGGAGGGAGCAAAACTCGTCGGAGGTCAATCAATCAATTCCGAGAGAAGCAGTAGAAGCACGCGTCCGAGTTTACCATGCTCGACGCGCCCAGGCAAGCCGAGCGGAGGAAAG
>CADDYW010000086.1 GCA_902810745.1 Chloroflexota bacterium | reverse complement strand
AAGCATTGGACGTCGGCCCATCAGCCGAGACGCGCTCTCTGCGTGATGCGATCGTCGCCGGCCGTGGGCCTCGCAGCGCGTCACGACCGGCGACCGACCTCGACGGCGAGGCGCGACTAGCCACCCCGCGAGCGGCCCGCCCGCCCCGGCGCCACCGATTGATCAGCCGGGAAAC
This sequence comes from Chloroflexota bacterium, assembly GCA_902810745.1. Classification (GTDB taxonomy): domain Bacteria; phylum Chloroflexota; class UBA6077; order FW602-bin22; family CADDYW01; genus CADDYW01. The sequence goes on along the minus strand of CADDYW010000086.1, from coordinate 19,159 downwards.
TGAACTCCGACAGCTTCAGGATCACCTGGCAGCAACGCTCGGCCACCCGAGTCGGCTGATCGTCATTCAGGGCGAAGCGGGAATCGGCAAGACCCGTCTCATCGAGGAGCTGCTGAGTCAGGTGCAGAATCCTCCGTCCGGGCCGCGGCTGGAAATGACCGCGTCGCGTCGACCCGCTTGGACGATCTTCCTCGGCCACAGCTACCCGGACGCCCAGGGGCTCCCGTACCATCCGATCGTTGAAGCGCTGCGGAGCCAGTTGGCGCAGGTGACAGTGGACACCCTACCGGTCGCCGAGGTCTGGCTCGCGGAAGTCAATCGCCTTCTGCCGGAGATCGCGGCAAAGCGGCCACACCTGCCCACGCCAGCACGCCTTGATCCCCCGCAGGAGCGGCGGCGTCTATTCGAGGGAGTGGCCCAGCTACTGATCGCTCTTGGCCACGTGCGCCTGTTTGTCTTGGAGGATCTCCACTGGGCAGATGCCGAGACGGTTCATTTACTCGCCTACCTCGTTCGTCACGATGGCCTGCGAGACACTCTTTTCCTGGTTTCGCTTCGGGCGGAAGAGGCGAGCGCCACGTTGGATCAGATCCTGACCAGTCTGCAGTACGAGGGGCGACTGCAGCGGCTTTCACTGGGCCCTCTCTCGGAAGCAGGGACGGCCGCGCTCGTTCGGGAGATCGTTGCCGAGGAAGCCGTCGCGTTCACCGAGCAGATCTACCGTGAAGCGGAGGGAAATCCACTTTTCGCTATTGAGCTTGGCCGGTCGCTTCTCGAAGCAAATGGTTGGCAGATCGGCCAACGGAGGGATCAGATCGAAGGACTTGCCCTACCGTCGACGGTCCAGGCAGTCATCCACGGCCGGCTGGCCCGGCTCGACCCATCGACCCGGGAGTACCTGAACAGCGCGGCCGTCTTTCGCCGCGCCTTCGATTTCGACGAGGTTCGGGTGGTCTCTGGCCAGAGCGTTGACGTGGCCCTCGCGGCCCTGGAGGATCTGCTCCGGGTTCAGATCCTGCGCGAGAGTAGTACGCCGTTGGCGGCGGGCGTCGTCGCGACGCGCTATAGCTTTAGCCACGATCAGATTCGGCGGGTCGTCTACGAGAGCTTGAGCGATGCTCGACGCCGGTTGCTGCACCGTCGCGTGGTCGAGCTTCTCACTCCGCTCGCCGAGTACCACGCCGAGGAACTGGCCTACCACGCCTCGCGCGCGCAAGAGTGGGCGACCGCCCTCGACTGGAGCGAGCGAGCCGCGATGGGTGCACTTCACGTCTGCGCGTACGAGTCGGCAATGCATCTCTACGAGCAGGCCCTCGCCTGTGGTTCCCTCCTGCCGGCAACGCCCGACGTGCGCCGGCGAATGATCGATCTGCGGGTGGAGCTCGCTCGCGCCGCGTTCTATGTCCGGCCGGGCCGCCTGATCGACTGGCTGACTCCCGCGGAAGCCGAGGCGAGTAATCTCGGCGACGCCGGGCGGCTCGCGCGGGTCTGGCTGGCTCAAGCCAGCGCCCTCTACATCCAGGGGCAGTTCGCCGTTGCCTTGCCGCGGCTTGAGCAGCTCCAGGGCACTGCCGCGGCGACGCACGATCGTCTGCTGCTCGCGCAGACCGATAATACGCTGGGCCGGCTCCTGGTGATCCGAGGTGAGCTTGGGCGAGGGCTCGAGCTGCTCGAGCGGGCGCTGGCTGCTGCCGAGCCATCGGGGTCCGGACTCGACGGTGATCAGGCTGCCCCCGTCTGGCCGGCTACGCCACTCGAGCTGATCGTCTCGATTGGATTGGCCGCCTGTGCCCACGCCTTTCGGGGAGACTTCGGCGCGGCGATGGATACGCTGGCGCGCTGCGGGCGCGTCCGCGCTGCTCCCACCGACGCCGCCGCGCGGGCGGCCGAGGCATTCTATCGAACGCTGATCGTGCAGACGCGGGGCGACTGGGCGGCGGCCGTGGCCAGCGCCAACGAGGCGATCGTGAGCGCGCGGGCCGCCGCGAACCTCATCTACGAGTACGTCAGCCACGCCTACCTGGGTCTAGCGCTGGCGCGCCTGGGTCGAATCGCCGAGGGTCTGGCGATCCAGCAGAACGCGCTCGTGTTGGCCGATCGCGCGCAGACTGGTGTCATCCTCGGCCGCGTCCATGCCTGGCTCGGTGACATTCTGCTACGGGCCGGCCAGGGTCAGGCAGCATACGAAGCGGCGCGCCGTGGGCAGGCGCTCTCCGAGGAGTCCGGCTACCTCCTCGAGGCGGCAATGTGCGCGCGGGTCCGGGGCGAGATCTGCCTTGTGCTGGGCGCCCAGGCCGAGGCGGCCACGGCGCTCCAGAGTGCGCGAAGCGATCTGACTGCGCTGGGGGCGTGGCCGGAGTGGGCCCGGGCCGAGGCCGCGCTTGGTCGGCTCGAGCAGGCGAGCGGCAATGGCGACGCGGCGCGGGAGCACCTTCAGGAGGCGGCCCGGCGCTTCGCCGAGATGGGCATGGCCTGGGACCTCGCGCAGACCGAACTGGCCCTCGCAGCGTCCACCTAAACACCTTCTCTCCCTGACAGAGTGACGTAGGACCTCCTTAGGAGCCCGTCAGGGGCACCTCGCTACACTGCCATCCGTGGAGTACAAGACGGAGAATCCACGACGTCCGTCGTAGCTGGTTCACCTCCGCCAAAGAACAGAAAGGAGCCTACGAGCAATGCAGTTTCTGGTCACCATCAAGGTTCTCGACACGATCGCGCTGGATGCGGACAAGCGCTTGCGCGAGGTTCTCGGCCCGCAGCTCCAGTCCATCTTGGAATCGGGCAAGGTCCGGGCGAGCGGTCTTCTCGCCAACAAGCGGGGCGGGTTCTTCGTCCTGGACATCGACGCGCCGGAGGAGCTCTACGAACTGCTCGGTCCGGAGATCTACGGCACCTGCACGGTAGAGGCCGAGCCAGTCGTACCGGTGCAAAAGGCGGGAGACCTCTTCCAGAAGTGGGCTGCCGCGGGGCGGTGAATCGATGATAGCGAGAGGAGAGCAGCCATGAATCGCTTATCCCGCCGACCCGGCGCTATCCTCGTCTCGCTGGTCGCGGCCGGTGCGTTGGCCCTGTCCGTCGCCACGGGCGCGCTGGCCTACGGCAACCGGGCGGTGTACCAGATCGGCCTGTCTTTCAACTGCCAGAACAGAGCCTTGTGCGTCGCGTCCCCGCAGAATCCCTTCGGGATCGGCGGCGGGTGGGGTTGGATCGAGCTCGACCCGAACGGGACCGGCGACATCGCGTTCGAGGGGCAAGGGCACGACAACGTCCAGCCTTACCTGAACGGCGCCGTCCACATCGCGGGCGACGTGAGCTGGACACTCAGCAGCGACCGCTCCACGCTGATCGTCGTGCTGCCGGTCCTGCCGTCGCCCGAGAACGTCCTGCTGCTTCCTGCAGTGCCGGGACACTACCAGCTGCCGCCATCCGGACCGGGGATGAGCAACCAGGTCCAGATCAACCTGATCCCGTAAACGCCACAGGAGAGGAGATCACGATGTACGGATCAATCTTTCGCATGCGCCCAAAGGCCGGGCGCGCGAGCGAGGTCGCTGCCCTGTTCCAGGAGTGGGGTGACACACGAGCGCGACAGGTGTCGGGTGTGCGCGCCGGATACATCCTGGCCCCGACGAATCATCCCGATGAGCTCGTCGGCGTGGCTGTGTTCAAAAACCGCGCGACCTATGAGGCCAACGCGAACACACCTGAGCAACACCAGTGGTACCTGCGGATCCGCGAGCTGCTCGAAGCCGATCCCGAGTGGGAGGACGGCGAGTACCCCGTGGCCGGAACCGGCAATCCGGACGCGGTGCGCCTAGTCGCGGCAAATTTCGCAGCCTTCGACGCGCACGACCTCGACACGGGTGCTCGGATGATTGCTGCCGACGCTCAGCTTTACGACGTCGCCCAAGGGACGACCTTGATCGGCCCGGACGGTTTACGGCAGTACTGGCAGGGATGGTACAGCGGCTTCCCTGACGGCAGGACCGAGATCCTGACGAATGCAGCGACGGCTGACGGGACCGTGGTCACCGAGTTCTTCGGCAAGGGAACCCACGACGGTCCCCTGGCTGGTCCGGGCGGGAAGATCATCCCGCCAACTGGCCGGCTAGTGAGCACGCGCTTCTGCCAGGTGGCAACGGTTCGGGACAATCTGATCACCGGTGCTCGAATCTATTACGACCTGATCACCCTCCTGGCCCAGCTTGGCGTGATGTGAATCCAAGGGAGATAAGGGTAGGGATGCGCGGGATCTGCGCCGCGCATCCCCGAATTTCTCATCCTGGATCGACCGGAGAAAGCTGACAGTGCTGTCAGAGGGCGTGGAGCATGCCGAAGGTTCACTGAACGGGCGGTTGAGCCGACCCGGCCTCTCGCGGCTCGGGGCCAGCCGCCTGGTCGGGAACGCGGCATGCTTCACCTCGTCGATTTCGAGAGTTCCTTGGACTGTTTCGCCTTGACTTGGGGAGGACCAGGCGATGAAATCAGCGGCCTTCGATCGCTTTGCTGGATGGTGTGCGATCCTCACGGGACTCGCGGGATTCCTCTATGCCGTGGCGTTCATCGTCGTCGCCCGGAGCGATCCAGCCCTGGGCGGGCTTCTCAGCGCACTCTTCCTGACGTTGATCGGCTTGTTCAGCAGCGCGGTGATGATCGCTCTGTACAATCGTCTGAGAGAGACTGACCAGTACTTCGCCCTCTGGGCATTGCTGCTGGGCGTCGTCTCGGCGCTCGCCACGGCAGCTCACGGCGGCTACGACCTGGCGAACGCGATCCATCCCTCGTCGGTCGTCGTGGCCAGCGCCGCGGCCGACGTTCCGAGTCAGATCGACCCGCGCGGCTTGCTCACGTTCGGCGTCGCGGGAATCGCTCTGCTCGTCGTCGCCTGGCTGATTCGGTGCGGTGGGGCCTTGCCGCGAGGTCTCGGCCTGCTCGGCTATCTGTCGAGCGTTCTCTTGATCATTCTCTACGTCGCTCGGCTGATCGTGCTCAGCCCGGCCAGCCTGGTCATTCTGGTGCCGGCAGTAGTGAATGGCTTCGTCGTCACTCCGATCTGGTACGTCTGGCTGGGCCTGGCGCTGCTGCGGCGGCCAGCCACGGACCTGGCGTGATGCGCACGTTTGCCCGCTACTCTCGCAGGCGATGGACGACCGGAACGCCTAGACCCGTTTCGGTCTAGCCACAGCGCGTCCCGCGGCCGTCCTGCCCCGGTCGCCCAAGTCTCCTCGACGCGTCGGCCGAAGGCGACCGACCCGTTCCGAGCTGGTCCGTGTGCTATCGCCTTCATCGTCGCCGGTCATGCCGGCGGCCCGTCTTTCTATCTGTCGCACCACTCCCTACCCTCCGACAACTGATGAGTGTCAACTGGGACCACGACGAACCCTCATGGCGCCCCCTCGCCGTATATCAATCCCGCGGGCTCGTCGCCGACGGTCACGAGTTGCGTCAATGGTGCGATCGCGATTCAGCACAATTGACGGGAAAGGAGACGCTGTGCGTCGGATCATCGTCGTCGCGATCGCGGTTGCGCTCGGAGCAGCCGTGTTGCTGATCGGAGGGCTCGTCAGTCGACCGCTCGCGGCGCAGTCGACCATGTCTCTCATCGGGTACGGACCGTGCCCCGAACTGGGATGTCCGATCAGCAGGTGCGGGAATAAGCGTTGTACTGAGGTTCGATGAGAGTAATCGCCTTGCGAGCGTCGATGGATATCTGGCTGAACGACAAGGCCATGTATGTCTCTTTGCCCGATCCAGAGCTCGCGAACCTGCTCTAAACTCGTTCCAAGGTGAGACTTATTGGATGTGCTTGATTTGCGGAGCAAATCAAGCACATCCAATGTAGTTTCCACCCTGGACTTGCTCTAGTGTCTTCGCAAGGGAGGTGATTGGGAATCGCTTCTGGAAGAATGGCCCGCGGGGCCGTTTTTCCAGAAGCCAAATTTGTACCGAGTCCCGGCTGCCGGGTATACCATTCGCCCTCGGACGGCCATGTTATACTTCGAGTCTGCATCAGCTAATCGGCAAAGTCACGGGGCGAACGGCTGCACGTGAATTCCCTCTCGGTCCATGACCCCTACCAGGCGTTGCGCTTTCGCGACTATCGCCTCTGGCTGACCGGGAACTCGATCGCCTCCCTTGGCCAGCAGATGCTCGCCCTCGCCGTCGGGTGGGAGCTGTACGACCGCACCAGCTCGGCGCTGGCCCTCGGCATCGTCGGCCTGGTGCAGGTCCTTCCCATTCTCGTGCTATCACTCGTCACCGGCCATGTCGCCGATCAGCACGATCGCAAGACCATCGTGGCGCGTTCGCAGATCGTCCTGATCGTCGCCGCGCTCGGCCTGGCGGCGCTTTCATACTCGAAAGGCCCGCTCGTCGCGGTGTATGGCTGCCTGCTGCTTCGGGGGATCGGATCCGCGTTCAACGGCCCCGCCGCCAGCGCGTTCCCCGCGGAGATCCTCCCGGAGGAGTGCCTGGAGAACGCCGCGTCGTGGCGGAGTAGCTTCAATCAGGTGTCGGCCGTCGCGGGACCGGCGATCGGCGGCGTGCTCATCGCCGCGTTCCACGGGACCACCGTCGTCTACGTTCTCACGGCGCTGACTGGCGTCGTCTTCGTGCTGCTGCTCGCGTTCGTTCTGCAGGGAAAGGCGGCGAGCGATCGCACCGCTCGGCGGAGGGAGCCGATGACGCTCCGCTCTCTCGGCGAGGGAATTGCCTTCCTGCGCCGGACGCCGGTTCTCCTGGCGGCCATCACACTCGATCTGTTCGCCGTCCTGCTCGGCGGGGCGACGGCGCTGCTGCCCATCTTTGCCCGAGACATCCTCCGGGTCGGGCCGACCGGCCTGGGCTGGCTGCAGGCTGCCCCGTCGATTGGCGCGGTGTGCATGGCGCTTCACCTTGCCCACCGGCCGCCGCTCCAGCGCGCCGGTCCCACCTTCCTCCTGGCGGTGGCGGGATTCGGGGCGGCGACGATCGTCTTCGGTCTCTCGCGCTCGTTCTGGCTCTCGCTCGCGATGCTGTTCCTGCTCGGCAGCCTGGACAGCATCAGCATGGTCGTTCGCAGCACCCTCATGCTGACTCGTACGCCAAACGAGATGCGCGGGCGCGTCGCCGCGATCAACGGCCTCTTCATCAGTAGCTCGAATCAGCTCGGCGGATTCGAATCGGGTCTCACCGCCCAGTTCTTTGGTCCGGTCCTGTCAGTTGTCGCCGGGGGCATTGGTACGATCGTCGTCGTGCTGGTGATCGCGTCGGTATGGCCAGAGATCCGTCGGTTGCGGACGCTCCGCGAGAGCGTGCCCGAAGCGACGGTAACCTGATCCGCGGATATTTCCCAGTGCGCAAAACGCAATTCCAGCTCATCCTGGTGCGCTGGCCTCGCAGATCGTGCACCGCGCCTGGCATCCTCAAGCAGCAACGAGTAAGGAGGAAAGCAAGATGTCTCAGCGAAGCACCACGCCCTTTCGTCTCGGCGCCATGACGATACCTTACGCGCGCTGGCCGTTCGATCGTGCACTGGAAGGCATCGCGCGGGCCGGCTTGCGCCACGTCGGGATCAGCCACGGCCACCCCGAGGGCGTTCTGCCGGATGCGCCCACGGCCGGCGACTATCGTGCGCTTCGCCAGCGTATCGAGCGCCACGGGCTAGTTCCAGAGCTCATGTTCGCCCGTCGCCCGGCTGGCGATCCGGCCGAGAGCCTGCGGCGTGACGTGGACGCCGTCGCCGAGCTTGGCATTCCATTCCTGCTGCACATCCCCGTCTCGCCCGCGCCGACGTTCTCCCAGCAGCGCATCGGCGAGATGGTCTGGTTCCAGCGCGTCGAGGCGTGGTTTCGGATGCTCGTGCCGGCGATCCGCCGCGCGGAGCGGCGCGGCGTGACGATCGTGCTCAAGCCGCACGGGGGCATCGCCGGGACCGGGGAGGATCTGGCCCTGATCGTGGAGCGGCTGGGCTCGCCGGCGGTGCGGGTCTGCTACGACCCGGGCAACGTGGTCTATTACGAAGGCGTGCGCCCGGAAACCGATCTACCGGTCGTCGCCGACCTGGTTCGCGCCGTCTGCATCAAGGATCATCGCGGCGAGCGCGCGGTCGTGGACTTTCCGACGCCCGGCGACGGCGATATTGATCACCCGACGATCTTTCGAACCCTGCGTGACAGCGGCTTCTCCGGTCCCTGCCTGATCGAGCGCATCGACGGGCTCCAATCGCCGGAGCAGGCTGACCAGGAGCTGGAGCGCGGCCGCGTCTACCTGGAGAAGGTCGTCGCGGCGGTCGCGGGATCCTAGAGCGGGTCAGGGCCAGGGCTCGGGTGTCAGGTCCGGGGGCTGGACCAGGCGCGGCCGTCGGTGGCTGTGCTCAACTCCACCTCGCTACCCGGCGCTGGACGTGGGCCCTGGAGCCACGACCTGCCGTGATCCTCAGCCGCGATTCGGTACTCGCCAGTTGCGGTGCCAGACCGAGCCTTCTGGAACCGGCTGCTGATTCGGCCAGAGATCCTGCATCGACTCGAACTCCTTCAGGCGTGGGCGGACGACCGTCTCCCAGAGCACCTCCACGTCCTCGAAGGTGAGAAGCTGGTGGCGTGGCCGCGTGCGCTCGTAGGCGTCGAGCAGCTCCCGCGCCTTTGCTCCGAGCCAGCGGACCTCGTCCGCGACCATCCGCTCGCCGATCCGGCGACTCGCCTCGCGGACGTTGGATCCCATCGCGAAGTGCGGGGCGCCGCCGTCGGAGGCCGGCACGCGCGACCGGTCGACACACTCCGGATGCAGCGCCCAGAGGAGCGAGGTCTCGACGCGCCCGGCGTGGTCGCCGCCGCTCGCGCCATCGCCGTCGAAGCCCGGCACGTTCGCCTCGAAGTCGGGCAGACCGTAGAGCCGCGTGCCGACGTGTGGCTGGATCAGGTCGAGGAGCGTCTTCAGGTCCCGCCAGTTCGGGCCATAGTGGCCGGTGATCAGGATCGCGGCGTGGAAGCCGAGCGCGTCCGCGGCGCGGACGTGGTAGCAGACGTTCTTGAAGTGCACCCACGGCGGCACGGCGGTGAGCCAGCTGCGCGGGACCTGCCCGACGGCGCGCTCGGCCCAGACGGCGTAGCCGCCAAGCTCGTGGATGTGCCAGTAGTCGGGCGGGGCGACGATTCCGCCGTGCGCGCGCGCCGCCGCGCAGGCGATGGCGTGCGCCTTGAGCGAATCCAGCCCCAGGGTGTTCTGGGGCCCGTGTGGCTCGCATAGCCCGTAAGCGAAATAGACCACCGGACACGCCGCGAAAGCCTGCTCGAGCTCGTCCGGAAACATTCGCTCCCAGCGCACCTCGCGCATCGTCGTCTTCCTCCGAATTCGCAAAGTCTCGATTGCTGGCGATCATCGTAGCACGAGATAGTGATGGATCGGCCCGCGTAGAAGGGTTGGGCCAGTTTCAGGCACCGAAGGCGGCGCCTGGTGCCGCCTCCACACCCGACCCCCCAAATCCCTGGCCCCTGATCCCCGCTCTAGCTTCTCGCGTTGAAGATCGCCGGTAGCCAGATCCTAGGCAGGATCGCGGCGTTAGGCTCGCCCCAGACGACCGTCAGGGTGGGGCGGCCGGCGGCATCCCAGTCGCCGGCATCCGACGAGACGAAGTACTTCCCGCTGTCATACGCGGTATCGGCGGAGTAGAGCACCAGGTTGGCCGGCTTGCCCCGCGCGTAGGCGTCGGCAACTAGCTTGCTCGCATCCCAGGTCACCGGAACGCCCGGCCAGCCCGGAAAGCTCGTGATCGGGTCGGACCACGCGCCACTCAGATTCTCGGCCGCCAGGGGGGCATTCGTCCAGGTGAGCGTGTTTTCGTCCCAGGAATCGGTTACCGCGAATAGCTGGATCCAGGATGGCTGGGCCTGGCTCGGATTCGATCCGCCGAACTGATAGATCAGCAGGGACGCCGAGATGATCTCCTTGCCGGGCGGTATCGCGCTCAGATCGAACTGGAGGTATGACTTACTGAAACACGGGAAATCCGAGATGTCGGACTCATTCTGAACGAAGAGACCGTCGGTTGGGTGGGGCGTGTCGCCGCCGCCGTAGATACCACCGGAGCAGGTGCCCCCGCCTCCGACGTAGGCGTCGGTCACGGTACCGTTGAGACCGCGCCGAATCACCGTGGTACCCTCGATCGAGGCCGGAGCCGGCTGATAGCTTGGCGGATCGAAGGCGAGGTCTCCCCAGGACGCCGGAGACGTCGAGGAAAAGGTCTCGGGCCAGATCTCGGGAGGAACGGTCCCTGACGGCGGCAGGTCGTTCCGATTGTAGAGAACCGCCCCCAGTCCCCAGGTCGTTCCGGCCGATGGGGGACCGTTGAGGCCGAGCGTTGCCCAGGGAATCGTCAGGGTCGTCGCCCAGCCGGCGTCGAGATCTGAGTTGTCGTTCGGGCCGGACTTATAGAAGCGATCTCCAATGGCATCCGTCCAGGCGGGAGAGGGCTGCCAGGTCTCATCCCAGCCGCTTCCGGTGCCCCGCGCCTGCCGATGCCAGCGAACGTCATTTGTCGAGGGCCAGAAACGAAAACCACTCACGAAGACGTAGTCGTCTGTCTGAGGAGAGGCCGCGTGATCGCCGTTCCGATCCAGGTAGAGGGCGAACGCGTCGTAGGTTCGAGGATCGCTCGTCCCGTTTGGATCGTACCAGAGGTAATAGTCGACCACCGTGGCGACGACGTAGAAGGCCTGGCTGTCGTAGGCGACACGCACGTCGACGTAGTCGTTGGAGCTATCGCCCGCGCTCGTCGCCCGACCAAACCAGAAGATCGAGGCGGTGTTCCAGGAGGTCGCAACCGATCCGGTGACCGGCCGCAGGTTCACCCGCCGCGGAGTGCTTCCCGATACCGACGCGGCTGGCGCGACGGTAGTCGCCAGGAACGTCGACAGAAGGACCAGCAATATCAGAAAAGAGAATCGGAGTCGCGCTCGACGACCTCTCACACGCGGTCCAGCCTCGCGCCGTCGCGGCCAGTGTACAGCGCGACGAGCAGGAGTGGAAGAGGGGGTACGATCCTCGTCAGCACCGTGCACCACGCAAGACGCACTCGCGGCTCGGGCGCGGAGCGCACGTTGCGCGTCGTGTTTCGGTGCCGCAGAATAGTCTACCTAGATTTGGTGTGAGCCCCATGAGACTGGGACGGGCGAGTTGCTTCGCCCGCGCCCATTGGATACGATCATCTGCACGGGTGGTACGACGAATCGCTCGTGATGGAACAAGGAAGGTCACGATCGATGGCAGATCGCTGGGCGACGTTCGATTGTTACGGGACGCTGATCGACTGGAACCGCGGGATCGGCGACACGCTCGCACGGCTCTGGCCGCAGGCCGAGCGTGCCCGGCTCCTCCGCCTGTACCACGCGATCGAGCCGCTGGTCGAAGAAGGCGTCGCGCTGCCCTACCGCGAGGTGCTGCGGCGCTCGCTGCGAGCGGTCGCCGCGGTCGCGGGTCTGGCGCTGGGGGAGGCCGACGCGGACGCGCTGGGGAGCTCGCTCCCGACCTGGCCGGCCTTTCCGGACGTTCGAGCGGCGCTGCGGTCGCTCCGCGAGTCCGGGTGGCGGCTGGCGATTCTCTCCAATACCGACCCTGATCTGCTCGCCGCCTCGCAGCGTCAGATCGACGTGCCGATCGATCTGACCGTCACCGCGGCCGACGCCGGCTCCTATAAGCCCGCGCCTGGCCACTGGAGCTGGTTCTTCGAGCGGACCGGAGCCGACCGGGACCGGCACGTTCACGTCGCGGCGAGTCTCTTCCACGACATCGCGCCCGCGCACCGTCTCGGGCTGCGGGCGGTATGGATCAACCGGCTCGCCGAACGGAGTGATCTCCCGCGTGCCGCTGAGCTGCCCGATCTATCGCACCTGCCCGAGACGCTGGCGCGGCTCGTTCCGTCGTAACCTGCTATACTGCTGGTGTATGCAGCGATCCAACCTCCTGTTGCCGGTTTACCTGCCCACGCTCCTGATGTCGCTCGGCCAGGGAATTCTGATCCCCACGCTGCCGCTCTATGCGAAGTCGCTGGGTGTCACGTTTGCGCTGGTCAGTATTGCCGTTAGCGCCACGGGGCTCGGGACGCTGCTTGCCGACCTCCCCGCGGGCGTCCTGCTCGAACGAATCGGGCGGCGACCGTCGATGCTCTTTGGCTGCGGCTCGGTCGCGGTCACCTGCCTGCTGGTTCCAGTTCTCCAGAACTTTCCGTCGCTGGTCGTGCTGCAGTTCATCGGCGGCATCGGAACGGCGCTCTGGGCGGTCTCGCGGCACGTCTTCCTCGCCGACTCGACGGTGCCGGAGCAGCGCGGACGCGCCATCTCGATGTTCGGCGGGATCAACCGTATTGGCACGTTTGGCGGGCCGGCGGTGGGCGGAATCGTCGCCGATCACTTCGGTCTGGCATCACCCTTCCTGGTCAGCGGCGTACTCGCTGTCATCGCCATGATCATCGCCTACTTCTTCGTTCCCGAGTCCGGCGCGCGGAAGGGTTCGGTCAGCACCGCCACGTACCTGCGTACCCTGGGGCGGGTCGTCGTGAAGCACGGAGGTGTGCTGAGTACCGCCGGGTTCGCGCAGCTCTGCTCGCAGATGATTCGGGCCGGGCGCCAGGTCGTCGTGCCGCTCTACGGGGCCTACGCGCTGGGGCTTGACGTGTCCTCGGTCGGCGCGGTCATCAGCATCTCGTCGGCGATTGACATGGTGCTGTTCATCCCGGCGGGCATTCTGATGGATCGGATCGGGCGGAAGGCAGCAATCATCCCGTGCTTCGTCATTCTCTCGATCGGGATGGCGATGGTACCACTGTCGACGAGCTATGCAACGCTGCTCGTCGCGACGACGATCATGGGCTTTGGCAACGGCATCGGCTCGGGGACGATGATGACGCTTGGCGCCGACCTGGCGCCGCCGGGCGCGGTGGGATCGTTCCTCGGCGTCTGGCGCTTGATCGGCGACGTCGGCGGAGCCGGGGGGCCGATGATCGTCGGCGCGGTTGCCGATCTGATCGGCCTGGCGGCCTCGGCGTACGCCCTGGCTGGAATTGGCCTCCTCTCGGTCGCCCTGTTCGCGTTCACCGTGCCGGAAACCGGGGGGCGACGGCACGAGGCGGCGCGGGCGACGGCTCCCCCGGGCGGTTGAGTACCCGACCGACGCGAAAAGATCCCCAAAACGCCGACCATCGGGGTACTATTGGTGTGTCAAGCAGAAATTGATGGGTGGACGCATTTGGGAAAATTGGCCCGCAGGGCCAATTTTCCCAAATTGCTACCCCTCATATTTCCGTTGGCGGGGTACTATGTACTGAGTGACGCACGACGCGCGACCGGCACGATGCGATACCGAGGAAAAACTGATGACGATTCATGGCTTCGATCTCGTTCGTGAGACGCTCATTACCGAGCTGAAGACACGCGCCAGGCTTTTCCGCCATGCGAAGACGGGTACCGAGCTTCTCTCGCTCGAGAACGACGACGAGAACAAGGTCTTTGGGATCACGTTTCGCACGCCCATCTCCGATTCGACCGGCGTGCCGCACATCATGGAGCACTCCGTTCTCTGCGGCTCGCGCAAGTACCGGGTCAAGGAGCCCTTCATCGAGCTGGCGAAGGGCTCGCTGAAGACGTTTCTGAATGCCTTCACCTATCCCGATCGGACCTGCTACCCGGTTGCCAGCACGAATCTGGCCGACTTCTATAACCTGATGGACGTCTATCTGGACGCCGTGTTCTATCCGACGATCGCTCCGGAGCACCTTCAGCAGGAAGGCTGGCACTACGAGGTGCACGGCCCAGACGATCCCCTGACTTTCAAGGGCGTCGTCTTCAACGAGATGAAAGGCGCCTATTCGTCTCCGGACCGGATCGTCCACGAGTACGCGCGGCAGTCGATCTTCCCGGACACGACCTACCGCTACAGCTCCGGCGGCGACCCGAAGCACATCCCCGATCTGACCTACGACCAGTTCAAGCGGTATCACGAGACCTTCTATCATCCGTCGAATGCGCTGATCTATTTCTACGGCGACGACGACCCGGCCGAGCGGCTGCGTCGGGTCGACGTCTATCTGCGCGACTTCGAGCGGCGCGAGGTCGACGCGGCGGTTACGCTCCAATCACGCTTCGATCAGCCGCGGCGGTCGGTTCACTCCTACGCGGTGGGCCCGGATACCGACCTGCGCAAGAAAAGCATGGTGCTGGTGAACTGGCTGATCGGCGAGACAATCGATCCAGAGGTGTCGCTGGCGTACGATGTTCTCGATCACGTTCTCACCGGAACGCCCGCGTCGCCGTTGCGGAAGGCGCTGATCGACTCCGGTCTCGGAGAGGAGGTGATCGGCGGCGGGCTGAACGATGGCCTGCGCCAGGCCTACTTCTCGATCGGCCTCAAGGGCGTCGCGGCAGACGACGTCGATAGGGTCGAGGATCTGGTTCTTCGCACTCTCGGCGAGCTATCCCAGAACGGGATCGATCGAGAGACTGTTCGGGCATCACTGAACACGATCGAGTTCCGCCTGCGCGAATACAACACCGGCCAGATGCCCCGTGGGCTGTCACTGATGCTGCGCTCGCTTTCGAGCTGGCTCTACGGCGGCGATCCAATCGCACCGCTGTGCTTCGAAGCGCCGCTCGCGGCGGTCAAAGAGCAGATCGCGACCGACGAGCGCTACCTCGAAAATCTGATCAATCGGCTGTTCCGGGAGAACGCCCATCGGACGACGATCATTCTGCACCCGGATCCAAAGCTGGCGACGGAGGAAGAAGAGGCGGAGAAGACTCGGCTTGCCCAGGTGCGCGCGGCAATGTCGCCGGAGCAGATTCAGGAGCTGATCGCGCTGAACCAGCGACTCAAGCTACGCCAGGAGACGCCCGATTCACCCGAGGCGCTCGCGACGATTCCGCGGCTCCGGCTCGAAGATCTCGATCGTCAGGAGAAGCCGATTCCGCGCGAGATCCTCGAGCGCGCGGGAACGACCATCCTCTACCACGACCTGTTCACCAACGGGATCGTGTACCTGGACGTGGGGTTCGATCTGCGCGTGCTTCCGCGGGAGCTTCTCCCGTACGTTCCGCTCTTCGCGCGCGCGCTGCTCGAGCTGGGAACGGAGCGGGAGGATTTCGTCAGGCTCACCCAGCGGATTGGCCGCTCGACCGGTGGAATTTATCCGGACATCCACCTGTCGACAACCCACGACCGTAGTCAGACAGCTGCCTGGCTATTCCTGCGCGGGAAGGCAATGCTCAGCCAGGCCGACGAGCTCCTCGCGATCCTTCGTGACATCGTCCTGACCACGCGGCTCGACAACCGGGAACGCTTCCGGCAGATGGTGCTCGAGCAGAAGGCCCGGCGCGAAGCCTCGCTCGTTCCCAATGGCTCGGGCGTGGTCAGTGCCCGGCTTGGCGCGCACTTCAGCCAGGCTGGATGGGCTGGCGAGCAGCTGCACGGTACCTCGAATCTGTTCTTCGTCCGGCAGATCGCACAGACGGTCGACGACGACTGGCCGCGCGTCCAGGCGACGCTGGAGCGGATCCGCCAGCTACTGGTGAATCGTGCCGGAACCATCTGCAACGTGACGCTCGATTCCGCGGGCTGGCAGAGCTTTGCACCACGCCTGGAAGAATTCCTCGGGGGTCTGCCCGTTGCCTCGGCTGAAGCGGCGGACTGGAGGCCGGAGCCGCTCCCGGCGTTCGAGGCGCTGGTGGCGCCGGGCAAGGTCAACTACGTCGGCAAGGCGGCGCGGCTTTACGACGTCGGCTACCGCTACGACGGCTCGACCGAGGTCGTCACGCGCTTCCTGAGTCGGACCTGGCTCTGGGACCAGATTCGCGTGAAGGGCGGCGCGTACGGCATCTCCGGCCGGCTCAACCATCGGAGCGGCGTCTTCGCCTTCGTGTCCTATCGCGACCCGAATCTGCTCGATACGCTCTCGGTCTACGACCAGTCGGCGCGCTTCCTGCGCGAGGTCTCGCTCGATCAGGGCGAGCTGACGAAGGCGATCATCGGGACGATCAGCGACATCGATCCCTACCTCCTGCCCGATGCGAAGGGGCGGGTCTCGCTGGACCGCTACCTCGCGCGCGAGCCAGACGACTTCCGCCAGCGGCTGCGGGACGAGGTTCTCGGCACTACCGTCGCGGATTTCCGCGCCTTCGCCGACGTTCTCGACGCGGTAAAGGATCGCGGCCACGTCGTCGTCCTTGGCTCGCACGCCGCCGTCGAGAGCGCCAACCGCGAGCGACCGGGATTTCTGCAGGTCACGGACCTGGGGCTATGACGTGGACGGAGATAGTAGCACCGCTACCAGTCAACCACGCTGCCATCCCTCTCGTCATACCACTCGCCGCCCAGCTCCTCGGTGTACCGGGTCAGCGTCACGACTTCTTTCTCGTCGACCTCGACGCCCAGGCCGGGAACAGTCGGCAGCTCGAGGTAGCCGTCCTTCAGTGTCCAGGCCGGCTGCACCACGCCAGATAGCCAGTCCGGACCGACCGATTCCTGGATCAGGAAGTTGGGGACCGCCGCGTCCACGTGGAGACACGCGGTCAGCGCGACCGGACCGATCGCGCAATGCGGCATCACGTGGATGTAATAAACCTCGGCCATGTTGGCGATACGCTTCAGCTCGCTGATGCCGCCCGCGTGGGAGCCATCTGGCTGGATGTAGGCGCAAGCCTGCTTTTCGAAAATCAATCGAAACTCCCAGCGACTGAGCAGCCGTTCGCCGGTCGCGATTGGGAAGGGGACATGATCCGAGACGAGCTTGAGCGCGTCGACGTTCTCCTGGGGCACTGGCTCCTCGACGAACATGGGGCGCATGCTCTGTAGCTGGTGACAGATCTCGACGGCGAGCGCGGGCGTCATCTTGCCGTGAAAATCGAAGGCCAGCTCGACCTCCGGGCCGACCCACTCGCGCATCAGATGGGCTCGCGCGACGAAATCATCGATGCGCGCGGGCGGCTCGTGTGCTCGCCACTTTCCGCCCGGGCCAGCCTTGAAGGCGGTGTAGCCGCCGGTTTTGCGCAGGTCGTCGAGCCGTTCCCTGGCCCGGTCCAGACCCTCGTCGCTCCGATCGTGAATGCCCCAGTGGGCGTACACGCGGACGCGGTCACGCGTCGGCCCGCCCAGAAGCTTGTAGACCGGCGCGTTGTAGAACTTGCCCGCGATATCCCAGAGCGCCTGGTCGATACCCGAGAGCGCGCTCATCAGGACGTTGCCACCGCGGAAAAATGCCGAACGGTAGATCTGCTGCCAGTGATGCTCGATCCGCAGCGGATCCTTCCCGATCAGATAATCGGCCAGCTCTTCGACCGCGGCCATGGTGCTCTTCGGCTTGCCTTCCAGCGTCGTCTCGCCCCAGCCGACGAGCCCGTCGTCGGTGGTGATCTTGACCAGCCGCATCCGGGGACGGGGAAAGAACTGCTCGACCCGGGCAATTTTCACGTGATTCCTCCTCGCGATCGATTATCCTTGCAGGCGAGCGTAGCGCTCGGTGATCAGCTTGAGCTGGTCGGTCGTCGACCCGGTCACCTGGTCCCAGGTGAATCGCCAGGTCCAGTTGTCGCTGCCACGGCCGGGGAAGTTCATCCGTGCGCTGCTGTCCAGACCGAGGATGTCCTGGAGCGGGAAGATCGCCAGGTCCGCGACCGACGCGGACACGTAGCGGACGAAGTCCCAGTGTGACGGGTCGGCCCGGAGGTACCACTGGACCCGGTCTTTCGCCGCAGAGTCCAGTGTCGCGTACCAGCCATTGGTCGTATCGTTATCGTGTGTCGAGGTGTAGGCGACGAGGTTACGCTGATAGTTGTGCGGGAGATGAAGGTTCTGAGGCGTCCCGTCGAAGCCGAACTGGAGGACACGCATGCCCGGGAAGCCAAAGTGGTCGCGCAGCGCGTGCACGTCGTCGGTGATCAGGCCCAGATCCTCGGCGATCAGCCGGACGCCGTGGTCGCTTCCCGGGGATCGGACCACACCGGCGCGGATCAACGCCTCGAAGAGCTCGCGGCCCGGGGCGGTCACCCACTGGCCGTTCTCGGCGGTCGTCTCGCCGGCGGGAACGCTCCAGTAGGCGGCGAAGCCGCGGAAATGATCCAGCCGTAGCACATCGAATAGCTCGCCAAGGTAGCGCAGGCGATTGACCCACCACCCGAATCCATCCCGGCGCAGCACCTCCCAGTCGTAGAGGGGGTTGCCCCAGAGCTGTCCGGTCGGGCTGAAGTAGTCCGGCGGCACGCCGGCGACGGCCACGGGACGCCCCTCCGCGTCGACCTGATAATACGAGCGGTGCGCCCAGACGTCGGCGCTGTCGTAGGCTGGATAGATCGGGACGTCCCCGATGAGCAGGATGGACTTCGCGCGCGCGTGGGCACGGAGGGCACTCCACTGCTGGTGAAACCAGTATTGCACGAGGTGCTGGAAATCGATCTCATCGCCGTGTGGCTCCTGACTCTCCCACTCCTGCCAGGGACGGCCGCCGTTCTGGCTCTTCAACGCGAGGAAGCGGCAGCAGTCTTCGATCCAACCGCTCTGCGCGTGGAGGAACGCTTCGAAGCGGGTTCGCTCGTCGTGCGACGCGTCATGACGAAAGGCTTGGCAGGCGCGCTTGAGCGCATCCTGCTTCGCGTACACGACGCGGCCGTAGTCGACCCGTCGTGGATCAATGCCCTCGTCGGACGCGGACCGCTCGGTCGCGGGCAGTAGCCCGGCGTCGATCAGCGTATCCAGCGAGATAAACAGCGGGTTTCCGCCAAACAACGACAGCAGCGCGTAGGGCGAGTCCCCGTAGCCGGTTGGTCCGACCGGCAGCATCTGCCAGTACGATTGCCCGGCCGTGGCCAGCCAGTCGACGAAGTGGTAGGCGTCGGGGCCAAGGTCGCCGATGCCCCAGCGGCCCGGAAGAGACGTGACGTGCAGAAGAATTCCCGACGAGCGTTGGAAATATCGATCGGCGACCATGTGGCTGGTATCCCTGTTTCTCCCTGATCCCGAATCACCCGTTGCTGACGGTGGTGCTGCCTCCTGGAGTCTATCATGGGCTCGCCCCGACCGTAGGAGAGCGACCGATTGCCCGCGTGGACGGAAACTGACGACGCCGTGCCAAGGTGGTGTCGGACGCTGCCGCGCTCGGGAGATCGTAACGCTGGCTGACCTTGCGCCTTGCTGGGTAGTATTA
>CADDYW010000085.1 GCA_902810745.1 Chloroflexota bacterium | reverse complement strand
CGACCGAGCGCGGCTGCCCGTCCAGACGCGTCGTCGTCTGCTGACCGGTGGCGACGTCGACGAGATGGAGATCAGTCTCGCGCGGATTGGCGCTGAACGCCCAGACCGTGTGGCGGTCCGGCCCGACGACGATGGACCGCACCGGTATCCCGAGGTGAACGGTCCGCGTAACCCGCAGACTGCTCGCGTCGACGAGAGTGAGGGTTTGATCGGTTTCGCTTCCAACGACGATCACCCCCTGGGCCGGAGCAGCAGGTGGCGGGGTCGCCGTTGTCGATGGGGATGGAGACGGAGATGGAGAAGGAGATGGAGACACGGACGGCATTGGGACTGGTTCGGCAGCTGCCTCGGCGGGCGGAGTTCGGGTCGCGACGAGAGGCCGGGAGCTCGAGCTCCCGGTCGAGAGCGAGGGCTCCCCGAGCATACTGGTCGCGATGAAGCCGAGGAGGACGATGAAGCCCACCAGCGGTGCACCGAGCGTCAGCCATCGCCGAAAGGTGCTAAACATCGGTCTTCATACCGCTGGATCCTCGCCGCGCGGCGCCGCTTGGGTGCAGTGGCCGCTGGGAGAGCGGGTGCATTGTACTGGCGTCTTCATCCACGGTTCAGGCAGGAGCACGCTCGCGAAGATCGTCAGACGCCGCGACTCCGCGCTGACGAACCGCGCGAGCGAAGCGGAGAAGCTGCTCAAAGCGGTTCACCGCAAAGAGCATACCTGGCCGTGGTCCCGTTCGTCAGATCACCGGGCGAGCGACGACGTCGATCACATCGCCGTGGGCAGCGAAGGCGCTCGAGTCGCGTGGATCAGGAGCAGGACCCCGCGAATGATCGCGAACACCCCGATGACGAGAACCAGCGCGAGCGCGCCCGCGACCGGATTCCCCAGGAGGATGAAGCCAAAGACGATCGAGAGGATTCCCACGACCAGGACCATGAACTGCGCTCCGAAGAGTCCGGCCACGACCTCGACGATGCCGACGAGGATCGCCCAGAACGCGATGGCGTAGAGCAGCAGTACCGCGCTGACGAATGGATTTGCCAGGACGAACAGACCCGCGGCAATACCGACGATGCCGATCAGAAGCGAGGGCCACCAGGTCTGGCGTGTCCTCATCTGCCGGAACATGTGGACGATCGCGAGTACTCCGTCGATCAGCGCGTAGATCCCAAACAGCACGACCAGAACGCCGAGGGTGATTCGGGGCCACAGAATCGCCGCGAGCCCGAACAGAATCGCAACAACACCGGCGACGGCGTCCACCCACCAGTATTCGCGCATCGGAACCATCGTTGCCATGTTCTCTCTCCTTTCGCTCTGCTGGGCGGGCCCGCGGCTCCTCCGCCAGCCGGCGTGAGGACTGTCGCCTCGTCGGACCGGCGGTCGCGCGAGCCTCGGGCGCTCCCCGCCTCGCGCGACCCGCGTCGAGGGCTGGTGGTACTGCAAGAGCTATTCCCAGACGATCCGTCGCTCCCGGCCTCGTGTCGCGGCCGTCGCTTTCCTCGAGCCTCCCGGCGTTCTGAAGAGGCGATTGGCCTGGGAATGGAGAACCGTGGCGCGCCATGTGCACCGGCGTCGTCCAGTCTACCGGGCAGAGAGGAGCCTGGCATGTCCAATAACTGGGCGTCGCTGGAGGCTGCCGAAACACGTTTGGTCGAGCTGCGACAACGCATGATTCAGAGCATCGGCGTCCACACGGTGAATGTCCTGCTCGACCGTGCTCTCTGGGAAGCTGCGCGCAAGCATCCGGCGCTCGCGCTGATCGAGCACGGCGATACTGGCCTCTCCTTCGATGCGCTCAACGCACGTTATGCCCACCGGGATACGTCTGACATCGTCGAAGGCTTCGAGGATCTGACCACCGAGCTGCTGATGATCCTGACGAGATTGCTGGGGCGCGATATCGCACAGCGCCTTGCCCAGGAGATCGAGCTGAAGATGCCACGGTCACGGGGTGCTCTGAAGAAGGGACCGCTGGCGCGATGACCTCGAGAGACAAGACTCCCCGGGCGCTAGACCGGATCACCTCCGGATCTGACCGACTGGACCAGATCCTGGACGGCGGCATTCCGCGCTATTCCGTGGTCTTCGTGGCCGGCCTCCCGGGCACCGGTAAGACGATTCTCAGTCAGCAGACGCTCTTTGCGAATGCCCGCCAGGGCCGAACCGGCCTCTACCTCAGCACGATCTCCGAGCCGTCGATCAAAGTGCTGCGCTACGTCCAGGGGTTCTCGTTCTTCGATCCTCGTCTCTTTGGCTCCCGCGTCATCTTCGGCGACCTCGGCGGTCCGCTTCGCGCACGCGGACCAGACGGTGTGATCGCCTGCCTGGACGAGCTCGTGCGCGACAACCGACCGGGAGTCGTCGTCATCGACAGCTTCAAGGCGATCCGAGACGCGGTTCCCGATCCGTTGCGATTTCGCGAATTTACCCTGGACCTCGCCGTGCGCCTCTCGGCCTGGGAGATCACGACCCTCCTCGTTGGCGAGTACGCCGAGTCGGATATCCACGAGGCGGCGGAGTTTGCGATCGGCGACGGCATTATCTACCTCTACGGGACCGAGGAGGCGGAGAAGCAGAAGCGATTCCTTCGGGTCATCAAGATGCGGGGGACCGACTTCTTCGCGGGCGAGCACTTCTTCGAGATCACCTCGCGCGGCCTCGCGGTCTACCCGCGCATGGCGGCCGTGGTCGGACCGGAGCCGCCGGTCGAGGAGACGCGGATCGGCTCCGCCATCGAGGGGCTCCCGGCTATGCTCGGCGGCGGGATTCGCGCGGCGACGACGACCCTGATCAGCGGCGCGACGGGAACGGGCAAGTCACTGGTCGCGCTCAGCTTCCTCGTCGCCGCCGCGCGGGTGGGCCTTCCCGGGCTCGTCGTATCCTTCGAGGAGAGCAGCCATCAGATCTCCCGGAACGCCGGAGCCTTCGGCTGGGACCTGGAGTCGCTGCTGCGACGCAAGCTTCTGGACGTCTATCACGTCTCACCCTCCGAGCTGGACGTCGACCGCCACGCTTTCGAGGTCAAAGATCGGGCCGATCACCTGCGGGCGAAGCTGGTGCTGATCGACAGCATCAGCGCATTCGAGGCCGCGGTTCCCAACCTGGCGAAATATCAGAGCTACCTCTGGGCGATCAACGACTACTTCAAAGGCCGCGGCGTAACCGTTATCATGACGGCCGAGGTTCGAAGCGTCTTTGCATTTTCCGAGGTCAGTACGCGCGCGATCTCGTACATCGCCGACAACATCATCGTCCTCCATTACGTCCAGGTAGGCTCCGAGATCAAACGTGTCCTGGGCGTGCTCAAGACCCGTGGAAGCAGACACGACTCGACGCTGCGCGAGCTGATCATCGATGCACCGCGCATTGCCGTGGGAGCCGCGCTTCAGCAGCCAGGGATTCTGGGTTCGGGCGTTCACGATCAATCGACGAGATCCGGGTGAGTGGCCGGTGAGGCTCGACGAGGGCTTGCGCCGCGACCTTCAGCTCCGCGCGATTCACGAGATCTTGCGGGCGACGGCCGAGGCTCTTCCCCTGGAGGAGATCCTTTCGATCATCGTGAATATGGTGATCATCGTCCTCGACGCGGGCACCGTCTGGCTCATGCGCGTCGAGGATGCGACGCTTCAGACCCGGGTTGCTCGGGGCGAGCTTACTCGCCTTGTTCCCCGGTCCGTCGAGCTTCCGCGAGCAGCCGTCGGTCACACCCGCGCGCTGGCCGAGCGACCCATCATCCTTCGGCCCTCCGATCTGGATCCGTCGAACCCTCTCGTCGGCGCCTTTGCTTCGCAGAACGTGACGGTGGTGCTCGTTCCGATCCAGGCGGGGGAAGGCCTCGTCGGACTGCTCGGCTTTACCACCGGACCGCTGGAGCCGGTGGATCTGACGTTCCCGATCACCCTGGCCGATCAGGCGGCGTCGGCGATCGTGACCGCGAGCATTCGTGAAGAGAGCCACGCCTGGCGCGAGCGCCTGATCGCGGTATTCAACCGAATGGCCGAGATCGTTCTTATCTTCGACGCGGAGGGACATCTCGTCCTGTTCAACACCGCCGCGACTGCGCTCCTCGGCCCGAGTGGCGTCGGCGCGGGCGACTCGCTCGCCGACGTCGTCGGCAAGCTGCAGATCGCATGGCCGAGCGGAGGCCTGATCAGGCCCGAGGAGATGGCAGCGTCGCGAGTGCTTCGGGACCGGGCGAAAGAGGCTTCGGAGGAGTACATCGTGACCGCGGGCGGCCGACACCTCACAATCGAAGCGCGCAGCGTCCCGCTGAGCATGGGCGCACGGATCGAGGGCGCGGTCGAGGTCTGGCGCGATGTCACCGTGGCAAAGGAGGCCGAGGAGGAGCGCACCCGTCTGCTTCGCCAGGTCGAGGGCGAGCGCGCCTGGCTCCAGACCGTGATCGAGTACTCACCGGTCGGGCTCATCCTCGTCGAGGACCCGCGCGGTAGCCGTGTCGTCGCGAACCGGCACGCGGAACGGCTGTTTGGACGGCCTCTCCCGCCCGAGGGCGGTATCGATCAGTACATCGGTCAGATCTACGATCTCGACGGTCGTCCGCTGGCCCGCTCGGAGCTGGCGACGGTTCGCGCGCTCAACGGCGAGACAATTACGCGCAAGGAGGAGCTGCTCCGGCGGCCCGACGGCGAGAGTCGTGTCTACACGAGCGCCGTTCCGCTGACGCGGGGGAACGAGATCGTTGGCGCCGTCGTGATCTACGAGGACATCACGCGCATCCGGGAGCTGGAGCGGCTCCGCGAAGAATGGACCTCGATCATCGCCCACGACCTGCGCCAGCCGGTGACGGTGATCGGCGGCTACGCCGGCATCCTCGGCCGCGAGGTGCAGAGGGGGACTCTGCCGCGACGCGTGGCCGGGACCGTGGAGCACATCCTGACCTCGACGCAGACCCTCAGCCGTATGGTTACAGATCTGCTCGACGTGTCCCGGATCGAGTCGGGGCGGCTCACGGTCCGACGCGAGGAGGTGGACCTGGCGAAGCTGGTGCGTGGCGTCGTCGAACGAGCAGCCCCGGTCACGAGCGGACACACGGTCAATCTGACCATGGAGCAAGGGCTCCCGCCGGTACGCCTTGATCCAGATCGCATCGAGCAGGTGCTGACCAATCTCCTGTCGAACGCGGCAAAGTACGGCTATCCGTCGACCGACATCGACGTCGCCGTGCACCGAGCCGGGCGCGAGATCGTGCTCGCGGTGACGAACCGTGGTCCGGGCATTCCCGCCTCCGAGATTCCTCGTCTGTTTACCCGCTTTTATCGGGCGCGGCGCGCGGAACGAGGGCGCGCGCCGGGTCTTGGCCTCGGGCTATTCATCAGTCGTGGAATCGTCGAAGCTCACGGCGGCCGAATCTGGGCCGAGAGCATTCCCGGGCAGACGACGACCTTCAGCTTTACCCTACCCCTCGACTGAACGTGTTTCCAACGGCGACCTGGCCTCGCCGATCCCTGCCGACGGAGCCGAGCAGGCGAAGGCCCCCATTGGGGGGCAGTACGGTCGGAACGCTCGCGCCGGTCGAGCGGTCGGCGGGGTGATCCGGCCGACTCGGGGACGATGGAGGGCCACGCCGAGCCCCAGCGCTGGCCGCCCGGGCGAGGGGCCGGTCAGTCGGCGAGAGCGTTCTGGTCGGCGTGGATCTGGTCCAGGAGCTGTGATGCCTCCCGCTGGACCTGCGGGTTCCGAGCGCGAGCAAACCGCTGCAGAACGCGCTCCTCCTGCGCGATCAGGCTGCGCGCGCTGGTCAGAAGCGCCTGCCGTCGCGAAGCTGGCGTCTGCTCGATCTGGACGGTCGCCGTGTTCGTTGCCTGCACCATTCCGACGGCGAGCCGTCGCAGCAGGGCCGGATTCTTGCCGAGGCGCTCGGCCACAAGAAGCTCGACCAGCCGCTGTCGACCGATACGAAGCTCGGTCGTAGCGCGGGCCTCGGGGCTTCGCGCCAGGACGCGGGCGACCGTGTCCTGTGCCTCTTTCACCGAATAGAGCGGGCTGTCCGGCAAGGTCGTATCCGCCGCCTGGACAAGGCCGAATCCCGAGAGGAAGAGCACGAGCACGACCGCGATCGGAAGCGCCAGCCGCTTGAGCCAGACTAGCGGCGCGGGCGCCGGGCGGGACGTTCGATGCGCTCGCGCCCTGGCGAGGTGGGCGGCGAAACGCCGGCGCGCTGCCTCGACGTAGGCGACGTCCGGATCACGCACGAGAGACTGCACGCGTGCCACGATCGGCAGCAGTCGCGAGAGCTCGCGGGCGTGCCCCGGATAGGCGGCCAGGCAGCTCTCGATCGTCTCGCCACGCGTCATCCGCTGACGACATTCTTCCAGGACCTCGGCAATTGGCTGCTCCATCAATGTGTCCCCGGTTCGTTCTCGGGCAGCGCGTGTCTACGATGCCCCGACCCTTTCCAGAATTCGGCCCAGCGCCAGGAGTGCCCGGTGCTGAAGCTGGTTGATCGCGCCACTGCTCTTCCCCAGAATCGCCGCCGCGCGGGCGTTGTCGTAACCAAGCGCGAACTTCAGGATGATCACCTCGCGCTGCTCCGAGGTGAGCTCGGACAGGGCTTCACGAAGAGAGCGCGCTTCGTCGCTCCGTAAAGCTTCCTCCTCCGGGGTCGGCGATGGATCGCTGATCTCGACCTCCGGATCCAACGGCTCGCTCGGCCGTCGATACTGGCGTCGCAGGTGATCTGCCATCTTGTTGCGCGCGATCTGAAATAGCCAGGCGAGGAAGCCGGATTCATCGGTTGCTCGCAGGCTGGCGACGCTCTGCAAGGCGCCGACGAATACCTCCTCGGCGATATCCTCGGCCTCGGACGCGACACGCACCTTCGCCGCCACGTACCGATAGACCTGAGGAAATGCAAACCGATAGAGCTCATCCCAGGCGCCCGGATCGAGATCTCGCGCGCGTGCGATCCACGCCGCGAACTCTTCCTTCGGCACGAGCCTCCCCCACCAGCCTGGCAGCGTGTCCGTGGTCCTCGCCGGTGCGTCTCTCAGTATAGTCGCCGGAGGCGACGGCGATGTACGCACCGTGGCGAAGATCGTGCAAAAGACGATCATCCGCCGATCGACGCCGTCTATTCGGGCTCCGCGACGTGTCGATCGAGCCTGTCGGAGCGAGCGGCAAATCTGCTGGCCGGTCGGCGAGGTTGTCGCAATGCAGCCGCGGACGCGAACTGATAGGTTCTGGCTCGCCGATCTCTCGATCCGTCAGCCAGTCTTCGTCACGATGATCGCCCTCGCGGTGATCGTCGTGGGGGTCGTGTCGTACGCGCGCGCGAGCGTGGATCTCTACCCGGATGTCTCGCTACCGGTCGTCGTCGTGCAGACGCTCTACCCCGGCGCCAGTCCCTCGGACGTGGAGGAGACACTTTCGCGACCGATCGAGGACGCCCTGTACTCGCTGAACGGGGTCGACACGATCCGCTCGATCTCCAGCAGCGGCGTCTCCCTGGTGACCGTCGAGTTTCAGATGGACCGGGACCCCACGGCGGCGGCGGACGACGTGCGCGCGCGCCTGAGCACCATCCGCGACCAGCTACCGAGCGACGCGCGCGAGCCGGTCGTCGAGACGTTCGACCCATCCGCGCAGCCAATCCTCTCAATCGCGCTGGCCGACCGCTCCGGCACCCTCTCGCCCGCGGAGCTTCGCTCGCTCGTGCACGACTCGTTTGCCCCGGCGCTGACGCGGATCCCTGGCGTTGGCTCGGTCGACGTCACCGGCGGCGTGGCGCGTGAGATCCAGGTCGACGTTCGTGCACAGCGCCTGCGCGATTACCGCCTGTCCACCGACCGGGTCGTCCAGGCGATCCGCGCTACCGATCTGAGTGTGCCGGCCGGTCGGATCCCGAATGGCTCGAGCGACGCGCAGCTCGAAACCACCGGGGACGTCAGCTCGCCCGCGCAGCTTGCGGATGTCCCGGTGACGGTCTTACCGAATGGCGCGGTCGTCCGCGTCCGCGACGTCGCCAGCGTCAGCGTCGGTCCCGCCGATGCCCAGGCGATCTCGCGCCTCGACGGGCAGCCGAGCGTCGTCATGGCGGTGCGCAAGCAATCGGGGGCCAACACCGTCCAGGTTGCCGACGCCGTCAGGAGCAGGCTGGCGGATCTGATCGCCCGCTATCCCGGTCTCACGGTCGCCACGGCCTTCGACCAGTCGACCTACACGCGCGAGGCGCTCGACGACCTCCAGCGGTCGCTGCTGATTGGCGCGCTCCTCGCCAGCCTCGTGGTCCTCGCCTTCTTCCGCGACGTCCGCAATACCCTGGTCACCGTGGCCGGGCTCCCGGTGATCGTGCTGGGAACGGTGGCGGTTCTGCGCGCCGTTGGAATCTCCTTGAATATGATCTCGATGATGGCCATGTCGCTGTCGATCGGCATGTTGATCGACGACGCGATCGTGGTTCGCGAGAACATCTATCGCCACGTTGAGCAGGGCGAGACGCCGCGCGTCGCCGCGGCCCGAGGGACGGCCGAGATTGCCGTGGCGGTCATCGCGGTGACGTCGACGATCGTCGCGGTGTTTCTGCCGATCGCCTTCACCGAGGGGATTGCCGGCAAGTTCCTGCGAGATTTCGGCCTCACCGTCGCGGTGGCGGTCCTGATCTCCCTTGCCGAGGCCTTTACCCTCGCGCCGATGCTCTCGGCGCTTTTCTTCCAGGCGGCCGATCGTCCGCGCGGCCGAGGATCGCTCGCGGCCGACGCCTATCGGCACCTGCTTGCGTGGTGCCTGCGCCACCGCGGCGTCGTCCTGCTCCTGGCGGTAGCGAGCCTCGCGGGCAGCGGACTCATCTTCAGGCAGCTGCAGGTGTCGTTCATCCCGTCATCCGACCTGGGCGAGCTCAGCATCTCTCTCGACCTTGGACCGGGCGCCCGCCTGGAGGACACGGACCGCGCGGCCCGCTCGGTCGAGAGGGTTCTTGCCGCCGATCCGTCGGTCGCACACGTTTTCACGACGGTTGGGGGAAGCGATACCTCGACCGGTCAGGCAACGATTGTCGTCGTGCTGCGTGCGCGCGGAGAGACCACGTCGACGATTCAGCGCATCCGCCCTCGCGTGCAGGCGGCGATCCCCGGAACGGCGTTCACGATCGATGCGCAGTCCAGCACGGCCACGCTCGGAGACAGCGCCACGGTGAACGCCATTCGCGGACGCCCGGTTCAGTTCGTGATACGTGGCGATGATTCGGCGACGCTCGATCGCGTCGCGGATGGGCTGGTGGAGCGGCTGCGGACCGTACCGGGCATCGTCGACGTTGGCCGCTCCTCGGGCACGGGCGCGCCCGCCCTGGCCGTCGTGCTCGATTCGACGAAGGCAGCGCAGGATGGGCTCACCCCGGCGCAGGTTGGCTCGGCCCTTCGGGCGATGGTCAGCGGCGAGACGGCCGGCACGATGTCGGTTGGCGGGGAGAGCCTCGACGTGGTCGTTCGGCTGGCGGAAGCGGATCGCGGTTCGCCATCCGCGCTGCTGCGCGCCCCGATTCTGACCGCCCGTGGCACGGCGATCTCGCTCGCCGACGTCGGGCATCTCGTTCAGACCGTCGAACCGACACGGATCGACCGCGAAGATCGGCAGCGGGTGGTGGTTGTCGGCGCCAACGTCCTCGGCCGAAGCCAGGGCGCGGTCCTGGCCGATGCCCGCGCACTCGTCTCGCATCTCGCGCTTCCACCCGGCGTGACGATCGAGGCGGCTGGCCAGGCAGAGTACGCGAGCCAGATGGCATCCTCCCTCGGGCTGGCAATGGGGCTCGCGGTGCTTTTCGTGTATATGATCCTCGCCTCGCAGTTCGGCAGCTTCGTCCAGCCATTCGTGATCATGCTGGCCCTGCCGTTCTCGTTTGTCGGGGCGCTCCTCGCACTCTACCTGGCGCACGACGATTTCGACATGCTGGCGATGATCGGCCTGATTCTGCTCATGGGGCTCGTGACCAAGAATTCGATCCTGCTGGTCGACCGGGCAAATCGGATACGACGCCAGGGGGCGGACGCGGCCACGGCAATGCTGGAGGCTGGACCCACGCGGCTTCGGCCGATCCTGATGACCACGGTGGCGATGATCGGGGGCATGATTCCGGTGGCGCTGGGGCTGGGGGCTGGGAGCGAGATCCGACGTCCGATGGGGGTCACCGTGATCGGCGGCCTGCTGACCTCGCTCGTGCTGACGCTGCTGGTCGTACCGGTCGCCTATACGCTGGTCGCGGAGATCGGTGTCTGGCTGGCACGTGCCCGCTCGCAGCTGTCGCGGCCGGGCTTCGAGGATGGTCGGTCGGCACTCGCGCGGGGCATTGTCACCTGGATCCTGGCCTTTGGCCTGCTCGGATCGATGATCTGGGGCGCGGCTGTCGTTGCCGGAGGTCGTCAGACGACAACACCGTCGCCGGTCGCGGCGGTGGAAAGCACGCCGACGCCACGGATCCTTCCCACCGTTGCGCTCAATCCGTCGCCTCCCGCGCCGCCAGCGCCGTCGCAAGCCGCGCCCGTACCCGCGCCGCGTCCACCCGTGTCGACGCTCGAGGTCAGCCACACCGGAGGTCTTGGCGTCAATCTGCGTCCCGTGCCCGGGATGCGCGAAGCGCCCCTCGCCGCTCTCCCGGAAGGCACCCGCCTCCAGACGCTGGGGCAAACGACGGAGGCCGATGGGCACGTCTGGGTCAAGGTACGCGCGGCGGGCGGCGAGACCGGCTGGGTGGCGCGGGAATTTCTCGCCTCGGCAAGCCCCTGACGACGGGGGAGTGGCTGCTCCGCGCGGCGATCGACGCGCTGGCCCGTCAGGCTCCATGCGTTGCCCGCTCGACCCGCCCGCGACGGTAACGCGCCCCGGAAAGACTGCTCCCGAGCATTGGCGACGGTGCTAGAATGACAGCAAGAGTTTCGAGCGGGAGGGATCCACGATGCAGATCACACGCACCGCCGTCGTTGGAGCGGGCACCATGGGCGCGGCAATCGCTGCCCACCTGGCGAACGCTGGCTTCCCCGTTCTCCTTCTCGATATCGTACCCGACCAGCTCGCGCCCGCGGAAGTGGCGCGTGGGCTCACGTTGAATGATCCCCGGGTTCGTAACCGGCTGGCGCTCGCGGGCCTGGAGCGCGTTCGATCCGCGAATCCCCCGGCCCTCTTCACTCCCGAGACTGCCCAGCTGATCACCTGCGGAAACGTCGAGGACGACCTGGGCCGTCTGGCCGAGGTGGACTGGATCATCGAGGCGATCGTCGAGCGGCTCGACGCCAAGCGCGCGCTTCTCGCCAGGATCGACGGCATCCGGCGCGCAGGCACGATCGTCAGCAGTAACACCTCCGGTCTGCCGATCTCGCAGCTTGCCCAGGGGCGGTCGGCTGATTTCCAGTCGCACTTTCTCGGGACCCACTTCTTCAATCCGCCGCGGCAGATGAAGCTGCTCGAGGTGACGCCGACGGCGGCGACGCTTCCCGAGGTCGTCGAGACGATCTGCCGCGTTGGCGAGCGCGACCTGGGCAAGGGCGTGGTTATCTGCAAGGACACGCCAAACTTTGTCGGCAACCGGATCTTCACCTTCGACCTGGTCTTCGCCGTCGTCTACGCGCTCGAGCACGGGTACTCGATCGAGGAGGTCGATGCGCTCACCGGTCCGTTGATCGGGCGTCCGCGCACCGCCACCTTCCGGCTCCTGGATCTGGTCGGCGTCGACGTGATGGCCATGGTCGGCGCCAACCTGTATCCGAATATTCCGACGGATGAAAGCCGCGAGATCCTCCAATCGCCGCGCCTCGCGGCGCTGCTCCAGGCCATGCTGGAG
This sequence comes from Chloroflexota bacterium, assembly GCA_902810745.1. Taxonomy (GTDB): domain Bacteria; phylum Chloroflexota; class UBA6077; order FW602-bin22; family CADDYW01; genus CADDYW01. The sequence continues at coordinate 7,666 of CADDYW010000085.1, read as the reverse complement.
CGAGGCTGGCTTGGCAACAAGACCGGTATCGGCTTCTACAAAGAGGTGCGCAACGAGAACGGCCGGTCATTCTGGCCGCTGGATCTGAACACGCTGGAGCATCGTCCCCCGCAGACGCCAAATCTTCCATCGCTGGCGGAGCTTCTCAAGGAGCGTGACCTGCCGACGCGGCTGCGCGCGCTGGTGGCGCTCGACGACCGCGCCGGCCAGTATACGCGGGCCCTGCTCGCGAACCTGCTGGGCTATTCCAGTCGCCGTTTGCCCGAGATTGCCGACGACGTTCGTTCGGTAGACCGCGCGATGCGGTGGGGCTTCCGACACGAGCTTGGCCCCTTCGAGATCTGGGACGCGCTCGGGGTGCCCGAAGGACGCCGTCTGGTGCAGCAGGAGGATCCGCGTGGAGCGGCGCCCTGGGTCGATCAGATGCTCGCGAGTGGGCGGACTCGCTTCTATGAGCGCGCTGTCGGCACGACGGGCGGCGTGACGACCTACTGGAACGTGACACGCGCGACACCCGTGGCGGTCGAGGCGTCACCCGACGTGCTCGTCCTGGACGATCGCAAGGCCGCGGGTGGGGTGGTCGCGGAAAACGCGGGCGCCAGCCTGGTCGATCTGGGCGACGGCGTCGCCGCGCTCGAGCTGCATACCAAGATGAACACCCTGGACGAGCGCGTCGTCGAGATGATCTACCGGGCAGTGGAGATCGTGCGCCGGCAGTTCCGGGGACTGGTCGTCACCGGAGCGGGTGAGCATTTCGGCGCGGGCGCCAACGTCGCCTACATCGCCGGGCTGATCCAGGCCGGTCAGTGGGAGGGAATCGATCGAGCGATCAAGAGTCTGCAGGACGCGTTCATGGAGCTGCGTTTCAGCCCCCGGCCGGTCGTCGCCGCTCCCTTCGGCTGGGCACTTGGCGGCGCCGCCGAGCTCGCCATGGCGAGTGCGCGCATCGTCGCCTCGGCCGAGACGTACCTGGGTCAGACCGAGATCAGCCTGGGACTGATTCCGGCCGGCGGAGGATGCAAGGAGCTGTTGCGGCGGGTCATCTCCCCGGTGGCGGCGGCCGCGCAACGCCCCGACGTGCGGGCGCCACTGCGCCAGGTCTTCGAGCTGATCGCCCAGGGGAAGACGTCGACGAGTGCAGCGGAGGCGCGGGGATGGGGCTTTCTCGCGCCAACCGATCGTATCGTCATGAACCAGGATCATCTTCTGGCCGTCGCGAAGCGCGAGGTCATTGCACTCGACGAGGCTGGCTATCTCCCGCCGTCTCGTGGCAAGAACGTCTTTGCCGCCGGTCGCGATATGCTCGCGACGCTGAGGATCCAAACCTATATGTTCCGCGAGGCTGGCTACGCCTCGGAATACGACGTCGCGCTTGCCAACCGGGTGGCGTACGTTCTCTGCGGCGGGGATCTCAGCGAGCCCCAGTGGGTCGACGAGCAGTACGTGCTCAATCTCGAGCGCGCGGCGTTTGTCGATCTGTGTCGCCAGCCACCGACCCAGGAGCGCATCCGGTATTTCCTGGAGACTGGCCGGCGACTGCGCAACTAACTGTCCGATGGCAGCGGGTCGCTCTGGGGCGCGTCGCGATGAAGAATCTCTGGCGTCCCGGCAGATTCTTCGCTCGCGAGCAGGTGCTCGCTTTGGCAGTTCCGTCGTAGCGCCTCGCCAACGGAAATATGAGGGGTAGCAATCTGGGAAAATTGGCCCGCAGGGCCAATTTTCCCAGATGCGTCCACCCATCAATTTCTGCTTGACACACCAGTAGTGCGACGGTAGGACTTGACTCGAACCAGGGAGAGTCGTTTGAAAGGAGCAAGAGGTGAAAGAGGCCGTCATCGTTACCGCCGTTCGAACGCCGGTCGGTAAGGCTCCACGCGGCGCCCTGCGCACGGTACGCCCGGATGATCTGGCCGCCACGGCCATTCGCGCCGCGGTCGACCGGACACCGGGGCTCGAGCCGGCTCAGGTCGAAGACGTGATCCTGGGATGCGCGATGCCCGAGGCCGAGCAGGGGATGAACGTGGCGCGCATTGCCACGCTCCGCGCCGGCCTTAGCTACCAGGTACCGGCGCAGACGGTGAATCGCTTCTGCTCGTCCGGTCTGCAGGCCATTGCACTCGCGGCGCAGCAGATCATGTGCGGGCTGGGATCAGTCGTCATCGCGGGCGGGACCGAGTCGATGAGCATGGTCCCGATGTCGGGGAACGACTTCGCGCCGAATCCCTGGCTCGCCGAGAACTATCCGGCGGTCTACATGAGCATGGGGCTCACCGCCGAGAATCTGGCGCGCGAGTTCCACATCAGCCGCGACGATGCCGATGCGTTCGCCTACCGCAGTCATCAGCGGGCGATTGCCGCGCAGGATCGAGGACGGTTCGACGGCGAGCTTGTTCCGATCGAGGTCGAGGAGGTCACGCCCGGACCGGACGGTCCGGTGCGCGCGAGTCGCCTGTTCACCGCCGACGAGGGGCCGCGCCGTGATACCTCACCCGAGGCGCTGGCGAAGCTGAAGCCGGTTTTCCACGCGAAGGGCACGGTGACCGCCGGAAACTCGTCTCAGACGAGCGATGGAGCAGCCGCGGTCGTTCTGATGGAGGGCGAGAAGGCACGATCGATGGGGCTGAAGCCGCTGGCGCGCTTCGTCAGCTTCGCGGTCGCGGGGGTGCGGCCGGAGATCATGGGGATCGGGCCGGTGGCGGCGGTTCCGCGCGCGCTGAGCTTCGCCGGGCTTTCGCTCTCGGACATCGATCTGATCGAGCTCAACGAGGCCTTTGCGGCTCAGGCGCTGGCCGTGTGTCGCGAGCTGGGGCTCGATCAGGAGAAGGTGAACGTGAACGGCGGAGCGGTCGCCCTCGGGCACCCGCTGGGCTGCACCGGTGCCAAGCTCACAGTGCAGCTCGTGCACGAGCTGCAGCGCCGTGGTGGCCGGTACGGACTGGTGACGATGTGCATCGGATCCGGCATGGGCGCGGCTGGTATCTTCGAGCGGGTGGCGTAATCGTCGCTAGCCGGTGGGCGGATAGTAGCCGGCTCCGTCGTCGAAGAACGCGATGGCCGCGCTATCGCGATTACCTTCGAAGTAGTAGCCGCCCCAGATTATCATCGCGTTGCCGGTCCAGAGAACGGAATAGTCGATTCGGCGGTCCAGCGGAGTCATGGGGAGGGGCTTCCACGTCTCGGTGGACGGACTGTAGCGCGCACCGGTGGTCAGGAAGCCACCGTCGGCTCCCAGCCCTCCCCAGATGAGCAGCTCGGAGCCAGTCCAGACCGCGCTGTGGCTGAAGCGACCGGTCGGGGCGCCAGCTTCGGAGATCGGGGTCCAGGTGTTCGCGGCCGGATCGTAGAGAGCGCCGTCGTTGAAGAAACGCGCCTTCGCCTCGCCGCCCCAGATCAGCATGTACTTCCCGGTCCAGACCGCCGTGGCGCCCCAGCGCGGGCCGAGGGCGTTGGTTGGCGGAATGGGGGTCCAGGTGTTCGTCGCGGGATTATAGCGGGCACCATCGCCCAGCTCGCCGCTGGTGCCGAGCTGGCGCCCTCCCCAGATGATCAGCTCCTGGCCGGTCCAGACGGCGGACTCCCCGAACCGAGGGCTGGGCTCATGCGCGGTGGGCAGCATCGACCACGTATTGGTGGTCGGATTGTAGCGGGCACCATCGCCGAGGAACGTGGGCTTGGCGATGCTCCCTCCCATTCCGCCCCAGATCACCAGGTCTTTGCCCGTCCAGACCGCGTCGGCGCCAACGCGCGGCTGGAGGGGGCTTTTGGCCACCGTCGCCCAGGAGTCGGTCGCGGGGTTGTACCGCCCGCCATCGGCGAGAAAGCTCTCGGCGTTGAACGCGCGTGTTCCACCCCAGACGATCATCTCGGTGCCGGTCCAGACGGCACTCGGGTACAGCCGCGCGGAGGGTGCGCCCCTGGTCGTCATCGGCTTCCAGGTCTTCTTCGACGTGTCGTAGCGCGCGCCGGTCAGGGTTGCCCCGGCGGAGGTAAGGCCACCCCAGATAATCATTTCGTTGCCGGTCCAGACCGCAGCGTGTCCGCCCCGTGCCCGCGGGGCGTTCTCCGACGGGAGCTTGAGCCAGGTATCGCTTCCGGCGGTGTCGAGCGTGGGATTGGATGCCAGCATCGACTCGATCGCGCTTTGCATCAGCTTCGACGGAACCGCGAAGCTGATCCCCTGCACGTCGAGGTCGCCAATGCGCCAGGTTGCCACGCCGATCACGCGGCCGACCGTGTCGATCACCGGCCCTCCGCTGTTGCCGGGATTCACCGCCGCGTCGGTCTGCAGATAGGTGATATCTTTGATCGTTCGCTGGCCGGAGACGATGCCGCGCGTGACGGTGGCATCGCCCGCGAGCTCGCTGCCCAGCGGGTAGCCGATCACGAAGAGCTGGTCCCCGATCTTCACCGCGCTCGAGTCGCCGATGGGCAGGGGCGGGATTCCACTCAGCTTGTGGACGTCCAGAATTGCCAGGTCCACCCGCGGGTCGCGTGCCAGCACAACGCCCGGGTGGCTGAGCCCATCGCGCGTGACGACTGTCACCGTGCTCGTGTCTTCGACGACGTGCGCGTTTGTGACAAAGAGCGCGTCCGAGCCCTGCTGACGGTACATGAAGGCCGTTCCCTCGGCATCGCCCGCGTCGACCCGTACCACGCTCTGCATCGTTCGCTGGACCACGTCTTCGGTGCTCCCGCCGGTGGGGAGTGGCGCGACCGTCGGCGAGGCGGTGGGTACCGTCCGCGTGAGGGGCGCATCGACGATCATCGCCGTCGCGGTCGGGGTGACCGTTCCCTGGACAGTTGGCTGAGCTTGCTGGAGCTGCGACTGAAGCTGAAGAGCGCGGATCCCGAAGAATACCAGGATCAGCGCAATCGCGGCTCCGACGATCACGACAAATGCCGAGAACACCGGGTCCCCCGACTGCTGCGGCGGGGGAGGAGCACCCGGCGGCGGCACCTCCCACCCTGGCCGGGACACCGACCAGGGATCGCTTGAATCCGCTGGGCGCTGATCCATGGGCCCTTACCCTCGGAAATCGTCGGCTCCGACGCTCCGTCCAGAGGCATTCGCTCCGGTGCCTGTCGAACCGTCAGTTTCGCTGAAGGATAGCGCGTAGGGCTCATGGATTCAAGAGAAGAAACACTCATTCCATCGCGTCAGGACGGATCGCGCTGGATCGAATAGCCGATCGGCGGTGTGCGCGTGGGATCATTGTAGTTCGCGATCTGGATCCGCGCGGTTCCCGAGGCCGGTGACGTCAGCGTCAGGTGAAGCTGTCCCGGCGTCGGCGTGTCAGTGCCGACCACCTTCGCGACCTGGGTCCCGTCGAGGTACAGACTGACGTAGAAGCCATTTGCCGTATCTGGACCGTGCGGCCAGAAGGTTACCGTGATCGTTTGCCGCGTGTCGTTCCCCGGATAGTCGAAGGTGTAATCACGGAAGGCTCCGCCAGGGCTTCCAGCCAGGCTACCGGTCAGGGAGGCACCCAGCGTGCTCGACCCGGCGGCGACGCTTCGCCCCAGTGACACGCCCGGGCAGACGTAGTCGGCGTCGCGAACGCCATCCCAGTGCTGGACCATCCACACGCTTCCTCCCCCGAAGGCGTAGCGGGGCGAGCAGTAGCTCAGAGTCGGGACCGACCGATCCGTTTCGGCCACCCAGTTCGGCACGCCGGGCGCGAAGCCACCCGCGATGCGGCGCCACATCGGCGCAATGGAGTAGACGCCGACAGGCAGACCACGGGAGCGAACGTAGTCGATCGCTCCCTGGAGCACCTGCGCGTTGACGGACGTATCGCGCGACCAGTGATTCGCGGTTTCGACGTCGATCCACCACATCCGCGCGGTCGCGCCGATCGAGCGGGCATAGCCGTCGGCATCCGCCAGGGTGTTGTAGCCGTAGTTGTACGCCTGGCACAGCGTGTCGCGAGCGTCGCAGGTGCCGCGTGGCCCCGATCTGCCGCGAGTCGCCGCCGCGGCGGCGACGAAGTCGACGTTGACGTAGAACAAGGGAGCATCTCCCCGCTCGACCGCACGGCGATACTGGTCGGGAAAGCACGGGTTGTGCGAGAAGGCGCGGCCCCCGGTCACCCCGATGATCGCCGTACCGAGCGGTGGTGTTGGCTCCGACCGACGACAGTCCGGCCAGGAGATGTCGTAGCCGACCCCCTCCGGCAGCAGCTCCTCCGCTGCGAAAGCAGGACGCGGAATCGCGACGAGTGCCAGCAGGACCGCGCTGACAAGACGCGCGACCGCGAGCACCGTGCACCAGACGTGGTGCGATCGACCGGGCGAACGGTACCTGGCAAGCAAGGCAGCAGAGACGGCGGTATGCTTCGACATCCTCGAAGGTCTCCCATGGGGTTATTGCGGCCCGGGGGTCGAGCCGCTGATTCATAGGCTGGATAGAATGAAGTCTACAACCGGTGTCAATAGAACAGGGGAGCGGGGAAGCCGATCAAGCCAAACCCAGACCGACGCGCGTCAGGAGCGGCTGGGGACCTGCTCCGGCTCGGTCACGCCAATCAGCCGGTCATCGCGATAGAAGAGCACGCGGCGCGGCCGGAGCGTCGCCCGCCCGAGCGAGGCGCCGTGCGACTTGTCGGTGAAGACGGTCACGGATCCTACCTCGGGTAGGTCGACGGAGACGCGGTGGTAGTGCCCGAGGTCAGTTACCTGGGTGACCTGCGCGGGAGTGCCGGTACCGTTCGGGCCCTCGAGAATGAGATCCTCCGGGCGGATGCCGATGACCAGCGGCTGCCCTTCGGACAACCCGACTCCCGGCGGCAGCGCGAGCCGAAACGGGCCCGCGACGACCGAGCCGGCGGCGTCGACTCGCCCGTCGATCACGTTCATCGACCCGATAAAGGTTGCCACGAAGCGGGTAGCCGGACGGGCGTAGAGCTCGGATGGCGTCGCGACCTGCTCGATCACCCCGGCCCGCATCACCGCGATGCGGTCGGCGATCGAGAGCGCCTCCTCCTGGTCGTGCGTCACGAAGACCGAGGTGATCCCGACACGCCGCTGGATCGCGGTCAGCTCCTCGCGCATGTGGATGCGAAGCTGCGCGTCCAGGTTCGAGAACGGCTCGTCGAGGAGAAGAATCCGTGGCTCGAGCACCAGGGCCCGAGCCAGTGCAACACGCTGCTGTTGGCCACCCGAGAGCTGCGCCGGATGGCGCTTCTCCGCACCCGGCAATCCGACCAGCTCGAGTGCTTGCTGGACAGCCTTCTCGATCTCCTTGCGGGGACGATGGCGCAGCTCCAGACCGAACGCGACGTTGTGCCAGACGTCCATGTGGGGCCAGAGAGTGTAGCGCTGGAACACCATCGCGGTCGGCCGGCGCTCGGGCGGCAGGCGCAGGATGCTCCGCCCGTCGATGCGCACGTCTCCCTGGTCGGGCGTGATGAAGCCGCCGATGACCCGGAGCGTCGTCGTCTTGCCGCATCCGGACGGCCCGAGCAGACAGACCATCTCGCCATCCGCGACGTCGAGCGAGACATCCTGAATCGCATACCCGGACGCGTACTTCTTTACCAGATGGTCGAGCTCCAATCGCGCCATCGGCCTACCTTCCACGAAAACCCGCCGCGAGATACCCGGCGATGAGAAATCGGCGCGCCAGCAGGAGCAGCACGAGCGATGGAATCGAGAGCAAGATCGAAAA
>CADDYW010000084.1 GCA_902810745.1 Chloroflexota bacterium | reverse complement strand
TTCTACGTCGGCCGCGTGTTCAAGGCGCTGGTGACCGTGTATCTGGTGGCCACGATCAGCTTCTTCGTCGTCCACATGATGCCGGGCAGCCCGGTCGACGTGTACATCTACACCTTGATGAGTCAGTACGGCGTCTCGTACGAGACGGCGAAGAACCAGGCCGCCGCCTTGTTCGCGATCAACGTCGACGAGCCGCTCATCCAGCAGTACGTCGACTACCTCGTCCAGCTGCTGCACGGCAACCTGGGGAACTCGCTCCTCTCGCCGGGGACGTCGGTCGCGTCGGTGATGCTCGCCTACATGCCGTGGACGCTCTTCTCGGTCGGCCTGGCACTCCTGATCAGCTTCGTTCTCGGCATCACACTGGGGATGCTGATGGCCTACCGACGCGAGTCCGTCTTCGACCACGTCCTGTCGCTCCTTGGCTCGATCTTCCACTCGGTTCCGAACTACATCATTGGCATCGTGCTGATCGTCGTGCTGGGGATTCAGTTTCCGGTGATCGACATCGCCAAGATGCGCGGATCGTTCTCGCCGGGCATTCAGCCGGGGCTCAATCTGAACTTCTTCCTCGACGCGCTGATGCACGCGTCCCTTCCGGTCGCGACCTACGTCCTGACGACGGTCGGGGGGTGGATGCTCACGATGAAGAGCAATACGAGCACGACGCTGGACGAGGACTACGTGACCGTCGCCCGGGCCCGAGGACTGGGAGACTGGCGGATCATGACCGCCTACGTCGGTCGTAACGCGGTGATTCCGCTCGTCGCGCAGGTGGCCATCGCGGCGGGCTTCGCCGTCGGCGGATCGATTCTGATCGAGACACTCTTCGTCTACCAGGGAATTGGCTGGATTCTGAACAGCGCGATTGCCCAGCGCGATTACACCGTCATGCAGGGAATCTTCCTGGTGATCACGATCTCGGTGGTCGTGGCGAACCTCCTGGCAGACCTGCTGTACGGAAAGATCGATCCGCGCGTGCGAATCCAGGGCGAAAGCGGAGGGTGACGAGGCGTGGCTTCGACAGCGTTTCCGACGTCCGAGCATTCACCCGGGGGACCGATCTCGGGGCTCGTGGGATCGGTTCGCTCCGCGCTCGCGGTCCTTTCGTACAACCGGGCGGGGCTGATCGCCACCTGGGTACTCGGGATCATCGTGGTCATCTCTTTCATCGCACCAGTGGTGATTCCGCCGCAGGCACCGGATTACGGCAGCATTTACCTGCCGCCATCGTTCCAGCATCCGCTGGGAACCGACTTCCAGGGGTCTGACGTTCTTGCCCAGACGCTCCGAGGGGGCCGCGTCGTGCTGATCGTCGGGGCAGTGGCGGCCGCGATCTCGGTGCTGATCTCGATCACCTTCGGAGCCCTGTCGGCGTACGCGGGTGGCTGGGTCGACACGGTGATCACCGGGGCTGCCGACATCGTCCTGACGATCCCCAACTTTCCGCTCCTGGCGGTGCTCGCGGCCTATCTCCGCTTCACCAACCCGATCTTCCTCGCGCTGCTGATCGCGGCGCTGAGCTGGCCAACGCTACTGCGCGCGGTGCGGGGTCAGGTCCTCTCGCTCAAGGAGCGCGATTACGTCGAGGCGGCCCGGGCGCTGGATCTCGGAATTCCCCACATTCTCTTTCGAGAGATTCTGCCGAACATGCGGGCGTACATCGCGATGTACTTCGTCCTGTCGATGACCGGGGCGATCTACTCGCAGGTCGGGCTGTACCTGCTGGGGTTTGCGCCGCTGGCCGGCGATAACTGGGGGATCATGCTCAACCTTGCCTGGTACCGCGGAGCGATCTTCTATAAGAACAGCTTCTGGTACATCATGGCGCCCATCGTCGCGATCTCGCTGGTTCAGCTGGCGATGGTGACGATGACACGCTCGCTCGAAGAAGCATTCAACCCGCGCCTTCGCAAGTCCTGAGGAGGGCCAGGAGACGATGGCCTCAGAGCGCACGGTGGGAGCCAAGATTGCCTCGACGAAGGTGCCTTCCCGGGACAGGGGCGAGCCGATCCTGTCGGTGAAGGACCTCTGGATCGAGTACGTCACGTCGCGTGGACCGGTTGAGGCGGTCCGCGGAGCGACGTTCGATCTGTACAAAGGCGAGAGTCTCGCGCTGATCGGAGAGAGTGGCTCGGGAAAGACGACGCTCGGGCTGGGGCTCGTCCGACTCCTGCCACGGGCGGCGCGGGTCTCGCGCGGCCGTATCCTGCGGATGCGGCCGGAGGGGCCCTTCGACGTGCTGGCGCTCCAGAACGATCGTCTGCGCCGCTACCGCTGGGAAGAATGCGCCATGGTCTTCCAGGGCGCTCAGAACTCGCTCAATCCGGTGCTGACGGTCCGCGACCAGTTCTTCGACACGTTCCGGGCCCACCGACGCGAGCGGAGCCGGGAGATCGAGGAACGTGCCGCCGAGCTTCTGCGGATGGTCCAGCTCGAGCCCGAGCGCGTCCTGCGCTCGTACCCGCACGAGCTGTCGGGCGGCATGCGCCAGCGCGTATTGATCGCGATGAGCCTGCTTCTTCAGCCGGAGATTCTGATCCTGGACGAGCCGACGACCGCGCTCGACATCCTCACCCAGCGAGCGATCATCGACGTCCTGCGGCGACTGAAGGAGAAGCTGGGATTCGCCACGATCTTCGTCTCCCACGACCTATCGTTGGCCGCCGAGCTGGCAGATCGCGTCGCGACGATGTATGCCGGGCGCATCGTCGAGCTGGGTCCCGTGGAGGATATCTTCTACCGCACCGCGCATCCGTACACCCGCGCGCTGCTCGACGCCGTTCCCACGGTCGTCGGCGGGGAGGAGCGACTCACGTCGATTCCCGGGTCCCCGCCGGATCTACGGAATCTCCCCTCCGGCTGCGCGTTCCACCCGCGCTGCAGCTTCGCGATCGCAGCCTGCCGGACCGAGTATGTTCCGATGGAACCTGTCTCGGAGGAACAGGAGGTTGCCTGCCTGCGCTGGCGCGAGTTCCGCCAGCTCGCCGGAGCGGGACGCACGCGGGGCAATCTGGAAGGGAGAGCGGGCGCCGATACCGCCCGGGCGAACGCGGATGGAGCGGCGACGTGATCTTCCAGTGCGCCGCGCGGCGGATCGCGGATCGCCCGCGCTCAGACGTGACGAGGGGAGGGGACGAGTAACGTGCCGCCGGTGATCGAAGTCGACCACGCCAGCCAGAGCTTCAAGACGCGTCGCGGCCTGATCCACGCGCTGCGGGACGTCTCGGTGAGCCTGGACGCGGGAGAGGTACTCTGCGTGGTCGGCGAGAGCGGAAGCGGAAAGACGACGCTGGGAAAGATGATCGCCGGGCTGCGCCGGCCGACGGCCGGGCGCGTTCTTTTCGAGGGGCGGGACATCTGGACGTCGTCACGGGAGGAGTTCGCCCGCTACCGAAAGGCCGTGCAGATCGTCCACCAGGACCCGTACGCGTCGCTGAACCCGGTTCAGCGGGTGCGCGATATCCTCGCGGCGCCGCTCGAGCGGCATCGTATCACCTCGGGGCGGTCGACCCTGAGCCGGATCCGCGAGATTCTAACGCAGGTCGATCTGACCCCGCCGGATGACTTTCTCGACAAGTATCCCCACCAGCTCAGCGGCGGGCAGCGCCAGCGGGTCTCGATCGCCCGCGCGCTCACGCTCAGTCCGCGCGTGATCGTCGCGGACGAGGCCGTCTCGATGGTCGATACGTCGATCCGGGTAAGCCTGCTGAACACGCTCCTCCGGCTGCGCGAGGAGCTCGGGGTGGCGTTCCTCTTCATCACGCACGATCTCGGGATCGCCAAGTACTTTGGCTGGAGCGGCAGCACGGCGGTCATGTATCTCGGGCGGGTCGTCGAGCGGGCGCCGACCCGGGATCTGATCGCCGAGCCGCACCATCCCTACACCCGAGCTCTGCTCTCGGCGATTCCCGAGCCAGATCCCGTTCTGACGCGCGCCAAGGAGAAGCTGCTGCTGCGCAGCCTGGAGATTCCCAGCCTGCTGCGCCTACCGCCTGGATGCGCTTTTCATCCCCGCTGCCCGCTCTTCGAGGCCGGGCTCTGCGATACCGAGGTGCCCGCGCTCACCCCGCTCCCGGGGCGTCGCGAGCTGGCCTGCCACGTGGTGCTGCGGGAGCTGACCCGCTCTGGCAGCGTCACGCTGGATGGCGGATCCGAGTCGGCGGCGCGCGCCGCGGCCCGGGGACCTGACCTGGTGGCGACCACGCGGGAGGAAGGAGTGGCGAGCAGCGCGGGGCAGCGGGTCGAGGCGTCCCTCTCGGTTGGAGATGAGGAGGGGAAGGGGGGTGACGGGTCGGGTGGCCACGGAGTAGGACGATGAATCTCGATCCGCAGGTCGGCAAGGCAGCACTCCAGGTCAGCCTCTTCATCGTCGTTCTGGCGGGTGGGATGCTCCTGCTGCTCACGCCGGGCACTCCCCAGTACGCGATCACGGTGTTTACGCTGATCATCGGCCTGGTCTTCCTGGGATTGGTCGTCGTCGTGGTTCGGAGGTTTTCGCGCTAAGGCTCAGGATCGGTAGACCCGTGGGCGCCTGGGCCAGCGTGAGAGGGCGATGCCCACGGAAGAAGACAATTCGGGTAGTGAGGAGGGTACGACACGATGGACTCCAGCGCACCAATTCGACCATCGAACCCCCTGAACGGGCGCGTATCACGGCGCAAGATTGTTCTTGGTCTGGGCGGAGCGACCCTGGCATCGGCGCTCGTCGCGGCGTGTGGGAGCCAGGCTCCGGCGGCGACACCGACCCCGTCCGGCCCACAGGCGGTACCGACAACCGCGGCCGCTCCGGCGATTCCGAACGCGGCAACACCCACGCCGGCCGCGGCTCCGACGACGGCTCCGGCGGCGACGCCGACCCCGGCCGCGCAGGCAACGCCGACCGCCGCGACGACAGCCAAGAATACCGCCAAGGAGTTCGTCGGCGCCTGGCCGTACGAGCTGCCGCCATCGGGCCACTTCAACACCTACATTCCGCACGGCATCACGCTGGGCATCTACCAGGATCTGATCGAGATGCCGCTGGCGAAGTACTACTGGGCGACCGACAAGTGGATGAACCTCCTGGGCACGGAGTGGAACTTCGAGCCACCGGATAAGTTCACGGTCAAGCTCCGCAAGGGCGTCAAGTGGAGCGACGGCAACGACTTCACCGCGAAGGACGTCAAGGCGACGCTCTGGTGCCAGCGCGTGATGCGGAACGTCCTCTGGAACTACATCGACGACGTCTCGACGCCGGACGATTACACCGTGACGCTGCACATGTCCACGCCGTCGACGGTCGTTCAGCGCTACATGCTCGAGATGCACATGACCTCGGCGGCGAACTACGGCGAGTTCGGCGACCGGGCGGAGAAGCTGTTCAAGGCCGGCAAGAACATGGATTCCGACGAGGGCAAGGCGCTCGCCGCCGATTTCCAGAAGTTCCGCCCGAAGGAGATCATCTCGGTCGGGCCGTTCAAGATCGATCCGAGCAGCATCACCAACGCGCAGCTCACGCTGGTGAAAGTGCCGACGGCCTGGAACGCGGACAAGGTCAACTTCGACAAGATCACGCTCTATAACGGCGAGACGCCGACGGTGACGCCGCTGGTCCTGGCGAAGAAGATCGACTACGCGACGCACGGCTTCGCGCCGGCGACGCTCCAGGCGCTCGAGCAGCAGGGAGTTCGCCTCCAGCAGGTGCCGACGTACGGCGGAGCGGCGATCCTGTTCAACTACGGCAACGACAAGGTCAAGAAGGTCTTTGGCGACAAGCGGGTGCGACAGGCGCTGGCGATGGCGGTGAACGGCGATGACGTCGGGTTTACCGCGGGCGGTGTCAAGGGAACGGGCGTCAAGACCTGGGCCGGCTTCAGCGAGGTGCTCGTCCCGCTCTGGCTCACCAAGGACCAGATCGGCCAGCTGGCGAAGTACACCTACAATCCCGATCAGGCCGCGAAGATCCTCGACGGGCTCGGCTGGAAGAAGGGCTCGGATGGCGTCTACACGACGCCCGACGGGATCCGGGTCGACTTCGACCTGCTCAGCATCACCGAGTACGAAGACACGATGGCGATCGCCCAGGGCACGGCGCAGGCCTGGAGCAAGATCGGCGTCAAGACGACCGTTCGCTCGGAGACCTTCACCCAGCAGCCGATCGACATCGACAAGGGCAACTTCACCCTGGCGATGGGCGGCTGGGGATCGGGCGATCCGCACCCGCACTTCGCCTTCGTCGCCGATCTCTTCACCCACAACACCCTGGCCGCGCGCAACGGCGGCAAGGGCATGGACTTCCCGCTCCAGCAGAAGACCGACTCGGTCGGTGAGATCGACCTGCAGAAGGCGGTCGACGACTCGGCGCTTGGCCTGGACGTATCCAAGCAGAAGGATCTGGTCTTCAAGATCGCGCGGGCGTACAACGAGCTGCTACCGTCGGTGCCGATCTACGAGCGCTGGGCGAAGAATCCAATGCTCGAGGGCGTGCGCGTGACCGGCTGGCTGCCGCCCACCGATCCGATCTACACCAACAGCCCGTACGCCGACTCGTTCGTGGTGATGCAGATCCTGGACGGGACGCTGAAGCCAGTGTAGCGCCGGCACCGGGGATTGGGAGCCGGGCTCGAAGACGTCATCGCGCGTGCTAGGTCGCCGGACACTGTCCTGATGGGGGCAGGCACGGGAAGCCTGCCTCCACGGACGGTGTCGTGGTAGCGGCTCCGGGGAGTGATCCGCTCTTCCGGGTGCGCCCCGGCTCCTTCACCCCCCGCCCCTTCTCCTGTGCACGGGAGAAGGGGTGACGTGTACGTCCACGCCAGGCCCCCTCTCTCACCGGCGGGAGAGGGGCTTCCGGGGCGAGGGAAGCGCGCCCCCTCCCCAGCGGTGGCCACCACGGCCGGGCAGGCGAGCGAACGCCGTCTCCACGCCTGCCTACCGTGCATCGACGATCCCGGTCCGCGCACGAGCGCGCACGCGCTCCGTTGGCGACTCTCGGCGTGTTTCCCCGATCAAGGCGCTTTCTGACATCACTATCTCAACCGAATCTCCACGGGACGGCAACGCGGTTTCAACGGCGCGGTGCTATCGTTCGCACCAGGTGGTCCAAATCTCGCACTGGAGACGACTTATGATGCGCAAGGTCAAGGTCTTTCTCGTCGGCGTGGCAGCCGTTGCCGCCCTGGCCGTCCCGACGGCCGCGTTCGCCGACTCGTGCGCGAACGTGAGCCGGCCCGCGCCCACCGGCAATCAGCCAACCCAGACTGGCAACTGGGTCTGGCTGCCGAGCATTGACGTTCCGGTCGAGGCGTGGGGGTTTGCGCCGCCGGGATCGCCGGATTCGCAGCTGCTCGGCGCGCCGGGCGCGAATGGCAACTACACCAATGGCAAGACGAGCTCGCTCCTTGGAGTGAGCAACAACTGCCCACCCGGGAACAACACCAATCGCCAGACCTCCCAGGGCATCCAGAGCGGCTGCGAGTAGCCTACTCGCCGTGGTGCCGTCGCGATAGGCCCCGGAAGTGGCCGGATTTCCCCCACCCAAGGTCCCCTCGCCCGGTCGCAGGCGAGGGGCCCCGGTTCCAGCGAGGCAGGCCGATTCCGGAGGACGGTCCCCGATGCGTGGGCCCGGTCATTCCGCGGCACCGAGCAAAAAGGTTGAGCGGCCGGGGAGGCGGCTATCCCCCTCTCCCAGAGGGAGAGGAGATTGGATGGATGCCAAACAGGGCAAACACAGGGGTCTGCCCCGACCGGTACGGGCGGCCGGTCGGGGCCGCCACGTGGCGGAATCTCGATCTGGTCTGCTCCGACCGGTACGGGCGGCCCGATGCCCAGGTCGGGGGTTGCCGCGATCACCCCGGGCTATCCCGACGTGCCGGGGCGGGATCCGTGCCCTCCCGGGTAGACGGGACGGGCGAGATGCCCACGCTCCCGGGTTCGGCTAGCTCGGGAGCAAGATGCCCCGACTCTGGGTCGACGTTATTCCGGGCGTGAGCAACCCATTTCTGCCCCGGCGCGGCACCCCGGCTCGGGCGGCCGTCTGCCGCGCCCGGCCGGGCGATCATCCGCCCGGACCGCCCGCCGCGACCGGCGTTGGCGGAATGGTCGACGGCTGAATGACGGTGTCGCCCTCTTGCAGCCCCTTCGTGACCTCGGTGTAGGTGTCGTCGCTGATGCCGGTCTGGATAAAGACCTCACCGGTCGTTCCATCTTTGCGGAGAACGTGGACGTAGGTTTTACCGGCCGAGCTGATGATCGTCACCGTCGGGATCAGCAGGACACCTTCCTTACGCTGCACGTCGATCGTGACGTTCGCGAGGTCGCCAAGGCTCACCACCCCGGGCGCGTTCGGGAAGCTGATCGCGACGGTGCGGAGCGTGGCGGGCAGGTTGGCCGTTTCGCCGGTGGTGATCGACGGCATCCGAAGGACCTTGCCTTCGAGCTTGGTGGTCGGATAGGCACTGAGGACGATCGTCGCGGGCATCCCGACGGCCACCTGGGCCAGGTCGGTGGGCTGAAGCTCGACCGAGATCTCGAGCTTCGCCGGGTTCGCGACGCTCAGCACCTGGGCATACGCCTGGAGATCATCGCCTGGCTTGGCATCCGTTTCGGTCACGATTCCGTCGAACGGTGCGCGGATCTGGGACTCGTCGAGCTCGTGCTGGAGCGTCTCCAGCTGAAGACGCGCGATGTCGGCCTGCTTCTTGGCGATCTGGACGTCGATGCTCGTCCCGGCCGCCGTGCCCTGGGCCTTCTCGAGATTTGCCCGCGCGGTGTCGAGCGCGGCCTTCGCACTGGCGACTGTCTGCCGGGCGGAGTCGATCTCCTGAGCGGTTGCGCCTTTTTTGAGCTGGGCGAGCTTCGCGCGGGCCGCGTCGAGATTCTTCTGATCGGATATCACCTGCTGCTTCGCGGTGGCGACCTTGTTGGGATCGGGGCCCGCCATGGCCTGGTCGAAGGCGGCCTTGGCAGCGTTATAGTTGAAGGTCGCGATCTGGAGCGCCGACGATTCCGGCAGCGCGCCGACGTCGGGACGGAATCGGACTCGGTCGTACGCGGCCTGGGCTTGCTGAAGAGCAGCCTGGGCCTTGTCGAGGCTCGCACGCAGAATCGTGATCTGGTCCGGCGTCGGGGGGGTCTGGAGCAGGGTGAGCGCCGCCTGATCCTTCTGAAGCTGGCTCTCCGCCGCGACGACGGCGGCCTGGGCGGCGTCGACGTCTGCCTTGGTCGGACCGATCAAGAGCTGATCGAGCGCGTCCTGGGCCTGGGAGTAGTCAGCCTCGGCCTTGGCCAGGGCGCTGCGCGCCGAGAGGACGTCTGGCGACTCGGTTCCCGGTAGCTGCTTTCCCATCGCCGCGTCGACCTGGAGCTGCGCGATCTGCGCCTGCACCTGGGCGATCTGGAGCTGGGTCTTGAGATTGCTGGTGTCCATCTCGGCGAGAAGGTCGCCTTTCTTCACCTTCTGGTTGGTGTCGACGTAGAGCTGGTAGAGACGCCCCGCGGTGCGGAAGTAGAGGGTGGCCTGCTGCTCGGAGGTTACGCGGCCCAACGCTTTCACCTGCTGATTGATCGTACCCCGGACGACCTTGTAGGTCTGCCGATTCCCGTGCGACGGCGTGGGAATCGGCGTGGGAGTCGGCAGGTTGCTCGTAAGCCGCACGCAGCCACTCAGGAGAAGAGCGGCGACAAGTGGACTGACAGCGAGCAGACGCGTCAACCGGAACATCGCAGAGGCCCCTCCTCGTCGATTGCCACCTTACTGCACCCGGGCGTCGGCCGTCAACTGGCCCGGCCGAGAGGTCGAACCCGTGCGTCGCTGATTATAGCACTGCGCGATTGATCGCTGGACCGTCGATCGCGTCGTCGCGCACGCGGTCTGCTCGTTCGCCGCGAGCGCCGAGATCCGGACGCCGGCTTCCTGCCTAGCGTGCCATTGCCAGCCAGCCGTGACTTTTCGATGCCCTTCGCTGCTTTCATGTATTAGAACGTTTGTGCGATCGCGAGACCGGCGCCACGCGTGGCTCGCCGGAACGATGGCTCGTCAGGGAACGCGTGCGCGTCGTCGACCGTCCGCACCGCGAGGCCCCTGACGAGGGAGACAGCTCCGATGGCAAAAGCAGACGTGAGACGGGAAGAAGGCTCACAACGACCGGCGTCGCCCCGCGGGGTGACGCGGACGGCCCGGCGGCTCTACGAGTCGCTGTTCAGCGCCGAAGAGCGCGCGGCGCTGAAGGAGGCCGTCGAGGGCAACGACCTCCAGCAGGAGGTCGAGCTGCTCCGCGTGCTGATTCGACGCGGCGTGGCCGAGGGGCTCGATCTAGAGACGCTCAGTCGGGCGATGGGACGCCTCGGGCAGCTTCTGCGGGTCCAGCACGTGATCGCCGGACAGGCGGCGAAGAGCCTTGACGAGGCGCTGGCGAAGGCGCTGGAAGAGATCGCGGCGGAGATCGGGCTGTGAACGGATGTGACGACACGACGATGAAGCGACGCGGCGACAGGCGGACGCGCGCCGCCTCGTCCGGGCTCGGGGCAGAAGCCGGGCGGCTGGTCTCGGCGTGGCGCGGAGCACGGTCGTCCGCTCCCGCGGGCGGGGTGGATCCGGTCGCACGCGTTCGGATCGAGGACCTGGCCCGACAGATCGAGCGGCTCGAAAGTCGCCTCAACCTCATCCTCGCGGCGATCGTTGGCACGCTCGTCGTCGACATCCTCAAGGCGTTCGTGAGATGACGCGCGGGAGTGAGGTGGCAGCGCTGCGCACGGCACTGTCGCACCTCGAGGTATGGTCGCGGGCCATCCTGGGTCGGCCGCTGCGGCCCTACCAGGCCGAGCCGGCCGCCGCGATCCTGCGCTCGGTCTCGGCCGGGCTCGGCGATGCGATCACGGTGATGATGAGCCGGCAGGCCGGTAAGAACGAGCTGTCAGCCCACCTCGAGTCGTTCCTCCTGGCAAACCACCAGCACCGCGCGGTCTCGATGGTGAAGGCATCGCCCACCTTCAAGCCACAAACCGTGAACTCGATGCTGCGGCTCCAGCATCTGCTGGAAAATCCGGTCACCCGCGGGCAGTGGGCAAAGGAGCAGGGATACATCGTCCGTCTCGGCCAGGCGCGCATCTTCTTCTTCTCGGCCGAGCCGGGCGCGCGAGTCGTCGGTGCGACGGCCTCGCTGCTGCTCGAGATCGACGAGGCCCAGGACGTCTCGACCGCGAAGCACGACAAGGACTTCACGCCGATGGCTGCCTCGACGAACGCGACGCGGGTGTACTGGGGCACTGCCTGGGACGAGACGACGCTGCTCCAGCGGCAGATCGACGCCAACCTGGCAGCCGAGAGACGTGACGGGCGTCAACGCCACTTCGCGTACCCCTGGCACGTCGTCGCGGAGCACAATCCCGCCTACGGGCGATTCGTCGAGGCGGAACGGGCGCGGCTTGGAGCGGACCATCCGCTCTTCCTGACGCAGTACGAGCTGGTGACGATCGCCGGCCAGACCGGCTTCTTTGGTCCGACCCGGCGCGCGCAGCTGGCGGGCTCGCACCCACGACGGGGTCCGGGCGGCCTGCCGCCCGACGATGGTGCGCAGTACGTCGCCGCGCTCGACGTGGCTGGCGGCGATGCGACAGGGATGAGAGATCCGCGCCGGGCCGACGGTCGGGACGCGTCGGTTCTGCTGGTCGCACGGGTCGAGTGGCGCAGCATCGCCGAGTACGGGCAGGAGCCGGAGCTTTACGTCGAGGGCGTGCACGCCTGGCGGGGCGTCGACCTCCGGGCCCAGTACGCGGCGATCCTCGACCTGCTGCGGAATGTCTGGCACGTCCAGCGACTTGCCGTCGACGCGACCGGTCTGGGTCGCGGCCTCGCGGACTTCCTAGCGGCAGCGCTTCCGCGCGAGGTCGTCGCTCCCTTCGTGTTCACGCCGGCCTCGAAGTCCAACCTCGGGTACGACCTGCTGGCCGCGGTCGGCGCGGGGCGGGTGAAGTGGTACGCGGGGGACGACGAGGACGCGCGGGAGTTCTGGCACCAGGTCGACGAGGCGCGCTACGGCGCGGAGCCAGGCCGGCAGCTGCGCTGGGGCGTTCCGGAGTCCCGTGGCCACGACGACTACCTCCTGGCGCTCGCCCTGCTGATCGAGGCCGCGCGCGACCTGGTCCCGGCCGCCGCGTCGGTGGTCATCGCCGCGCGGGACCCCGACGCGTCCTCGGGCGACGGATGGTAAGGGAGGACAGGTGAGGCACTGGAGGTCACGACGTGGACGAAGGGCCGGGCAGTGGCAGCTGCTCGGCGATTGGTGTCGGGGAGCACGCCGATGAGCGAGGGTGAGACCGTCGCGGGAGGGTGGTCGTGAGTCTGATTCGCCGTCTGGTTTCGGGATCCACGGGACGCGTGGACATTCAGTCCGCCGCCGATTCGGGTGGACGCGGCAGCCGAGAGTCGGGGACACGCGAGGGCGCCGAGCAGCCGATACGCGAGGCAGCAGCCTCCCCGACCGACGAGGACCGCGGCTGGCGGTCGCTGCTCGCGGGCGGGATGCGCGAGCTGACCTGGGCTCAGATCGTCGAGAACCTCAACAACGCCACCTCCGCCTATCGAACCAATCCCCTCGCCTTTCGGCTGATCCAGCTCCAGGTCGAGCACGTGCTGGGCGACGGGATGACCTTGCGATCGGCGAATCCGCGGATCCAGGCCGAGCTGGACCTTTTCTGGTACCACCCGCTGAACCAGCTATCGGTACGGCAGTTCGACTTCCTGACCGCGCTCTCGCTCGACGGCGAGATCTTTCCGACGATCCATACGAATCCCTATGACCGGACGTCGTACCTGCGCCTGGTGCCAGCGGCGCTGATCGACCGGATCGAAACCAATCCGGATGACCTCTGGGACGAGTTGCGGTTCCACCAGACTGCCCAGCCGATCACGCCAGATACCCTCGCGCGGGCGCCGGCCAGCGTGCTCCAGGATGGCCGCTGGTGGGAGCGAGGCGAGATGTGGCACTTCGCGGTGAATCGGCCGGCGGGCGTCGTGCGCGGCCAGTCCGACCTGGCGCCGCTGCTGCCCTGGCTGCGGCGCTACCGCGACTGGCTGACCGATCGGGTACGGCTGAATAAATATCGGACGGCCTATCTCTGGCACGTGACCCTGAGGGGCGCGGACCGCCGGGCGATCACCCAGCGCCAGGCCGAGCTCGCCGAGCCGCCAGCCCCCGGCTCGCTGATCGTCTCGAATGAGAACGAGGTCTGGGAAGCGGTGCAGCCGCGGATCGACGCGGCGACCGTGGCCGACGACGGGCTGGCGCTGCGGCTGATGATCGCCGCCGGAGCCGGCATCCCGCTCTACTGGCTGGCCGAGGCCGAGCACACCGCCCGTGGAACGGCAAGCGAGATGAGCGAGCCTACCTACCGGCACTACCGCCAGCGACAGCTCTTCTTCGGCCACGCGATGCGAATCATGGCCGTCGAGGCCCTGCACCGGCGCGGCCTGGACGACGTCACGCTGACCGACGTCGAGGCAGACTTCCCGGAGCTGGATACCAGCGCGGCCCTGCAGACGGCGTCGAGTGTCGCCCGGGTCGCGAACGCGCTCGCGCTGGCGGAGGATCGTGGCTGGATCGATCGATCGCACGCCGCGCGCGTCTTCCAGCACTATCTCGGAGAATCGATCGAGCTACCCGACTGAGCAATGCGCAAAACGCAAAACGCACTCAGCCCTCAAGAGGGAGGTGGGAGAGCCGCGGAGCGGGACAGGGGATATGGCGCGCGGAAGCCGAGGGCGACGACAGGGCCGAGCACCCAGCACTCAGCCCTCAGTACTTCGACACAGAGGAGGAGACGTGGCGATTCTGACCGAAGCGGAGCGACATCGGCTCGTGGACGAGGATTTCGCGGTGCCGAGCAAGCGCAAGCTCCCCATTCACGACGCGGAGCACGCGCGGCTGGCGTGGGACGAGCTCGATCGAACCGAGGGGCTCACTCCCTACGAGCGCGAGGAAGCCCGGGCGCGCATTATTCGAGCGCTGCACCGGCTCGGGGTCAAGTTCGGCAGGACCATGCAGGAGGCCGAGCAGCGGATCATCGGCCACGCCCAGGAAGCGACGATCGTCGACGAAGGGGCGCACGTCGTCGAGGTCACGATCGCGCGGCCGGGGGTGTCGAACAATGGCTACATCTATACCGACGCCGTCCTGGAGGCGGCAGCGCCGCTCTGGAACGGCGCGCCGGCATTTCTCGATCATCCGACCGCGCTCGACATGACCCGCGCGGGCACGCGATCGCTGCGCGACCTGGTCGGCGTGTACGAGGACGCGCACTTCGAGTCGGGCCGTGGGCTGCGCGCACGGCTGCGCCTGATGCCGAACGATCACGGCATCTTCGAGACGATCCGCGAGGCGACACGCGCGCGGCAGGCCGGGCGGCCGACGCCGCCGATTGGCATCTCGGCGGACTGGAAGCTGCTGAAGAGCCCGGCACCACCAGGACCGGGCGGCCGCGTGCGCTGGAACGTTCACAGCATCGTCGCGGTGAACAGCGGCGACCTGGTCGTTCGGCCGAGCGCGGGCGGATCGTTCGATCGCATCCTGGAGGCAGATCATCCGCCGGCGCTGGAATACGACGCGACGGCGATTCTGGCAGAGGAGGTTTCGGTGAGTGACGTGCAGACACGAGCAGGCGACGACGTGGCGCGCCGGGGAGCATCGGCGCCGGGCACGCGGGAGCAGGCGGCGACCGTCCGCGAGGCAGCACCGGCCGTGGCAAGCCCGGTCGCGGACGGTGGAGGCGCCGGGGTCGGGCCGGGGAGTGCTGGAGGCGAGCTGGCGCCCGAGCTCCGGCAGGCCATCGGCGAGGCAGTGCGCCCGTTCCAGATCGCGGCGTGCGCGGCGCAGCTCGAAGCGAAGCTCGCGGCCTCGGGGCTCCCTGGCCCGGCGCAGCAGCAGCTTCGACAGCGGTTCGGTGGGCGGGTCTTCGAGGCCGCCGAGGTCGATCAGGCGATCGCCGGGCTGCGGGACCTGCTTGGCTCGATCTTCGGCCAGCAGAGCATTCGCGGGGTGGGTACGACGATTCTGGACCCGGGCCAGCGGCAGGGCATCACGCCGCTCGAAAAGGTGCAGGCGGCGTTCGATCGGCTCTTCGGGCTGGACGTCGAGCCGCACCTGGCCGGGGTTCCCCGGCTGTCCGGGATTCGCGAGGCCTACGTCCTGATTACCGGCGACAAGCTCTTTACCGGCCGATACGTCTGGGAGGAGTCGATCGTCCGCGAGGCGAACGAGACGACGACGGCGGTCATGGCGAACGTGGTTCTCAACTCGATGACGAAGCGGCTGGTGATGGACTATCAGGCGCAGCCAAAGTGGTGGGAGCCGTTCACGATCAAGGTGCCGGTGACCGACATGAAGCAGCAGCACCGGATCCGACTGAACGACTTCGGATCGCTCGCGAGCGTCGGCGAGAACGGCGCCTATCAGAACGTGCAGTGGGGCGACACCCGCGAGAACTACACGCCGACGAAGTATGGAAACATCGTGGCCGTCACGCTCGAGATGTTCCTGAACGACGACCTGCACGCGGTTCAGCGCATTCCAACCAAGCTGGCGCACGCGGCGGTCGTCACGATCAACGAGGTCATCGCCGGTCTTTTCACCCAGAACGCCGGGACCGGCCCGGTGATGGCCGATGGCTGGAACGTGTTCGACGCGGCCCACCACCAGGGCAATACCAGCGCCTCGACGCCCGCGATGGACCTCAGCAGCGCGTCGCTCCAGACCGCGATGACGACGCTCGAGAAGATGCAGAACTCGGCCGGGAAGCGGATTGGCGTGCGCGGCCGCTACCTGCTGATCCCGCCGGAGCTGCGCTGGCAGGCCCAGGTCATCACCCAGAGCCAGTACGCGACCGGTACGCCGAACAACGACATCAACCCGCTGGCCGGAGCGATCGTTCCGATCGTCGTTCCGCAGTTCACGATCGGCTACCAGTGGTACCTGCTGGCCGACCCGAGCCAGGTGGAGTCGATCGAGGTCGGCTTCCTGAACGGGCGAGAGGAGCCCGAGCTGCTCGTCCAGGACAGCCCGACCGCGGGCAACGTCTTCACGAACGATCAGATCAGCTACAAGATCCGGCACATTTTCGGCGCCGGCTGGATCGACTATCGCGGTGCATTTGCCGCGCTGCCGACGTCGTAAAACGGAAAGCGCAAAACGTAAGGGTGCCCGCGCGAGGGGACCGGTACTCTGAACGCGGGCCCCGGGCAGTGCCATTCTGCTGCTCAGCCAGCGCTGCCCGGCTTCCGATCTCGCTTTCCGATTTCCATCTCACGTTTCACGTTTTACGTCAAGGAGGTTTTCGTGAGACCGACGAACACCGAGACTCTCAGCGATTTCGGGGTCGCGGACGTGGACGCGGTCGCGCGCGGCCACGATCCGGCGCAGACCCGCGTCGAGGCACGGGACGAATGGCTGCGCATCGACCTGGCACGATCGGCGCGCGAGGGAAGCCCGGGCGGCATCGGGCAAACTATCTTCCTGGAGCGGCTCGGAGCACCGGCGGGGGATGGCACGCGGCCCGTGCGAACCGCGGCGGAGCTGCGCACGGAGCTCGAGCGTCACCTGGTCGCGGAGTTCAGCCGCGCGGGCGGTGCTCCCGATCCGAAGGTGGCCGAACCGGAGCCGGCCCCGCGCCGGGACGAGACCCGGATCAGGGCCAGCGCCGTGACCGAGGCCGACGCGCGAAAGCGCCGCGCGCCCGCGACGGGCGCGCGGTGAGGTGACTGCCGATGGGCGTAACGCTGCTGCCAGGGTTCGAGGCGAACGTGCGCAGCGATCTCAAGGATCTGGACCCGGCGGCCTACCTCTGGACGACCGCCGAGATCGACCGCCACATTCAGCACGCGGTCAACGATTACCAGAAGATCTACCCGCTGCTGGACGAGGTCACGATCACGGTCGTGGCCGACTCCCGTGGGAATACCCGACGGCAGTCGGTGGGGTCGCCGCTGCCGCCCGGCTACCTCTGGACCGCGCGGGTCGAATATCCAATCGACGACGATCCGCCGAGCTACCGCGTCTTCCGGGAAGAGCTGATCGACCAGGGGACGCTGTACCTGCCAACCGGCGAGCCTCCGCGGGCGGGCGATCAGCTCAAAGCGTGGTACGCGAAAGCGCACACGCTGGATGCCTCGACGTCCACCCTGCCGACGGAGCACGAAGAGGTCATCACCCTCGGCGCGGTGGCGTACGCGGCACGGGCGGCGGCGCGCTACAGCGCCTCGCGGCTGAACGCGAGCGCCTGGACTGCCCGCGGTCTGGCAGAGTTCGCGGCAGAACGCACGGCGACGTATCTTGCCGTGCTGGAAACGCTCCGGGCGAGCTACTCGACCGCGGGCTTGCCGAACCCTCAATGGGGCGAGGTCGAGCACGAGTGGTCCAGGGTCTGAGGGCGCAACGTGCCAGGGGTGAAACGCCGAGTGCGCGGCGCGAAGCGCACGACGCCGGGCGGCGCACGACGCGATCCGACGCTCCAGCAATCGTCGCTGGCGGCTCGTTCCTGGCGCCCCCCGGGCCCGGTCTCACGTGTCACCCATCGCGAGGTGCACCGTGCGCTTCGCGGATTCAGGACGGAGGTAACGTGCTGACGCTCTCGGCGACGCTCAAGACGGCGCAGCAGCAGCTCGACGTCAGCCCCCGGGTCTCGGCTCTCGTCGGCGACGTGCCACCGGAGTCGGTCCGGCTCTCCGAGCTGACGACGGTCTACGCCGGAAACGAAGGGGACGTGAGCTTCGACGCCTGCCAGTCTCCATCGACGGGCGCCGTCGCCCGGATCCGTTGCGACGGCGGCGGCACCGTGTACGCGCAGGTCGTGGCCGATCCGATCGCCGGGCCGTGGGACGCGTGGCAGCAGATCTCGAGCAGCGCCTTCCCGGATGGACCCGTCGCGGCTGGCCGGCACCCGGACGGCTTCTTCCGCGCGTGGTGGCTGGACGCCGACGGCCACACGATCCACGCCGTCGAATGGGAGGAAGGCGTGGATAACGCCTGGCACGCCGGTCCGAGCATCGACTCCGGCGCGGGCTTCCTGGTCACATCGATCGCGACGGATGCCAGCGGGCAGGATCCGCTTCCCCGCGTATTCTGGGTGACCAGCGGCGGCCAGCTCTTCGAGAGTCACCGAACCGGCGGCGGCTGGACCGCACCGCTGGGCGACGGAGGGGCGTACGTCGGGACGCCGACGATCAGCGCCGGCTACCGCGGAACCGGTGCGCCCCACGGGGACGGCAACACCTACCTGCTCGTCGCACACGGCAATCCGAGCACGCTCGCGCTGAAACAGTGGCTGAGCGGCAGCAATGCCTGGGGACCGGCGCCCCTGACGCTCCTCCAGGCAGGCGTGAACAGCGGCTACAGCTACGCGCATCCCTGCCTGGCCGAGACGCGGGTCGACCAGCTGCGCCAGGCGATCACCTGGGTGGAGACGGCGCCGGGGTCGCTGGGCACGACGGCGATGCTCACCTGGACGCCAAGCCACGTGGCGATACCAGGAGCGCTGCCCCTCGGAGGCGCGCTGCTGCCAGCGGGCGTGACGTTGACGCGGGGGCTGAAGGTGTTCAAGGACTTTCGATCGCCCGGATTCTGGTGGCTGCTGTCGGCGAGCTACGTCGGGAAGGTCACGGCAGACTCGCCCGACCCGGCAGTCGGGCAACGCGTCGCCTTCGATCACTCACGGGTGGTGGATTTTCACCTGGCACAGCGGGAGCCAAACCGGCCGGCCGAGATCCAGGTCACCGTCCTCAACCTCGACGGCGCCCTGGCGACGGCTGGCCAGCCGGGTCCGAACCTTGCGCTGCGGCCCTGGTCGCAGCTCGCGCTGAGCCTCGGCTATACCACCGAGGCGGGCGACGAGACCGTCTGGCAGATCCCGTGCTGGATCGAAGCGCTCGCCTTTCGTGATGATTACGCGACCGGTGTGCCCACCGTCACGTTCTTCTGCACCGACGCCTGGGGTATTCTCGATCGGCTCGTCTGTCGATCGACCGTGACGTTCGTCAATCAGACGCTCGATACGGTGCTCTCCTGGATCTGGTGGCACGTCTGTGGAGACCTGGATCTGAGCCCGCCGGACGTGATTGCCGGCTTGACGCTGGCCGAGTTCGCGATCCCGGCGGGCGAGACGCTTGGCGACGCGGCGCGACGGCTCTGCGAGCGGGCGGGCGTCGTCCTGCGATTTCGCACGCAAGCGGCGTCGCTCGATGGGATCGGCTGGGACTCGGTCGGCCAGACCGTGGTGAGCCGGGGAACCGGCGGCTCGGTCTACTCCTACGGCCCGGGGGCGGGCCAGCATCCGATCGTGCAGGCATACCTGGCGCCGGCCGTGGCGGCGTCGTCGACGTCGGTCGAGCTGATCGGTCAGACGAGCACGTCGCTCGTGCGCAACTGGGCGACGATTGGTCTGCTCGGGCACGAGCTGACCACGCGCATCGTTGATCGCACGCTCGACGGTCAGGCGGAGACCGACGCGGCGGCGGCGAATCTCGCGCGGCTCCTGGCAACGGAAAGCCGGGGCGGGGAGATCACGACGCTGGCGAACGTGGGGATCGAGATGGGCGATCAGATTGATGTGACGGTTCCGAGCGCGGGTGTGATCGCTCAGACGTACACCGTCGTCGGCGTCGTCACGAGCTGGGATCGGGAGCGCGGCCTCCTCCAGACGTTGTACCTGGAAGGGGGTAACGAGTGATGAGTGATGAGTGATGAGGGGTGAGG
>CADDYW010000083.1 GCA_902810745.1 Chloroflexota bacterium | reverse complement strand
ATCGCTCAGCCCCAACACCGTTCATCGCCATCGCACCAGCCTGATGCAGAAGCTGGGCCTTCACAGCCGACTCGATCTCCTGCGCTACTGTATCCGCCGAGGCCTCGTCGATCCTCGCGACTGAGCGAGGTCGAGCAGGCTGACGGCGACAGTGCGCTGAGTCCGCGCGCCAGCAGGTCGTGCCACCCCCTTACCCGTGACCACAGTGCCGCCGCGGCCCAATCCCCCGTGGCCCGTACAGGCCACCGAGTCATCCCCAATGTCGCCTCATTTGACCTGTCTGCACCGCGAAGACCGCCCCGGTGGGCAATCGGCAAGCGCCACCCGATCCACTATCCTTGAAGAGGATCGACAAAAGCTGACCAGATGAGGAGACTGACAATGGAAGCGCTCTTGACCGCGATCGTGCTCGGCAGCAGCGCCCTCTTCATCGGTCTCGCGATCATGACCACGATGCTCATAATCGTGAGCGCCTCGATCGGGCTGCTCGGCGCAAGCCGATATCTGATCCTCACTGTTCGTGGCCAGTCGAGAACCGACGACGTCACCGCGCTCAGCCCACTCGTTCGGAGGCAGATTGCGGCTATCCTGGAAGCACGCGGGTGAACGATCCGTCAGCAGACCCTGGCAGTTTTCCCCTGCCACTCAGACGAACAGCGGCTCCATCTTCTTTTCGAGCACCGCTGCCGCCATCTCCGCGTCCGATGGCCGCTTCTCGAATCGACTCGCGGCGTCGAGCACTTTCGGCAGCACGTGAATGTCGCCGACGGTGTTCAGAAAGATGCCTGGTCTTCCCAGCACCCAGTGCACGGCGCGATCGATGTCGGGCTGCTCCTGGAACGGCTCGTACCAGGTGGCCGCGGTGTGCGGGCGATCACCCCAGGGCGCTCGCGTAATCGACTTGATTGTCTGGACCGCAACGTTGCGCTGCTGGCAGAGCGCAACAAGCTCTTCGAAGTCGGCCGCGTATCGCGGGTTCTGCATGAGCACGTAGTTATACGGCAGGAGCACCGAGTCGAAGTCGAAACGCTCGAGCGAGCGCAGGTGCATCCGGGCGATCCCGAGCCCGTGCCCGGTGACGCCGATGAAACGGACCAGGCCTTCCTCACGCGCCTCGATTGCCGCACGAAGCGCACCGTCAGGCCCCATCGCGATCTCCCACTCGTCCGGCTCGGCGAGGTTGTGGAGCTGAATCAGATCGACGTGATCGACACGAAGTCGTTCCAACGATCGACGAATCTGGTCGCGCGCGCCCTGGTAGGTACGCTCGCCGGTCTTGGTCGCGAGAAAGAAGCGGTCACGCATCCGCTCCATCCATGGTCCCAGGCGTAGCTCGGAATCGCCATAGCTGGCGGCAGTATCGATGTGGTTGACCCCGTACTGCAGGAGAAGCTCCATCGTCCGGTCGGCCTCCTCCTGCGTGACGCGGCTGAATGCCGCTGCCCCGAACAGGGTTCGGGTACTCACGTGACCGGTTCGCCCAAACGGATGCGTAGGTATCATCTTCTTGCTCCTTGCTGTGCGATCGAGGACGCAATACCGCACCCCGATGCCTTCTACTATAGCTGGCCGGCCAGCGAGCCGTCAAAGTCGCTCATCGCCTGCAGCCGAACGGGCAAAGAGACGTACCCGCCCGCCAGCTATCGCCGGGCACGGCGCTGCTCAAGCTTCTGGGCCAGCAGCGCGTATGGCAGCGTCGGGCGACACGTCCGAAACGGACTTTCTTCTCCGGTTAGCGCGGCCGCCGTCGCCAGACGCTGCTGCATCCGAGCGCGCAGCTCGCCCACCACGCCGGGGAACTCGGCCGCGACGTTGCGTCGTTCACCCGGATCGGTCGGGCGGTGGTAAAGCTCCAGGTTGGGCGCGCGGGGACGGCCGCGAAAATCAGGCAGAGGCTCACCGGTGATCGTCTCGGTCACCGGCTCGATCAGTCGCCACTCCGGTGTGACGATCCCGTGGCTGACCTGCCGTGTCGCTTCGCCAATTGGCGCCGTCGAGCGAATCGTCTCGGCTCCGTCAAGCAGAGGCCAGATACTCCGTCCCGCAACGTCCGAGGGCTCGATCGGTGGCAGACCCGCGATCTCGACTACGCTCGGCGCAATGTCCATACTTGAGACCAGGCTTCGGATCTCTGAGCCGGGAGGAATCACGCCGGGGAGCCGCATCACCAGCGCACAGCGGGTGACCGCGTCGTGGATCGTGTGATGATCGAAGTAGAGGCCGCCTTCGCCAAATGCCTCGCCGTGATCTGACAGGAAGATCACGAGGGTCCGCTCCCGCAGCCCATCGCGGTTGAGGGCGTCGAGAAGACGCCCGACCTCGCCGTCGAGAAACGCGATCTCACCATCATACTGCGCAATGACGTAGGCGATATCCGTCAGGCCGTCGATGCCCAGGTCTTCGACGAGCAGATAGGTCAGGCGGTCGTCCGGCGGGAGCGCGGTCTGCAACGAGGTGTTCGTCGGATCGAATTCGTTGCCAGCGTAGAATCTGCGGCGAAAGGGTTGTGGCGGGAGATAAGGCGTGTGGGGATCGAAGTAGTGGAGAAAGAGAAAAAAGGGCGCCGACACATTCCGTGCTAGCGCCAGGAAATACAGGGCCCAGTCCGTGAGCCTGCTCGCCTCACCGGTGCCGGGGCGGTAGCGGTAGACGCGGAAGTAGTCGAAGCCGCGAGCAAACCAGCTCGGAGCCGAGTCCATCGCCATCATGTTGTCGATGCCAAGGGTCAGGTAGCCCGCACCGTGCAGCCGCTCCGCGAGAAGTGGGATGGAGGGCGATAGCTGGCGCTCGCCGGAGTGTCCCAGGATTCCGTGATAGACCGGGTCAACTCCGGAGAGGAGTGTCGTAAACGCGGGGTGCGTTGGAATCTGTGCCGCCTGAAAATCGTCGAACCGGGCTCCTTCTCCCGCGAGCCGGTCAATCGACGGACTGGTAGGCAACGGATAGCCGTAGCACCCCAGATGATCCGGGCGCAGGGTATCGGCGGCGATCAGAACCACATTCGGGCGCTCGTCGACCACGTCCACCTCGACAAGTCTAGACTCGAAAGCTCTTGAACTGCGGTAGGTAGTCTCGATTCTGCTCGAGCATATCGTTCACCATCGAGCGAATCTCGGCGAGCGAGAGGACCGCGGCGGTCAAGGGATCGTGACAGATTGCCTGGTACACCAGGCGCGGGTTACCGGTGAGTGCAGCCTCCACCGCCATCTCTTCAATCTGGGAGCTCAAGCTGGTCAGTGCGGCGACCTGCGGCGGGAGCGCTCCCACGTGGACCGGACTGAACCCCTTCTTCGAAGCGTAGACCGGCACCTCGACGCACGCGTCCGGCGGGAGATTTGTAATCAGGCCCGTGTTCCGCACGTTCCCGTTGAACTCGAACGGCTCACCGCCACGCAGTGCATTGATGATATAGGCGGCGTACTCATTGCCGCGTGACAGATCCACCGGCCGCTCGAACCAGGCCGCGATCTCATCGCGCCAATCGTGGGCGCGTCGGGTGTACTCGTCGAGGATGTAGCGCGGGTGGCCAGGGTTCCAGCCGGTGCCGTGCGTACAGTACTTCTCGATCAGATCCGGTCGCTTGCGGAACCACGCGTTGTACTCGGAGTTGTGACCGCTCGACTCGGTCACGTAGTAGTCGAAGGCGAGGAACATCTCGTTCCGGACCTGCTCCTCGTTGTACACCTCCGGGCGGGTCGTGATTGCCTCGCGAATCAGTGGATAGGCGTCTCGACCATTCCACTTGTACTCGAGATACCAAGCCATGTGGTTGATGCCCGCGCAGGTGTACGTGATCTCGCTCATCGGAGCGCCGATCCAGCGCGCAAGCATCGCCGCGGTGCCCTGGACCGAGTGACAGAGGCCAGTAGTCGGGACACGTGTCTCCCGTTGAATGGCCCGACAGAGCATCGCCATCGGGTTGGTGTAATTGAGCAAGTAGGCGTCTGGCGCGACCTGCTCGATATCGCGGCAGATGTCGAGTATCACCGGGATCGTGCGCAACGCGCGGAAAATGCCGGACGGACCACGCGTATCGCCGACGTTGATCGAGATGCCGTACCGCTCCGGTATCAGAACGTCGTACTTCCAGACCTCGACGCCGCCCGCCAGAATCGTGCACAGCACCACGTCGGCTCCCGCGAGCGCCTCGCGTCGATCCATGGTCGCGACGACACGCGTGGGCGTTCCGGCTTCGCGCACCAGTCGTTCAGCCGCACGCCTGGCGAAGTCGAGCCGCTCGGCGTCGACGTCCATAAGCGCGAGGGTGCTCTCCTGGAGCAATGGAAAAGTGAGGATATCGCGAATGAGCTTGCGGGTGAATCCGAAGCTCCCCGCGCCGATAAAGGCGATCCTGGTCACGTTCTCTCTCCCGATGTGTTATGAGCGAGCACTGCGTGGAACATGATACGTCGGTACGTCACGTTCGCCACGCCCGGCACCCAGTGCACCTCCAGGGGGATCGTTACGGTTAAGCTATTCCCAAACATCACCCGTGCAAAGACACTAGCCGTGCCGACGCAGCGCGCGATACCGTCGAATGAGCGCATTGGTCGAGCTATCGTGCCCGAGAGCTGGTTCCGCCTGACTCTCGAGCTCGGGAATGATCCGCTGCGCAAGCACCTTCCCCAGCTCGACGCCCCACTGGTCGAAAGAGTCGATGTTCCAGATCGTCCCCTGGGTGAAGACGCTGTGCTCATAGAGCGCGACGAGTGTGCCGAGCATCCTGGGCGTCAGTCGCTCGGCCAGGATTGTGGTCGTCGGACGATTGCCCTCGCAGACCCGGTGGGGTACCAGCCAGTCGGGCGTCCCCTCTGCCCGGACCTCCTCGGCCGTCTTACCAAACGCGAGCGCTTCGGTCTGCGCGATAAGGTTTGCGATGAGCAAGTCGTGGTGATGATCGAGTGGGTTCAGCGATTGAGCGAAGCCGATGAAGTCACAGGGGACCAGCTTCGTCCCCTGGTGAATAAGCTGATAGAAGGAGTGCTGGCCATTGGTTCCGGGCTCACCCCAGAAGATGGGCCCGGTCTGGTAGGTGACTGGGGTGCCGTCAAGCGTAACGTGCTTGCCATTGCTCTCCATTGTCAGCTGCTGCAGGTACGCTGGAAAGCGCTTGAGATACTGGTCGTAGGGAAGAACAGCGACGGTCTGCGCGCCAAAGAAGTTGTTGTACCAGACGACGAGCAACCCCATCAGCACTGGCAGGTTCTGCTCGAACGGCGCCGTGCGAAAGTGCTCATCCATGGCGTGGAAGCCAGCGAGCATCTCCCCGAAGTTCTCCGGTCCAATCGCGAGCATCGTCGAGAGACCAATCGCCGAGTCCATCGAATATCGTCCCCCGACCCAGTCCCAGAATCCAAACATGTTCGCGACATCAATCCCGAAGGAGACAACCTCCTTCGCGTTCGTCGACACGGCGACAAAATGTCGGGTCACTGCTGCCTCATCGCCGAGAGCACGCACGATCCAGTCTCGCGCGGTACGCGCGTTGGTCATCGTCTCGAGGGTGGTGAACGTCTTGGACGAGATGATGAAAAGGGTTTCTGCCGGATCAAGATCGCGCGTCGCCTCGACGAAGTCGGTGCCGTCGACGTTCGACACGAATCTGAAGGTCATGTCTCGGCGGCTATAGTGCTTCAGCGCCTCGTAGGCCATGACCGGCCCGAGATCCGATCCGCCGATGCCAACATTGATGACGTTCCGAATCCGTTTTCCCGTATACCCTCGCCACGCTCCTTCGCGGACGCGCGTGGAGAAGTCCGCCATCCGATTCAGGACCTCGTGGACCAAGGGAACAACGTTCTCTCCTCCCACCACGATCGACGCACCCGGTGGAGCGCGCAGTGCCACGTGAAGGACGGCCCGATTCTCGGTGGTGTTGATCGCCTCCCCGCGAAACATCGCGTCGATCCGCTGGCGCAGCCCACACTCCTGTGCCAGGGCGACCAGCAGGCGAAGCGTCTCGTCGGTGACGCGGTGCTTCGAGTAGTCGAAGTACAACCCGACAGCTTCGAGGGCGAGACGCGCGCCACGCTGGGGATCCTCGGCGAAGAGCGTTCGCAGCTGGACGTCGCGGATCTGCCGGTAGTGCGACTGAAGCGCCTTCCAGGCAGGTCGTTCGGTCAGGGGTAACGTCGTCATTGTTGCTCCCTCTCGTATGATAGCCGCACGGCGCTTAGGGCTCGCGGCGAACCTTCCAGATCACCTCCGCTGGCCAGCGACGCGCCCATTCCGTTGCCTCCGGGTAGAAGGTGCTGACCGCGCCTTCCGCGGGCCGCGGCTCGACGAGCGCGTCGATGCTCAGGCCGTGCATCCGAAACCGCCTCACCCACTCACCGTACGGCAGATTGAAGGTCGCGGCTCCGTCACCTTCCTCCACCCTGTGCAGACCGAAGTAGTCTCGCCGCAGGCGCTCGCCGGGTCCGTCGATCTGCTCATCCCAGCAGATGATGAAAAGGGGTGACGCCGCACAGAATACGAGAATCCCACCCGGCCGGAGCACCCGCGCTACCTCGGGCAGCGTTCGATCAGGGTCACCCCAGGACATTGCTCCGTGATCCGAGAGAACGAGATCGAACGTGCCATCGCGGAAAGGTAAGCTCTCGGCGCTGCCCTGGACCAGCACGACTCCAACCCCGACGGCCGCGGCGCTGCTGCGTGCGTGCGATAGCTGGCGCTCCGAGAGGTCAAGGCCAGTAACGCGCGCGCCGTTCTGAGCCAGCCAGATCGACCACTGTCCCCCGCCGCATCCCAGCTCGAGCACGTCTTTGCCCGTGATATCCGGCAGCACGCGCAGCTCCGATTCGGGAATGCGCCACGCCCCCCACGCATCGGGCACACGCGAGATCTCGACGCCGTGGTAGGCCTGATAGCTATCGCTGGTCTTGTCCCAGCGCTCACGGTTGTATCGCTCGTGCTCACCCATCAGCCTGTCTCCTCTGTACTCCTCTCTCGTGGGGCTTATCGCTCGGTGAGCTGGGACTTCTACCCACGCCAATCACGGTTCAGGCGCCTACCCCCAGCAGGGTCGGATCACAGTCGGCGAGCTCGCCGATGCGCTCGACGGTCACATCCGCGGGCGGATAGCTTGCCAAGATGCTGGGATCGAGAGCGTAATGGCCTTGCCGCGGAAAGACGGTCGTCAGGCGGTTGCCCCAAGCCTGCTTCATGGAGGCGAGGATACGCAGCTTATCATCCACCATCACGTAGTGTCGCGCGGGATAGCGCTGTTCGACGTCATCCAGCATCTGCTCCTTGTGAATGTAGATGAGGACATTCCCGTCAACTGCCTCCCACAGTCCGGACCGCTCGATCTTCCGGGGCTGGAAGACGACGTCGCCGTCAGACAGGATGACCGCTGGCCCCCAGTCGCGGAATCTCTCGATCACCTCGAGCGCGCCCGGGTAGAGGCAGTCCTCGAACGGGTAGTTGACCAGGAAGAGCGAGATTCCCAGCAGGTGTGGATCACGCAGATTTTCGACACGGTAGCGCTGGAGCGCGCCCAGGTAATCGGCGTAGCCCAGCTCGGCGCGCAGCTTCTCGAAGATCTCCCAGAAGCGTGCCTGGCGCTCGATCCCAAACGCCGCCTCGAGGTGACGACGCAGATCCCGCTCGACACGATCATTGTCGAGGAGCGTATTGTCGACGTCGAGCAGGAAGACGACGTCGTGCTGCGCGCTCATCGATGAGCTTCTCGCACCCGCGGATTGTGCCAGCCACCGTCGTCGGCGATGATGCGGTCTGCCTCGACTGGCCCCCACGTATCCGGATCATACGGATAGACGGGCGTTACGTTGTTCAGGACCGGATCGACCACCCGCCAGGCAGCTTCGACCGCATCCTCCCGGGCGAACAGCGTGAGGTCGCCGCGCATCGCATCGCCGAGGAGCCGCTCGTACGGCGTCATCTCGTCGCCCGGATGATGGCGTGCCACCAGCTCGACATCCTCGCCCACCATCCCCTCGCCGGGCACCTTCGCCCGGGCACCAAGCGAGATCACAACGTTCGGACTCAGACGGAATCGGAGATAGTTCGGACGCCCCGGCTCGTCCTCCTCGAAGACCTCCAGTGGAGGGCGTTTGAGAGTGACCAGCACCTCCGTCGCCGTCACCGGCAGGCACTTGCCCGTTCGGATATAGAACGGCACACCCGCCCAGCGCCAGGTGTCGATGTACAGACGGAGCGCCGCGAACGTCTCGACCTGGGAGTCCGGTGCAACCCCATCCTCGTTACGGTAGCCACGAAACTGACCGCGAACGACGTCCGATGGATTCAGCGGCCGCATCGCTTTGAACATCCGCGCCTTCGCATCACGTCGTGACTCCGGATCATCGCCGACCGGCGCCTCCATTGCCAGAAGCGCTGTCACCTGGAGCAGGTGATTCTGCACGACGTCGCGAATCGCGCCCGCCTCTTCGTAGAACCTCCCGCGCCCAGCCACGCCAAAACTTTCCGCCATGGTGATCTGCACACTGTCCACGTAGTTGCGGTTCCAGATTGGCTCGAGAAAAGAGTTGGCGAACCGGAAATAGAGAAGGTTCTGAACGGGCTCTTTGCCCAGGAAATGGTCGATCCTGAAGATGCTCGACTCCGGGAAGAACTGATGCAGCGTGCGGTTCAGCTCCCGCGCCGAGGCCAGATCACGACCGAAGGGCTTCTCAACGACCACTCGCGCGTTCATTGCGCAGCCGGACGCCGCCAGCCCTTCGGCGACAGTCGCGAACATGCTCGGCGGAATCGCCAGGTAGTGCAACGGTCGCAGCGCGCTTCCGAGCGCTTCGCGCAGGCGCGTGTAGGTTGTCGGATCACGGTAGTCGCCGTCGATGTACCTAAGATTCGCGCATAGCTTCGCGAATGCCTCGTCATCGACCCCACCATGGTTCTCGAGGCTATCGCGGGCACGGGCGCGGAGCTGATCGAGATTCCAGCCCGACTTCGCCACGCCGACGATCGGAACGTCAAGATGGCCGTGGCGGATCATCGACTGAAGTGTGGGGAAGATCTGCTTGTAGGCGAGATCTCCGGTTGCTCCGAAAAAGACCAGGGCATCAGATTGGGATAGCTCCAAGCTCTACCTCCTCGGTCGAGGCTCGCATCGTCAACGTCAGACGTAAGGCTTGAAACGTAAGACGCGAGTCGCTTCAGATGTCTCGCTCTACGTTTCACGCGTTACGGTTTGCCCTTTCGGCTGTCCGCTCCCTCCATCTTTCTAGCTAGCGCTCTTCTCGAGATGCCCACCGAACTCGTAACGCATCGCGGACAGAAGTCGGTCCGCGAAATCCGCCTCCCCCCGCGAAGCGAACCGCTCGAACAGCGCAGCGCTGAGAACCGGCGCGGGTACGGCTTCGTCGATCGCCGCGGAGATCGTCCAGCGTCCCTCGCCCGAGTCGGCCACCCGCTCGGAGAACCGACTGAGGTCAGGGCTCTCGAGGAGGGCACTGGCGGTCAGATCGAGAAGCCACGAGCTGATCACGCTGCCCCGACGCCAGACCTCCGCGATGTCCGCCAGGTTCAGCTCGTACTGATACCATTCCGGATGGCTCAGCGGCGTGGTCTCGGCGTCAGTCTTTGGTGGATGCTTTCCGACTGAAGCGTGGTGAAGGATGTTGAACCCCTCCGCGTAGGCTGCCATCAGTCCGTATTCGATGCCGTTGTGCACCATCTTCACAAAGTGACCTGCACCAGTCGGCCCGCAATGGAGATACCCCTGTTCCGCGGTCCCACCGATCTTCTCACGCCCCGGCGTTCGCGGGCCCGTGCCGATGCCAGGGGCCAGCGCGGCAAAGATCGGATCCAGGCGCTGCACGACCTCCTTCTCGCCCCCGATCATCAAACAGTAGCCACGTTCCAATCCCCAGACGCCTCCGCTCGTCCCGACGTCGACGTAGTGGATTCCTTTGGGCTTCAGCTCGGCTGCACGCCGCAGGTCGCTGTGATAGTGCGAGTTCCCGCCGTCGACGACGACGTCGTCGGGATCGAGCAAGGCTGCGACTGCGTTCAGCTCTTCGTCGACGATCGCCGCCGGTACCATCAGCCAGACCGTCCGTGGACGACTCAGCCGTGCGACGAAATCACCGAGCGACTCTGCGCCGACCGCACCCTCCCCCCCAAGCGCCTGCACCGCCTCCGGATGCACGTCAAACACGACGCATTCGTGTCCGGCCCGCATCAACCGACGCACCATGTTCGCACCCATGCGCCCCAGCCCGATCATGCCCACCTGCATCGCCGCTCTCCCCCTGTAAAGATACTCATGCACCACCATCGCGATCGAACGCCAGGCCATAGCTCGCCGCGCCGATCAGCGCAGCGCGCTCCACGATCACGTGGACCGGGATGCGCGCGAGAAGATCTGCAAAGCGCCCTTTCGCTCGAAAGGCACGAAGGAAGCGTCCGTCCTCCAGTGCCGGCAGCACGTGGAGTGGGATACCTCCTCCCAGGTAGACACCACCGGTTGCCAGCACCTTCAACGCGAGATTCCCCGCCTCCGCACCCAGGATATCGAGAAAGGTGTCGATCGTGGCGCGGCATAGCGGATCCGGCGCCTCGGACCGGAGGCCCGCGTCGACAATCAATGGCGTCCGATCTGACACCTCGGAAAGCCGGCGGGCGAGCTCAGGCGATTCGGGAATAACGCCACGGTCGCGCAGGTAATCGTAGATGTTGCCGATTCCGATACCGGAGCAGACCCGCTCGTAGCTGACGTGCTCGTACCGTTCGAGAAGGTACTCGAGTAGGCCAACCTGGATTGACGAGGTTGGCGCGAAGTCGGCGTGTCCACCCTCCGAGGCGTGGGCCTGGTAGCACGTCCCATCCCAGGTGAGAAATGCCTCTCCGAGCCCGGTGCCCGGCGCGATGACCGCGATTGCTCCGCCCGTGATCGGCTCGCCCGCGCTGAGCGTGTGCAGGTCTCCTGGCTGCAGGATCGGCACTGCACGGGCGATCGCCTCGAGGTCGTTGAGCAGGTGAACCGATTTCAGACTGAGCTCGTCGGCAATCTTCGCTGCTTCGACAACCCAGGGCAGATTCGTTACCTTCGCGCG
This sequence comes from Chloroflexota bacterium, assembly GCA_902810745.1. GTDB lineage: Bacteria > Chloroflexota > UBA6077 > FW602-bin22 > CADDYW01 > CADDYW01. Next base: position 9,098 of record CADDYW010000083.1, on the reverse strand, counting down.
TCCCGCGATCACCGGCCCGGCGACGTCGAAACACGCGTGCTCGACCACGGCACCAGTCTGCGCGAGAAACTCGCGCACGATCGCCTCGAGACTGGGATAGCTGCCGCTTGGGAACTCCGCCTGCGCGAGCGGCTCTCGCGGGCCACTCTCGGGAGAATAGATCGCCAGATCGGTCTTCGTACCGCCGATGTCACCAGCGAGGAGCATCGCCGCCCCTCCGCGCATCGAGAGGATGAATCCGGTCTGGGTAGCCAGCGTATCGGTCGAGTCCAGCCCGCGTCCACATTCTCTCAGTGCCTCCTTCACCAGCAGAATCAGGTTGATCAATCCCAATCGCCATGACGCGCACCTGTTCACTTTATCACTTTGTTGCCGATTTGCAGTAATATCCTCATCGACGCACGCGACCGAGTTCGATCGCGGCTCGCGCTTCCGTTGCCCATCGGCTCCGTGGCTTCGATTTCGTCGCTCGCATTCACACACCGGCATCACGTTCAGGAGGAAAAAGCGGATGAACCCGTTGTTGCTTCGATCGCTCGAGTGGCGCTTGATCGGCCCGCACCGGGGTGGGCGTGTTGTCGCGGTCGCCGGTCATCCAACCGAGGTTGGAACGTTCTACTTTGGAGCCTGTGCGGGTGGCGTCTGGAAGACGACCAACGGCGGTGCGTACTGGGAGAACATTAGCGACGGCTTTTTTCGCACCGCGGCAATCGGAGCCATCGCCGTCTCGGAGGCCGATCCGAATGTTATCTACGTCGGAACCGGCGAAGCGACAATCCGAAGTAACGTCTCGCACGGCGATGGGGTATACCGCTCCTCCGATGGCGGTCACACCTGGCAGAACGTCGGTCTCGCCGACACACGCCACATTGGCGACATCGTCGTCCACCCGCGGAATTCAGACATCGTCTACGTGGCTGCGCTCGGGCACGCCTGGGGGATCAACGAGGAGCGAGGCGTCTTCCGTTCGTCGGATGGCGGTCGAACCTGGAAGAAAGTTCTCTACAAGAGCAATCGGGCCGGGGCAGTCGATCTCGCAATGGATCCGCGCAATCCGCGTATCCTGTACGCGTCGATCTGGCAGGCACAGCGTTATCCTTTCGCCCTGAGCAGCGGCGGAGAGGACTCTGGCCTCTGGAGGACGAGCGATGGCGGTGACACCTGGGTCGACCTGACCAGGAGCCACGGGCTCCCGAGTGGCATTCTCGGCAAGATTGGCGTGGCGACGTCTCCCGCGCGAGCGGGACGGGTCTGGGCGCTGGTCGAGGCCGCCGACGGGGGTCTTTTCCGATCCGACGACTATGGTCAAACCTGGGAGCGGCTCTGCAGCAGCCCGGACCTGCGTCGGCGCCCCTGGTACTACATGCACATCTACGCGGATCCGCAGGACGAGGATACCGTGTGGGTCTTGAATCTCCAGTGCTGGAGGTCCGTCGACGGGGGGAAGACCTTCGACGTCGTTCCGACGCCCCACGGCGATAATCACGACCTCTGGATCGATCCACGCGATCCGAAGCGGATGATCGAAGGCAACGACGGCGGCGCCTGCGTGTCGTTCGATGGAGGACGGTCGTGGTCGAGTATTCTCAATCAGCCCACGGCTCAGTTCTACCACGTTACGACCGACGATGCGGTCCCCTATCACGTCTACGGATCGCAGCAGGATAACTGGGCGATGCGTCTCCCGAGTATCAGCTTCGAGGGCGCGATCTCCTGGAAGGACTACGTCGAGCCGGGTGGTGGCGAGAGCGGCTACATCGCGATTGGCCGGAAGCCGCCACACACCGTCTTTGGAGGTGGCATCGGAACCGGTCCCGGCCACGGGCGGCTGATCGCCTGGAATCCCGAAACCGGTCAGAAGCGAAACGTCACGGTCTGGCCGGAGGTGCACGGCAGCGGGGCCGGCGCCGAGTCGCTCAAATATCGCTTCCAGTGGACCTTTCCCGTCGAGACGTCGCCTCACGACCCCGACGTTCTCTACGTCTGCTCGAACTACGTGCATCGCACCACCGACGAAGGCGTGACCTGGGAGGTCATCAGTCCTGACCTGACCCGGAATGACCCCGCCACGCTCCACCCATCCGGTGGTCCGATCACCGCGGACAACAGCGGCGCCGAGATCTACGCGACAATCTTCGCGTTCCGCGAATCTCCGCACGAGCCGGGCGTGTTCTGGGCGGGTAGCGACGACGGCCTGATCCACCTCTCCCGCGATGGAGGCCACACCTGGGTCAACGTGACGCCACCCGATCTCCCGGAATGGTCGCTCATCAGCATCATCGAGCCGTCACCGCACGATCCCGCCACTGCCTACGTCGCCGCGACCCGCTACAAGCTCGACGATACGCGGCCCTATCTCTACAAGACGAACGACTACGGCCGAACCTGGTCAAAGATCACCAGCGGTATCCCGGACCACGAGTTTACGCGAGTCATTCGCGAGGATCCAGCTCGGCGTGGTCTGCTCTACGCGGGCACGGAGACCGGTCTCTACCTCTCCTTCGACGACGGCGCAAGCTGGCAGCGCTTCGAAGGGAATCTGCCAGTCGTCCCAATCTACGATCTCGTCGTCAAAGGCACCGATCTCATCGTGGCGACACACGGTCGCTCCTTCTGGATTCTGGATGATCTCACCCCGCTCCATCAGCTTCGTGACCAGATTGCCGGCGAGCCAGCGTACCTCTTCGCGCCGCGACCGACCATTCGTTACCGCGTCTACAGTCACGGGAACGGCCGACGCGTCTCCGGCTACGTCAACTATCAGATGACCGGCCCGGTCACGGTTGCCTTCCGGGCGGCCGAGGCGGCAAGTGGCGCCAAGGTGGACGATTTCCTCGATGCTGGTCGGAATCCGCCAGACGGGGTCATTATCCACTACTGGCTGCGCGAGAAACCAGCGGATGAGGTGAAGCTCGCGATCCTTGATGGATCGGGCAATCTCGTTCGCGAATACTCCAGCACGAGCGCCGACGCGCCGCGGGTTCCAGTCGACGCCGGGTGCAATCGCTTCGTCTGGGATCTGCGCTATCCTGGTCCGGTGCCTCTTGAAGGTCGCCCGAACCTCGATCCGCAGCGTGTCCAGGCAGAGGCCACCTCTACCGCACCCCGCGCCATCCCCGGCACGTATCAGGTTCGCTTGACCGTCGGCGACAGATCTCTCAGCCAGCCGATCACCCTGCTACCGGATCCGCGCCTGCCGGTCAGTGCCGAGGACCTTGCCGCGCAGTTCCAGCTCAAGCTGGCAATTCGCGACCGACTTTCGACCGTTCACGAGCTGCTGAATCAGATTCAGCGGATCCGTGGGCAGATTGACGAATGGGAACGTCGCGCCCGGGCAGCTGGCCAGGGCGACGGCGTGCTGAGCGCCGCCACCGCCCTACGCGAGAAGCTAGCGACAATCGAAGCCGACCTGATTCAAGTCGACCAGGATAAGCCACAGCCAGGCACGGCAAAGCTGAGAGAGAAGCTTACCACTCTCAGCGCAATGATTGACGAGTCGGATCACGCGCCAACGCGGGCGGCGGTCGAAGTATTCGAGAGTTTGAGCGCCCGACTAGAGGAGGTACAGGCACGCCAGCGGCGCGTGATCGCGGAAGATCTGGGGCAGTTCATCGCACTGATCCAGGCTAGTGGCGTCTCGCCAATCGTGCCCTGAGAAGAACGCGCGGGAGGAATCGGAAATGGCACGGCTACGAGGCAAGCACCTCATCATGGAGCTACTTCTTGCCGAGGGCGTCGACACCGTGTTCGGGAATCCGGGTACGACCGAGAGCCCGTTCATGGATGCCCTGCAGGATTATCCGGGAATTCGCTACATACTCACTCTCCAGGAGTCAGTGGCCATCGCGGCGGCAGACGGGTATGCTCGGGCCACGGGCAAGGTCGGAGTCGTCAACGTCCATATCGCTCCGGGCGTCGGTAATTCCCTCTCGATGCTCTACGACGCAGCCAAGGGCGGAACAAGTCTTGTCGTCACGGCCGGTCAATCGGATACGCGGATGCTCCACGCCGAGCCCCACCTGTCGGGCGACCTCGTGGAGATGACCCGGCAGTACACGAAGTTCAGCGCCGAGGTTCTCCACGTCTCGCAGCTTCCCACGCTGGTCCGGCGCGCATTCAAGACGGCGGCCGAGCCGCCAAAGGGTCCGACCTTCTTGTCGCTCCCCTGGAACGTCTGTGACGACGAGATCGACGCGGACATTCGACCGGTGCCCGCGATGTACCACCGGATTCGGCCCGACCCGGCCGCAATCGACTCGGCGGCACGGATGCTCGTCGCGGCCCGGTCGCCGATCATGCTCGTCGGGGATCGAGTCGCCGATAGCGACGCTGCTGCCGCCGCCGTTGCCGTTGCCGAGGCCGTGGGTGCTCGCGTCTACGCGGTTACATTCTCCGCCATGAACTTTCCAACCGGCCATCCCCAGTTCCTGGGCAGCCTCAATCTGAACTCCCTGGCAACGCGCGACCTGCTGCGAGAAGTCGACGTGGTGCTCGCCGTTGGCTGCAGCCTCTTTCCGCAGTACATCTACCTCGATGAGCCCCTCCTCGATGCGAGCACGCCGCTCATTCACCTCGATTCGCACCCTGGCGAGATCGGCAAGAACTTTACGCCGGAGGTAGCCATTCTCGCCGATCCAAAGATGGGCCTGGAGGAGCTGAACCAGGCGATCGAGGCGCTCCAGAAGCCCGCCGACCGCGACGCGGCCGCGCGCCGTCGCCACGAGATCGCCTCGGCGAAGGAGCGACAGGCCGAGGGCTTTCAGCGCAGGCTTCGCTCGAACTGGGACAAAGCGCCGATCCACCCCTCGCGCCTGGCTCACGAGCTCGCCCAGTGTCTTCCTTCGGACGCCACGATTGTCGACGAAGCGATCACCACGTCGAATGCGCTTCACGCGGCGCTCCGTTTTGACCGGCCTGGCAGCTATTTCCGGATCCGCGGTGGGGCCATCGGCTGGGGAATCGGAGCCGCCATCGGCGTTCAGATCGCGAATCCGAGCCGCCCGGTCGTCGCGGTGATCGGGGATGGATCGGCGATGTACAGCATCCAGGGACTCTGGACGGCAGCACACGAACGGATTCCAGTCAAATATGTCATCTGCGGGAATCGCGCGTATCGGATCCTGAAGCTGAATCTCCTGAACTACCTCGGCGAGTCCAGCCGACCGAGCGCGTTCATCGGAATGGATCTGCGCGATCCCGACCTTGACTTCGCCGCCCTCGCACGCGCCTTCGGAATTCACGGCGAACGGGTCGAGCGCCCGGACGACCTCCCGGCCGCCCTCGAGCGGACGATCAGCCAGCCGGGACCGGCCCTGCTCGACGTGCAGCTAGATGGATCGTAGTGATCCAGCTTGCACGTTCCGACTTCCCCGCGAGCTTTCGAGGTGGTGTAGAATTGATGATTGCACGTTTGCCGGGGATGGCGCATCGTGAGCATTCAGTCGGATCGATTTGACGGTTTCGTTCGCGTCGCCGCGGCGATTCCACGCGTCCGCGTCGCCGACGTCGACTTCAACCGCGCCCAGACACTCGACCTCTGGCAGCGCGCGCACGACGAAGGCTGTGCCGTCGTCTTCTTTCCGGAGCTCGGGCTGAGTGCCTATACTGCAGGTGACCTTCACCTGGATCGTCATCTCCAGCAGTCGGTCCTGTCGTCCCTGGAAGCCCTCCTGCGAGAAGGCGAGCGCCGTGACCTGCGAACGCTCGCCTTCGTCGGTCTGCCGCTGTTCGTCCATCCCGGCCTGTACAACGTCGCGGCGGCGATTCAGGGAGGACGAATCCTCGGAATCGTGCCGAAAGCTTACCTGCCGAACTACCGTGAGTTTTACGAGCAGCGGCAGTTCCGCGAAGGGCGGGAGGTACCGCCCGGCCTGACAATCGACGTGCTCGGGCAGAGCGTTCCCTTCGGCCTGGACGTGCTCTTCGCCGCGGATAATCGCCCCGGCCTGGTGGTGGGCGTCGAAATCTGCGAGGATGGTTGGGTCCATCTCTCGCCCAATGCATTCCAGACGTCGGCTGGCGCCACCATCTGCGGGAATCTGTCGGCAAGCAACTTCACCATCGGCAAGGATGAGCTGCGCCATCGGCTCTGCTGGAAAGCATCGGATCCCGGTAAATGTGCCTACCTCTACACCGCGGCCGGTCCAGGCGAATCATCTGCCGACCTTGCATTTGATGCGCACGCGTTGATCTACGAGAACGGGCGGTGCTTGGCCGAGTCGACCCGCTTCTCGCGGGAAGCACAGCTGATCACCGCGGACGTGGATCTCGAGCTTCTGCTGCACGAGCGGCTCAGCACCGGCAGCTTCGGAAGCTGCGCGCGGGCGAACGAACGGGAGTTCCGCCGCGTATCATTCACCGCGCACGCTCCCGCGTCGATCGCGACGCTGCGACGCGCGATCGACCGCCACCCCTTCGTCCCCAAGGATCCGGCGACCTTGTCGACCCGGTGCTGGGAAGTATTCCACATTCAAACGAGTTCGCTGATTACCCGACTCCAGCACCTGGGCTCCGAGCACCTGATCCTCGGCGTGTCCGGTGGCCGCGACTCGACCCTGGCGGCGCTCGCGTGCGCCGGGGCTCTCGACCAGATGGGTGTGCCGCGGTCACGTCTGCACTGTGCCTCGATGCCTGGCTTCGGCACCTCGACCCACACGCGCGAGGCCTCGCGGCGCCTTGCCCAGGCCCTGGGCGCCGACTTCGTCGAAGAGGATATCCGCGACGAGTGCCTGCTGGTTCTGCGGGATCAGCATCACCCTCTCGCCGAGGGTTTCGCCCGCTGGCTGCAGGACCGATCACTACCGTATTCGGTCGACGCGTTTCAGACGTACCTCGGCAATCACCCGGAAGACGCGGATGTGGAGTTCGAAAACATCCAGGCGCGGGTGAGGACCCTGCGGCTCATGACCCGGGCGAACCGCTACGGTGGCGTCGTCGTCGGCACGGGTGATCTCTCGGAGAAAGCGCTCGGCTGGAGCACGTACGCGGGCGACCACATCGCGATGTACGATCTCAACGCGGGCATTCCGAAGACGCTCGTAAACTTCATCATCCGGTGGGTGGCGACCGAGCAGGCCGAGCGATGGACGGCCGGTGATCCAGCCGCTCTCCGCGACGTGCTCTTCCAGATCCTGGCTGCCCCGATCACCCCGGAGCTGTTACCACTCAACGCCGAGAAGCAGATTTCGCAGCTGAGCGAGGATAAGATCGGGCCATACGAGCTGCACGATTTCTTCCTCTACTGGGTCGTCCGCCACGGGACGCGACCACGTCGACTCATGCTCCTTGCCCAGACCGCCTTCCAGGGCGTATACACGGAGAGCGAGCTGCGAAAGTGGCTCGTCGTCTTCTATCAGCGCTTCTTCAACAGTCAGTGGAAGCGGGACTGTACAGCCGATGGACCAAAGGTGGGAACGGTCGCGCTCTCACCTCGCGGCGACTGGCGCATGCCCAGTGACGCTGTCGTCAGGTCCTGGATCGCTGAACTACAGAGCGAGTAGGCCCCTCGCCTCCACTACGTTCCACCTCTCCGACGGTACGAATCCTGCGGTTACCCGGGGCTTTTCGGCCCATCGCGGGTAAACTGGGGCGCTGACCAGGGAGGAGACAATGTGGGAAAAAGTCCAGGCACTGAACGGATTGAACGAGCAGGTGTGGGAAGGGCACAGTCACACCTTTGAAGATGTAACGCACCTGCTCGGCGGCGTCGGATTTGGCCTGCTACTCTGCTCTGCGCTGCGCGAACGCAATCGGCCAATCGGGTTTGCCCTGATTGGCCTCGCGACTCTTCTCCACGTCTATGCCTATATTGCCAAGCCCGTATCCATCTCGACCGATTGATCGAGTATGTCGGCGTCGACCCGGCGACCACGACAGGGTGCCGGGTCCCGATCTTGCAGCCGGAACGGCCGGGAGGGAGGCAGCGTGCCGGAACCACGGACCCTGCGCCAGATCGAGCTCGTGAGTGGCATTCTCACGGCGGTGTTCGGACTGATACTTCCGGCGTACGGTCTGCTCTTCGCGCCGCAGGCGTTTCTTCCAGCCACCGCGGATCTATCGATCCTCCTTGTGTGGGTCGCGGGCGTCGCCGTTACGTCTGGTATTGCCATTCTGGATAGCAAGGTCTCCATCGAAACGGGCATCGGCTTCGGCCTCGGTCTACTCTGGGCCGCCGCCGGTACGCTCTGGGCGTTCGTGGTGACTGGCTTGCTCACGATCAATCTGTTCGTCCTGCCTGCCGCTCTCTTCGGGCTGATCGCGGCACTGGCCGGCAGTCTCGCCCAACTCCAGATGGGACAGGCAACGTAGGAGTGGCCGTCGGCCGGTCTCCGTGTGGAGACACGGTGTGACCTCAGGCGATAGACGCACCATCACCCGTGACTGCCCTGCCCGCTCGTCCGTGCGGAAGGGAACGCCGGGTAGCTGCCGAGGGCAGCGTGGCCGTGCGTTGCGCGCTCGAGCGGCTTTGATCGTCGGCCTGACCGCTGATCCCGCGCTCCGATCGTCCACGCCGCTCCAGGCGGGTGCCGGCGCCCGGAAGACTGGCCACGGCTTGAATGACGTCCCCACGTTCCGGGCCCGCTAATCGTCATGGTACCCGCAGACCTCCAACCAGCTGGCACGGGAGCCAAGGATTCCTCCAACACCTGCCGTCCGCTGACGCCAGGTCCGACCTGCTGCCAGGTTTCGCCTCCTTCCCGTTCGCTGCGAACCGCTCGGCGCGCTGGAGGGGGCGGGCCGCGTCTTGCACCTGAACGGCTCGCCGAGCATTGCCGCGTGGGGCAGGCGCGAGCCCTGCCAGGCGGCGGTGTGCAGAAAGGCGATGGCCTTACTGCTTCGACCGTACTCGTCAGGCTCACCGGGCGCATTCGCTCCGTCCGGGGAGGGCACCCGCGAGGCCCTGACGGCAGCCAGCTTGACTCCCGCTTCGGCCGAATCCGTGTGATGCTCGTGGAACTTTCCTGACCCAGAAGTTGCAACGTAGGGCGACGGAAGCCTCTCGAGGGTATCACTTGGAACCGCCCAAGACTGACCCGGCCGAGAAATTGGTCCACAAAACCCGACACCGTGACTTCGGGAGAGTCAGCGGCGCGGTGCAC
>CADDYW010000082.1 GCA_902810745.1 Chloroflexota bacterium | reverse complement strand
ACGAGGTCCAGACCCCGGACCTCAAAGAGGATCCCCCGGACGAGGCTCGCTCGGGCAAGGGTACCCTCTTCAAGATGCAGAAGGTGGATGACACCACCCTCAAGCTGATCTACGACGCGCCCACGCCGCTCACCGCTGACCGCCTGGCGATGTGGGTGAAGCGGGGGATCGGGCCACGCTGGATGGACCCGAAGCATTACCTCCAGCAGTTCCACCCCAAGTACAACCCCAGCGTCGATAAGACCAAGTGGGTCGACGACTTCATCCTCAAACGCGACTTCGCCCAGAACCCGGACTGCCCGACGCTCACCGGCTGGATGCTCAAGCAGTACAACAAGGGGCAGAGCTCCATCTGGACGCGCAACCCTTACTACTGGTGCGTCGACAAGGACGGGAATCAGCTTCCCTACATCGACGGCATCGTGATGACGAACGTCCAGGATCCGCAGGTCATGCGGCTGCGCATCACCGATGGGAAGGTTGACTACGTCCACGGCGGTCATACGCCGCTGACCCTGGCCGACGTCTCGACGCTAAAGCAAACGCAGGAGAAGAGCGGACTGGAGCTCCGTTTCTGGGACAGTGGCTCGGGCACGTCGTCGATGTACTTCTTCAGCTACGACTACTTCGAGCCGAAGATGCGCGCGCTGATCCGCAACCCCAAGTTCCGGAAGGCTCTTTCGCAGGCGTATAATCGAGCCAACGTCCAGAAGGTCGTCTACTACGATACGGGCGAGCTAACGACCGGCACACTCAGCCCGAAGGCGCTCGAGTATCACGTCCAGGGTGGCCAGGAGGTCTACCAGCAGTGGCGGGACAGCGCCCTGAAGTATGACCCCGAGGCCGCCAAGAAGATGCTCGACGAGATCGGCGTGAAGGACGTGAACGGCGATGGCTGGCGGGAGATGCCCGACGGCAGCCCGCTCAAGATCACGATCGACTATCCGGCGGACCAGGATCCCCAGGGCGAGCACGTCCAGAAGAACGAGCTGCTGGCGAAAGACTGGCAGGCCATTGGAATCAACGCCAAGCTCAACCCCGTGACCCCGACGAGCTGGGACGACCTCTGGGCCGCTGGAAAGACCATGATGACCACTGCCTGGGAGGTCGGCGACGGGCCCAACCACCTGGTCTATCCCCAGTGGCTGGTGCCGATCGAGCAGACGCGCTGGGCGCCGCTCGAAGGGAAGTTCTACGCGCTGCGCGGCACGCCCAAGGAGAACCAGGAGAAGGACGTCGATCCGTACAAGCGGACGCCGCCGCGCATGGAGCCCGAGAAGGGTGGTCCGATCGAGAAGCTCTGGCAGATCTACGACCAGACCAAGACCGAGCCAGACCAGATGAAGCGCACCCAGATGGTCTGGGACATGATCAAGATCCACATCACCGACGGGCCGTTCTTCTCCGGGACCGTGGCGAATACGCCCCGGATTGTTCTGGTGAAGAAGGGGCTGATGAACGTTCCGACGTATGACGATCTTGGTCCCAAGAACGGCTATCAGCACGGCTTCGTCAATCCGTGGGTCATTCCGAGCCCGGCCGTGTACGATCCCGAGACGTACTTCTGGGATAATCCGGACGAGCATAAGAGCTAAGCTCGTCGGCCACTCCCCCGGTGCCTCTCCGCTTCGACCGAGGCGGGGAGGCACGCTCGGGCCGCGATCGACTCTCGCCTCAGTGAAGATGAGTGGAGAGGGCGAAGGGGAGGTGAGGCCAAGGCCCCCGCGGTCGGGCGACGTGTCGCGCGCTATCCGAGTCGAGGTAGGGTGACCTGCAATGCTGAGCTACATCGTCCGTCGGCTTCTCTATATGGTCGTGACGCTCTTCTTCGTGTCGATCATCGGTTTTGCGTTGATTCAGCTTCCTCCTGGATCGGCGCTCAGTGCGAAGATCCAGCAGCTCCGAGCCCTGGGCGGAAATCTCTCGGATGATCAGATTCACTCGCTCGAGGCCCGCTACGGCATCAACGATCCGATCCAGGTCAAGTACTGGAAGTGGGTTTCGGGGGCGGTTCACGGCGACTTCGGTCAGTCGTTCACCTACGATTCTCCAGTCAACGATCTGATCTGGAGCCGCATCGGATTCTCGGTGCTGCTCTCGAGCTTTGCGCTCCTCTTTGCCTGGTTAGTCTCGATCCCAGCCGGCGTCTATTCGGCAACGCACCGCTACACGGTCCCTGATTACGTCATCACGATTCTCCAGTTCATCGGCGTGGCGATCCCCGATTTCCTCCTCGCGCTCATTCTGCTCGTCTTCGCATCGAACGTGCTCCACGCCGACGTCGGTGGACTGTTCTCGACGAAATACGCGAACGCCCCCTGGAGTCAGGCGAAGTTCCTGGATCTCCTGTCACACCTCTGGATACCGGTGATCGTCATCGCCGCCGGCAGCACCGCCTGGCTGACGCGCGTCATGCGGGCGAATCTGCTGGACGTGCTGAACCAGCAGTACGTTCAGACCGCTCGGGCGAAGGGGCTGCAAGAAAGCTTCGTCGTCTGGAAGCACGCGGTACGCAACGCGCTGCACCCGTTGATCATGGCGCTGGGAGGGACGCTGCCCGCGCTTATCTCCGGCGAGGTGATCATCTCGATCGTTCTCAACCTACCGACGACCGGCCCACTCTACATCAATGCGCTGATCAACAAGGATATGTACCTGGCGATCACGTTTCTGATGGCGCTGTCGTTCATGACCATCGTGGGTAACCTGCTCGCCGACCTGCTGCTGGCGTGGGTCGATCCGCGGGTTCGCCTGGAATAATAGGGATAACCACCGAGGGAGTGCTGGCATGGCAAGCAGGGCAGTCACGATCGAGGATCTCCGAACTCTGACCAAGAAGAAAGAAGACGTTGGTCAGATCTCGCAATGGACCCTGATGCGTCGACGGTTCATGGCGAATAAGCTCTCCGTGACCGGCGGCATCGTCCTGATCATCATGTACCTGATGGCGGCCTTTTCGCCGTTTCTCGCCCCGTATCCCTACGATGCGCTTGATTCGAACAATCAGTTCGCGGCTCCAACGCCGATCTACATGGTCAACGGGCATCCCTCTGTCTGCGGTGTGACGCAGACGCTGAACAAGGATACGTTCACCTGGGTCTACCAGATCGATTGCAGCAAAGCTTACCCGGTGAAGCTGTTCACGCACGGGTTTTCTTACACCCTCTTTGGAATCATCCCGTCCGACCTCCATCTGTTTGGCGTCGATCCCCCGGCCAAGCTCTACCTGTTTGGAGCGGATGGCCAGGGGCGAGATCTGCTGGCGCGGGTGCTCGAAGGGTCGCGCATCTCGCTGACCGTCGGGCTGGTGGGCGTCGCGATCGCCGTCATCATCGGATCGGTGCTGGGCACCGCCTCTGGCTACCTCGGCGGCGCGGCAGATAACCTGATCCAGCGGTTCATCGAGCTGCTCATGTCGATGCCGACGCTGCCACTCTGGGCTGCCTTCGCCGCGGCACTTCCCCAGGATATGTCGGTTGTCCAGCGCTACTTCTACATCACCTTGATCCTGTCGCTGATCCAATGGACCGGGCTGGCTCGACAGGTCCGAGGGAAGGTGATGGCGTATCGGACCCTGGACTATACCCTGGCAGCAAAGCTTGCCGGCGCGTCCGATCTGCGGATTATCCTCACGCACATGCTCCCGAACGCGGTGAGCCACATTATCGTGGTTGCCGCGCTGGCTATCCCGTTCTCGATCCTCGGCGAGACGTCCCTGAGCTTCCTTGGCCTGGGCATGCTTCCCCCCGCGGTGAGCTGGGGTGTCTTACTGCGTGATGCCCAGCAGGTCCAGGTCGTCGAGCAGCATCTCTGGATGCTGATCCCGGCGGCAGCCGTGATCATCGCCGTGACCTGCTATCAGTTCCTGGGAGACGGGCTCCGAGACGCCGCGGATCCGTATAGCTAGATCAGAGAAGGGATGGTGCAGATGGCCGAAACCGTCACCAGCGCCGCAGGCGCGCCGACCGAGTCCGGTAGCTCCGACCACGTGATCCAGGTCGAAGATCTCCACGTGCACTTTCACACGCAGCTCGGCACCGTCCGCGCCCTGAACGGCGTCAGCTTCAGCATTCCCCGTGGGAAGGTCCTCGGAGTCGTCGGAGAGAGCGGGTGCGGGAAAAGCATTACCGGGCTCTCGATCATGCAGCTCGTGCCGCATCCCGGGAAGATCCTCTCCGGACGTATCTACTTTCGCGAGAAGGCGGGCGACAGGCCAGTCGATCTTCTGACCTACGATCGCCACAGTCCGGAGATGCATCATATTCGCGGCAAAAACATCAGCATGATCTTCCAGGAGCCAATGACGTCGTTGAATCCCTGCTACACGGTCGGAAATCAGATTGCCGAGGCGATCCTGCTCCACCAGACGCCCAATCGCAACGAGGCGAAGGAGCAGGCAATCGAGATTCTCCGGCGCGTCGGGATGCCGAATCCCGAACGGATCTACAATACCTACCCGCACCAGCTCAGCGGTGGGATGCGCCAGCGGGCCATGATCGCGATGGCTCTGTCCTGTACGCCGGTGCTCCTGATTGCCGACGAACCGACGACCGCGCTCGACGTGACCACCGAGGCCCAGATCCTCGACCTCATGCGCGAGCTGCAGGCCGAGATTGGGATGTCGATCATGTTCGTGACGCACAACCTGGGAGTCGTGGCGCAGATGTGCGACGAGGTGGCGGTGATGTATCTCGGACGGGTCGTCGAGCGCGCCTCGGTCGACGAGATCTTCTACGATCCGAAGCACCCGTACACCCAGGCATTGTTGCGCTCGATCCCGCGCCTGGGGACGAACCGAAAAGAGCACCTCGAGGTCATCAAGGGAAGCATCCCGGACCCGTACTCGACGTTGCCGGGCTGTCCTTTCCACCCGCGCTGCCCAAGCTTCATGCCCGGCACGTGCGACCGAATCGTTCCGGAGGAGACGATCATCGCGGGCACGGTCGCGCACTCGGTGCGCTGCCACCTCTATCCCGGCAGCACGTTCGTCCCGCCGAGCACCACGGAGTCGGCGAACGGAGCGGCAGTCAGCTGAATCGCGGCGGGCTGCCGCCACCTGCCCAGCGGAGCCGGTTCGAGGATGACCTTTGATGACGCGTGAGGAAGAATGATGAGTACACACGAGACACCATCCGAAAATGGTCATTCGGGCCATCCCGACGATGCGCTGCTGTCCGTGCGAGGGCTGAAAAAGTACTTTCCCATCCACGGTGGTCTGCTGCGCCGCGTTGTCGGCCAGGTCAAGGCCGTCGATGGCATCGACTTCTATATCCGGGAAGGCGAGACGCTGGGCCTGGTCGGGGAGAGCGGCTGCGGAAAGAGCACCGCGGGCCGCACCACGATCCGTCTCTACGATCCGACGGCCGGCGAGATCGTCTTCAACGATCCAGACCTGGGTAAGGTTCATATCGAGCGGCTGGACAAGCAGCAGCTTCGACAGGTCTGGACGAATATGCAGATGATCTTCCAGGATCCGTTCTCGTCGCTGGACCCGCGCATGACGGTCGGTCGGATTATCGAGGAGCCTCTGGTCACGCGTCGATCACTCAGCGCGCAGGCCCGTCGTGACCGCGTCGCCGAGCTGCTCACCGTCGTCGGGCTACGTCCGGAGCACATGAGTCGGTACCCCCACGCGTTCAGCGGCGGCCAGCGTCAGCGCATCGGAATCGCCCGGGCGCTGGCGGTGAACCCCAAGCTGATCATCTGCGACGAGCCAGTCTCGGCGCTCGACGTCTCGGTGCAGGCCCAGGTGCTCAACCTGCTGGAAGACCTCCAGCGGCAGTTCGACCTGACCTACCTGTTCATCGCGCACGACCTCAGCGTCGTCGAGCACATCTCCGACCGGGTCGCGGTCATGTACGTGGGGTACCTGGTTGAGATGGCGCCGACCGAAGAGCTCTACCACAACCCGAAAATGCCCTACACCGAGGCGCTGCTCGCGGCGATCCCCCAGCCCGATCCGCGACGTCGGACGCGCCCGGTCAAGCTTCCTGGCGACGTCCCGAGTCCGGCCAACCCTCCCAGTGGCTGCTACTTTCACCCGCGTTGTCCCTACGCCCAGAATATCTGCAAGACCGAGCGCCCGCCATTGCGGCTGGTCGGGCCGGATCACTGGGCGGCGTGCCACTTTGCCGAGACGCTGAACCTGAAGGGGGTGCCGCGACGAGATACGGAATCGACGGGAGTGCCCCGGCCTCGCGCGGGCGTTGAGCCGAGCCCGTCCGATCTTCCAGCGCCGCGTTGAGATGCTTCGACGGTACATTGCCTGCTATGCCCTTTATCTCGTGCTGCTCCCGCTGAGCTACGGCGTCTTCGTCGTGTGGTCGCAGGCAGTCCTGCTCATCATTGGCATCAGCGTGGAGGAAGCGCAGGCCCGCCCGTTCTACCTGGGCGTGGGGCTGCTGGTGATCGTATTCGGGCTCTTCTTCCTGGTGCTGGGCGCGGAGCCATACCTGCGCGCGGGTGTTGCCCGGAAGGAGCTTCGCACGCGGTTCCTCCGGCTGGCGATTCCCCTGGTCGTGGCCATCGTCGTCGGCGCCCTGGCCCAGGATCTCCTGCGCTCCCTCGGCGGGCCGAAGACCCGATGAGTAACCGTCCCTCTCTCCACGTTATCTTCACGATGAACTGTTTGCCGGCCGCCCCCCGCCGCGTGCCCGAGGGGCCGAATAGCTGGGAGCAGAGCCTTCGCGCCATCGACGGCTACTGTACCCGACTCCTCAACGCGGGCTACGCCGTGACGCTCTTTCTCGAGCCGCACTGTGCTGATGCCCATGCGCCGCTGATGGAGGAGCTGAGCGACCGGGGGGTCGAGCTGGGCCTCTACATTCAGCCCCAGGCGCTTGGCTCGCAAGCCTACCTCGGGCATCACGACCGCGACGCGCAGCACACGATCGTCCGTCTTGCGCTCGAAGCCTTCCAGGATGCGGTAGGTGCGCGCCCGGTCACCTGCCGTCCCGATCTCTTCTCGGCGAACGACGATACGTTTCCGGTGCTTTGCGAGCTGGGATTCCGTCAGGGCTCGGTCTCAAGCCCCGGCCGTGATCTGCCGCGACACGCCGCGACGTGGGTCGGCGCGGAACCCGACGCGCACTACGCGAACTCGTCCAGTCGCCTGCGCCGTGGTGATCTCCCGTTTCTGGAGGTGCCGGTGACGACCGACGCTTCGCAGCGACGCGGCGGGATCGCGCCGGACCTGGCCATCGAGAATGGAACGCTCGAG
Source organism: Chloroflexota bacterium (assembly GCA_902810745.1). GTDB lineage: Bacteria > Chloroflexota > UBA6077 > FW602-bin22 > CADDYW01 > CADDYW01. The sequence goes on along the minus strand of CADDYW010000082.1, from coordinate 13,302 downwards.
ATGTGGCATCGGCCGCTCATCGAGGGACAGCTTCGGCGTATGGAGACGCACGATGTTCCCTTCCGCGTGCTCTGCTTCGTCACCCAGAACCGTTTCGCCTTTCATGATCGCGACGACAGGCTCGCCACGACGCTCCAGGAGATCGTTCGGTACCTCGACTCCCTGGAGGAGCAGTACGATGTGAATCCGGTCACCATCGCGGGGGCGCACGCCCGGTTTCGCGAGTCTCACGCGGCCAACGGTCGCGGTCAGGTCTGAGCCTCGCAGGCAGAACCCGCGATCGCGTGAGAATCCCACCGGTGCCGCGCGCGATTACCCGTGCTGGCCTGATCGTGATAGAGTTAGGACAGATTTGAGCGAGATACGAACGAAGTAGGTACTCATGACAACGCGGCAACCACCACGTTTTTACGGCGTTACGACGTATCAGGATCCTCTGGGACGCTACAGCTTTCGTTTTCCGACCGACTGGCTGCAGTTTGACCTGGAAGGACGAGATGGAATCCGCGTCGCCCCGCGTTCCGACGATCCGGAGACCTGGTTCACCGCGTGGGTCGTTCCACTGGAAGAGCCCGCGGTCGCGGAGGATCTCGAGACCCTGCGCGCGGGCGTGGCCGATGGCCTGGCGCGCCTTGCCGAGTGCAAGGTCGAATCCGAATCGGAGATCGTGCTGGGCAACCTGATCCGGTTCGAGCGTGTCTTCACCTTTCGCGACGGCGAGGAGGTGCGCAAGCGCAAATTCTGGATCCTTTACGTCGACAAGTGGCTGATCATGCTGACCTGGCAGGGCTCCAGCGAGGAAGAGTTCGAGTACTGGCTGCCCATGGCCAACTACGCGTTCGCCACGTTCAACATTCCCGAGGCGCTCTGGTTCGCGACCGATCGGGAGCTGTTCGCCCGTCGGGAGTGACCGGCTCGTCGGCGCGCAGAAGGTCGGGAGGCGGGTGCTCCGGCTGGCACCGTCGTCGACGGCGGTGACGGTGCCAGCTGTCCCGCTCGCTGACCGATCCAGGCCCGGACCGCGAAGACTTATCTGACGAACACGCTCAAAGGCATGTAGAACGACACGATCCAGTTCGGCTGGTCCACGATCTCGCTGATCTTGAGGTCGCCGACGGCGCTGCAGAGCAGGTAAGCGTCCTCGGGGCTGAGGCCCTTCTCGCGGGTCAGCCAGTCGATCATGTAGCGAACGGCCTTCTGCGCATCTTCGTAGAGGTTCGGACCGATACCGGTGGTCGCGTAGTATCCCATTCCCTCGAACTTCGGATTGAGCGGCCCAGAGGTCAGGAATCGGGGCTCGGTGATGCCCGCGCCCTTGAGCAGGCCGAACCGCAGCGTCAGCGCCATGGGGGCCTCCATGCCGGTGACGCAGACTTCGCCGTCCCCCTGTCCGGCGTGGCAATCGCCGACCGAGAACAGGGCTCCCTCGACCTGAACCGGCAGGTAGAGTGTCGTACCGGCGTGCAGATGGCGGATATCCATGTTTCCGCCGAACGCGCCCGGAGGCATCACCGCGTGCTGGCCGGGCTCCTTCGGCGCGACGCCGATGACGCCGGGGAACGGATCAAGCGGGATCACGATACCCGGGCGGAACTCGGTCGTGCGTTTGTTCGTCAGATCCCAGTGGTGGATGTAAGGCTGGCTGAACTCTTCTTTGAGCAGGCCGAGCCCGGGGAGGACGCCGGTCCAGGCCCAGCCCTGGGTCTGCAGGTCGAGCAGCTCGACGACGAGCGCATCGCCGGGCTGCGCGCCGTTGACGTAGACCGGGCCAGCCAGCGGGTAAATCTTGTTGAAGTCGAGCTTGGACAGGATCTCGGCGCTGCAGCCGGGCGTGACCTGGTTGTTGGATACCTCGCGCGTTCGGAAGTGGACGGTGTCGCCTGGGTTGATCTCCAGCGCGGGTCGAAGGGAATTATCCCACTGGCAATGAAACTTTGCCTCGTCGAGCGTGTGCTCCCTCGCCATGCTGACCCTCCATCGTCGTGCTCGTACCTTTGCCGAAGAGGCGTCGCGGAACTCCGCCACCCTCCCGACCGGCGTACGGCGTACTCAGTGTACTATAGCGTGTGCCCGCGTCAATCGATCGATTCGTGTCGTGGTCAGCCCTCCGTCGATCCTCTGGTTCCAGCGGGGGCACAGTGTTTGCAGGTGGCCCCGGGAGGAATTGATCCATGCCCGAGCCGGCGGTCGTCGCGATCCAGCCGCTTCAGCTCACGATCCACAGTGGCAGCACGATGATGGTCACCCATCGCGAGGGCTGGATCGAGCATCCCCGCGATGGTCTCTTCGACCACGATACGCGCTATCTGTCCCACTATCGCTTCACCTTCGAGCAGCTCCCTCCGACATTCCTGACCGCCGAGCGCGCGGCCCACGATTGCGCCATTCTCACCTACGCGAACCCTCCTTTTCAGGCGGGGCCCGAGCCGGTGGACGAGCTCTCCCTCCTCCTGCGGATCACCCGCGTTCTCGATCAGGGCCTCCACGAGTACATCGAGCTTACCAGCTTCGTAGCGCGCCCGATCTCGTTTCGGCTGATGGCCAATCTCGACTGCACGTTCGACAGCATCTTCGAGGTTCGGGGCCTGCTGCCGACGCCACCGCGCGTGATTCGGAGCTACTGGAACGACGCCGAATCGACGCTGACCTGCTCCTATCGCGATACCTGGTTCAGTCGGGACCTCCGCTACCACGTCCTCGCCAGCGATAGTCGCCCGGTCTACTCGCCGTCGCTGCTCATCTTCCGGGTCAACCTGGCCCACCAGCAAACCTGGCGAGCCGAGATCTACGCCGAGCTCACCGGAGCGCCGCTGGGTCGATACGCGGGCTCGGTGGTGAGGGGTGCCGGAACGCAGGACGCGGACGATCGACCTCGCCTCCAGGATGGAGCGTCCGTTGCCGCGCGTCTGAAGCGGTCGGTCGCCGATCTGCGCAGGTGGACCGAGAGCCTGGCGGCCGTCGAGACGACGAACCGCGTTGTTCAGCGCGCGTACGATCAGGCGATCCGGGATCTTGCCTCGCTGCGCTTCCAATCGGTCGACGGCGAGTGGTACCCATCCGCGGGCGTTCCCTGGTACAACGCGGTGTTCGGGCGCGATGCACTGATCACCGCGATCCAGTGCCTCCCGATCGGCTGCCCTTTCCCGCGAGCGGTGCTCACGCGGCTGGCCGAGCTGCAGGGAAAGCGGGTCGATTCGTGGACTGACGAAGAGCCCGGCAAGATTCCGCACGAGCTCCGCGTCGGTCAGCTCAGCCTGATGCGGAAAATCCCCTTCAATCCGTTCTACGGAACGGTCGACGCCTCGCTGCTCTACGTGATTCTGCTTTCCGAGGCCTACCGCTTTTCGGGCAATCGAAAGCTGCTCGAGGAGTTCATCGGGCCAGTCGAGGGATGTCTGCGCTGGGCACGCGAGTACGGCGACATCGACGGCGATGGCTTCATCGAGTACTGGATGCGCGGTCCCAACGATTATCACAACCAGAGCTGGAAGGACTCGGGAGACGCGGTGGTCTACCCCGACGGGCGGATCGTGCCGGATCCAATCGCCATCGTCGAGGTGCAGGGCTACTACTTTGATGCCCTTCGACGGGCAGCCGAGATCTACCGCGCGCTCGGGCGTGATGCCAGGGCGGACGACGCCGAGGCGCGGGCAATGCGCCTGTACACCGCCTTCAACGAGGCATTCTGGCTCCCAGACGAGCAGTTCTATGCCTTCGGGCTCGATCCGGACAAGCAGCCAATTCGGAGCGCCACCTCGAACCCGGGACACCTGCTCTGGAGCGGGATCGTACCTCCCGACCGTGTGGGCGCGGTTGCCGAGCGTCTGTTCCGTACCGATCTCTATTGCGGCTGGGGCGTGCGGACACTCTCCAGCCAGAATGGAGCCTACGATCCGGTCGCCTATCAGCGCGGGTCGATCTGGCCGCACGACAATGCGATCATCGCGCTGGGTCTCAAGCGGTACGGTCACTGGGAAGCGGCGAATCGGATCGCCGAGGGTATCTTCGCGGCGAGCGGCTACTTTGCTCGGGGACAGCTTCCCGAGCTCTGGGCCGGGCTCGACCGTGCGACGACTTTCTGGCCGGTCATCTATCCGAAGGCCAACGTTCCACAGGCGTGGGCAGCCGGGAGCATTCCGATGCTCCTGCGGGCGATCCTCGGAATCGAGCCCGATCCAGAGCGCCGCTGCCTTCGGCTGAACCCGACGTTACCCGACTGGCTCGACGACATCACTGTCCGCCGGCTGAAGGCCTTCGACGGGTGCGTCGACCTCCGGTTTCGGGGCACCGGGACGGAGACGTCCTTCGAGGTGCTTCGAACCAGTGGCGTGCTGGCGGTCGAGCCTGAAGAGGCGACCGCGGATCGGGGGATGACGTTCGTGGGCGGGGGCCGGACCGCGCGTGGTAGTCGGTCGCTGTGATTGTCCGGGCATCGGCGTCCGGCGCGGTCAATTACCGTGGGTGGGAGCGACGAGTTATGACCGAGAGAACCGACTTCGCCCCGTGGCGTGCGTCTTTCGCCGGCTTTGTCGGCGGCTATCTCATGGCCCTGGCCGGCTACTGGCTGGAAGCGATTCTGGGGGTGAGCGAGCTGGACTTCGCGCACGCGGGATTGCGCTACGTCTCGGGCGGCAAGGCCGGCTGGTGGGTGCTGGGCATCGTCTTCCACTTCATCGACAGCGCGCTTCTGGGCATGCTCTACGCGGCCATCGCCTATCCGCGACTCTGCCGTCTGACCAGACCACTGGGCCGATTCTGGGGAAACGTCGCCAGCGGAGTCGCGTTCGGAAGCGCCGTCTGGCTGGTGCTCTCGATGCTCATCGCAATGCCCTTCATGGGCGCTGGCATTTTCGGCCGACGGACGAACTCGCCGCGCCCGGCCATCGCGAGCCTCTTTCTGCACTCCATTTTCGGCTCGCTGCTCGGCTTCATCTACGGCTGGCCGAAGATCTCCGAGGTCCTGATGCCGCGGCAGCGGTGCTAGAGCACGGGACGGTCTGAACCAGCTGACAGACGTCCAATCCCCTCTCCCTCTGGGAGAGGGGAAGGGTGAGGGCGGGGACCTGCGACCCTCACCCCAGCCCTCTCCCACGGGGAGAGTGAGATCGTCGCCTCCCCGGCAGCTCAACCATTCTGCTCAGTGCTGTAAGGGCGTGCGATTCATCCCGGTCGTCGAGCCACCGCCGGTCCCGCGTGATGCTACAATGGATCGGGGAAGAGGTGCGGTGTTGACCGCGGAGACGTGAGAATGAGCGCGGATATGTCGGCAGTCGAAGACGCTCGGCAGCCGCCGACCCGCTGTCTGACCTATGAGGAGTTTCTCGACTGGTGCGACGAGGATACCTGGGCAGAATGGGTCGACGGAGCTGTGCAGATGGTTTCACCTGCTTCCAAGCGTCATGCCGAGTTGGCGACTTTCTTGATACGAGTCCTGGGCAGTTGGACCGAGGCATTCGATCTGGGCATCGTCCTCGGCGCGCCGTTCCAGATGCACCTCCCCGAGCCCGTGAATCGCGGACGCGAGCCAGATATCCTGTTCGTTCGCGCCGCGCACGTTGGCCGAATTCGGACGACCTACCTGGACGGGCCGGCGGATCTCGTCGTCGAGATCATTTCGCCGGAGAGCATCGGTCGAGACCGTGGCGAGAAGTTCGTCGAGTACGAGCAATCGGGGGTCGACGAATACTGGCTGATCGACCCGGAGCGCGAGCAGGCGGAGTTCTATCAGCTCGGCCCGGATGGGAAGTATCGCCTGGCCTTCGGGGGAGGACACGGCGAGTACCGCAGTCGGGTCCTGTCCGACTTCCGGATGTCAGTCGAGCAGCTCTGGCTAGATCCGCTGCCCAAAGTCGCGAGCGTCCTGAAGGCACTGGATATCCCCTCCTGAGGATTGCCCGCGAGCCATTCGACAGCGCGCACTGAACCGGTCTGGCCCTGGCCAGGCACGAAGAGGCGCGCGCGTCGCGGGCGGGCTCACCTGATGGTCGCGGCGGTCGAGAGGATGATGTGATCGTCCGCGTCGCGCCCGGCATCATCCAGGACGCGCACCCGCTGCCCCGTGTCCGGCGCGTACATCCCCACCTCGATGCGATACGTTCCGGCCGTCAGATCGGATCCCAGGGGGATCTCGTGGCGGTCGGCGATCACCTCGCCCGTGTCCCAGACGGATGTCGGGTCGTGGCCGTCGCTCGGCGGCCCGTCGCTCTGTGCTCGAAGCTTTCCGTCAGCATCGAGCAGGTGAACGAAGACGGTATAATCGCGTGACGGGCGGCCCCGCGCGCTCCAGTAGAGCGTGACCGCGAGGCGCTTACCCGCGGCGATCGTCGGTCGGTCCAGCGCATAACCAAGGAGGCCGATCTGGTCGCCGAGACGGACCTCCTGTCTCGTCTCCGGCGTTGGCACGGGAGTCGCCCGACCGTGCACCTTGATCGGGCCGAGGCGAATCGGCCCGCCCGCGTCCCGTCCCTGGCTGTCGAAGACGGTGAGGCGTCTGAGGCTCGCCCGCTCGTAAACGCCGACGTCGAGCCAGTAGGCTCCGGTCTCCGCGGCGGGATCGATCGTCACGTCGAAGGTCGTGACTCCCCGCGTGCCGGGCGACCAGTAACCGGGCGCGAACGCCCGGTCGTCGGTCTGCCCGCGGCGCTGACCGTGTGCGTCGAAGAGCTGATTGAAGAAGGCGAGCTCGCGTGGATTCGCGGCCAGCAGCCGCCAGTACCAGCGGACGGTGAGTGTGCCGCCGGCGGTCGCGTCGCGCGGCAGGTCGAATCCAATCACCTGCAGCTCGTTTCCAAAGCGGGCCGGAACCTGGCGTTCCGGGACCAGCACGGTGCCAGCCGGCAGGCGATAGAGCTCGATTGGCTGCCCGTCCGGCGTCGTCGCGACCGGCTGCCCGGACTGAGCGGGAAAGAAGCGCTGGCGCAGCGGCACGGGCGGCAGATCTCGCGTCGCGAAGACGTAGGTCGCCGCCTGACCTTCTGGCGGCAGGATCAGCGATCGCGTCCCGTCGAACAGGCGCAGCGATGCCGCCTCGGGCTTTCCGTCGAGGAGATAGCGCTGAAGCGGCTGGTCGGAATCGCCGGCCGCGACGTAGAGAGGAACGCTCGTCTCGGACGGGAGACGCGCTGCCGTCTCGATCGCGATCCAGCGGTCGGAGTTGTAGAGCGCGGACACGGCAGGGCTGGTCGCCCAGGTTCGAAAGTAGTCGCGATCGGTGAGCAGACCGCTGGCGAGCGTGGCGAGCGCGACCAGAAAGACGGGAAGCACCCGGAGCACGCTCTTGACTCGAGATTCCCAGGCGTTCCAGACCTCGGCTGCTCCGAGCGCGGGAAGGATGAACAGCGCGGGCGCGAGGCCACTGATTCTCAGATTGTTCGGGATCTGCTTGTCGGCTAGCAGCACCGGCACGAGCATAACGGAAAGCCAGAGAAGCAGCAGCGCGTATGATCGGCAGCGACTACGTCGAATCGCGATCGCCAGCCCACCCAGGAGAAAGACTGACGAGAGCGGGTCGAAGACCGGGCGGCCGGGCACACTCCACGCCGCGTTCTGATCGCCGGCCACGCTGAAGATACCCAGAGACGCGGCCGCAGCGCGGATCAGCTCGCTCAGCGCCTGGACGGGGCGCGCGCCGCGCTCGAAGAGGACCGAGACGGCGCGTGCGCGTGTCCAGAACGCATCGGGGTGGTGCAGGAAAAATATCCCCTCCGGCGCGAAGACGATCACGGCGACGACGCCGGTGACGAGGAATCCGGGGATGAGCTGACGAAACGCGGGACGGTGCACCAGCGCCACGTACACGGCCACGGCGATCACGACAAAAGGAACAAATCGCGCTGCGACGTAGGTGTAGAGCGACACGCCGATGAATGCCCCGGACAGCGCGAACCAGGCGAGGCGCCGTCCCATGGTCGGCGGATCGAGTGATCCGCGCGGGACGGTGTTCCACCACTGCTCCTGGGCCTCGATTCCCCGATAGAGACAGTAAAAAGCTCCCGCGCAGGCGAGGGGTAGGAGGACGGGGCGTAGCGCAAGGCGGCTCAGGATCACGTGCCAGACGGATACCGCGAGCCAGGCGCAGGTCAGCAGTGCGACCCGCGAGCCGAAGAGACGACGAGCTAGAACGTACGAAGCTGGAATCGTCAGGGCTCCGGCAAGCGCAGGGACCAGCCGCATCGCGAGCGTCGTGTGGCCGAGGAACGCGATGCTTGCCGCTTGGAAGTACATGAGCAGGGCCTCGCGACCGAAATTCCCGGTCAGAAAGATCGGTCTCGCCCCGTCGAGGATGCGCAGCGCGTCGACGGCATTGTACGCTTCGTCCCAGAGCAAGCCAGTGGGAACGTGGTCCAGGCGGAAGAAGCGTAGGAACACCGCGACCAGCAGAGTGAGCACCGGCAGCACCCGCTCGACCGACGACGCGATCCGGTCCAGGAGAAGCTGGTGCTTGGCTACTCGGTCGATCTCGACCACGCGCTGTCGCATTTGGCCCTCCGCCACGGTCGCGTGCTAGTTTAGCAGCCATTCGGGCCGAGGAACAGCGTTCCCACGCGCGACTCGCGCGTGCAGACGGCGGTCGTCGCTTTCGTCACGTCGAGGCGATGATCGACGGCGAAGGTGTCTCGGCAGGCCGTGGCAGCAGCGCCGCGACCGCTGCCGCGACGACCGCCGCGGCGACGACCATCACGAACACCGCTGCCAGCCCGGCGCTCGATGGCTGGCCGCCGGTTCCGAGCAACGCGGCGAGCACGGCGGACCCGGTGATGCTACCGAGATAGCGGCTGGTGCTGAAAACTCCGCTCGCCACGCCAGCGCGCTGCACCGGAGCCGCTTCGAGAGCAGCCGCCTGGATCGCGGGCGATTGGAGTGCGAGTCCGCAGCCAGCCACCCCAAGCGGTGGGACCAGCAGCAGAGGGGACCAGGACGGTCCGATCCAGAGAAGGGGAGCGAATCCCAGCACCGACAGAAGGCCGCCGATCAGAGCGACCGGACGCCGTCCCCAGCGGTCGGCGAGGTAACCCGCGAACGGTGCGAGGACGGCCATCGGCAGCGACATCGCGGCCAGGACGGCGCCGGCCTCCGCGTCCGGTCGTCCGAGGACAAGCGTGACGAACTGGGGAATCGTCAGCAGAGTGGAGTACATCGCGAGGTTGCCGAACGATACTCCAGCGGCCGCGGCGGAAAACGCCCGCTCGCGAAAGAGATCCAGATGAACCACTGGCTGACCGGCCCGGGTTTCTTGCCAGATGAACACGATCAGAGCAACGGCAGCAATGCCTCCGAGTAGGAAGGCCGGGACTCCCGGGCCGGCGCCCTTCATCGACGACGGGATCAAAGCGATAGATCCGAGCCAGCCGAATAGGAGCACCGCGCCAGCGAGATCAAAGCTGGAGCCTGCTGCTCGGCGCGACGACCGCGGCAAGGTGGCCCAGCCGATCAGCACGGCAAGAGCGACGACCGGCACGTTGACCAGAAAGATCGCCCGCCAGCCGCCCAGCCCGACGAGCACTCCACCAAGCGGCGGACCGAGCCCGGCCGCGAAGCCTGTTGCCGCGCCGACGAGGCCGAACGCCGAGCCGATGCGCGCAGACGGTACCCACTCGCGCACGAGCGCGGCGGCATTGGGGATCGCGAGCGCGCCACACAGCGCCTGGCCGATGCGGAATCCAACCAGAGCCGGGAAACTGGGGGCGAGGACCGCCACGACTGACGCCCCCAGGAATCCGATCAGCGCGCCGAGGACGATCCAACACCGATTATACTGGTCGCCCAGGCGACCGGCGATGGGTTGAACGACGGCCATGGCGACCAGGTAGCTGACGATGAGCCAGCTCGTCTGCTCGAAGCCAACGTGGAACTCGCGCGTCAGGTCGGGGAGCGCGACGGCAATCATAGTCGAGTTGAGTGGCGCCAGGATCGTTCCGAGCGCCACTACCAGCAAGAGAAGCTTCTCGTTCGGCGGGTCGCGCGTGTCAGTCACCTTCGCTAGGAAGGATTCAGGACGACGATACCCGAACCGCCGTCGACGGTAACGCGCTGGCCGGTCTTGATCATCGCCGTCGCGACGTGCGTTCCGACGACGGCCGGAATGCCGAACTCGCGCGCGACGATGGCGCAGTGGCTGAGCACCCCACCGGTATCGGTGACGACTGCTCCCGCGACCGCGAACAGCGGGGTCCAGGGTGGGGCCGTGGTCGGACAGACCAGAATCTCCCCTGGCTGCAATCCCCGGGCATCGTCGAGCGTCATCGCGACCCTGGCAACGCCCGTCACGGTCCCGCGCGAGCCGGCGTTACCACGGATCTCGTTGGTCGAGGAGTCCTTCGGCGGTCCACCGAAGAACATGGCCAGTCCCTTCTCCATAGCGCTTGGCTCGACGCCGGGGGGAGGTTGCGGTGGTGGCGTGCCGATCGCCGGCGGTGGAATCAGCGATTGGGCGCGTGCGAACTCGGCGCGTCGCCGGTCGACGGTCGCGCTCAGGCTTGGCCGGGTGTCGGCCGAGAGCGCGTCCACGACCTCGGAACCGGTGAGCATCAAAACGTCCGCCGCGTCCCCGATCTGTCCGCGACGTGCCAGTTGCTCACCCGCCCGCATCAGCGCTCGTCGTGTCAGGTGCAGCAACATCTGGTCGATGTAGTAATTGTGGTCCTCGCTCAGCACGGAGGCGAACTGGGCCAGCTTCAGCAGCCCTTCGAACTGCCCGCGAGCTTCCGCTGGCGCACCGGCCAGGCGCGCTCGAACCGCGGCAAGCGCCTCTTCGCGCTGCTCCGCGAGCCGAGCGTGCTCCAAAATCGGCGAAGCCTCGTCCGGCTGGCCGACGTAGGTGCGAAGCGTATTCAATGGAGATCGTGGGTCTTCAGCCCAGGTTGGGTAGTCAAGCGCCCAGAGGTCACCGCGCCAACCATATTCGTCCAGATAATCGCGAAACTTCCGGGCAAACTCGCGCCCTTCGGTAGACGTCTCGAGGTCGGCGAAGAATGCGCTCGGACCTTCCAGCCCCAGCGCGTTTTGCACCGGCGCCGAAGCGCGGGCTTCGCGGCTCAGGTTCCAGAGTGCGTGAGCACTCTCAACCGTCTTGTTCGGCAGCCCCTGGAGCAAGGTGAATGGAGCGACGGCATCGTCACTTCCAGTAATCCGGCTGAAGGTATCGGCGATGAAGACCGAGGACCCCATCATCGGGATGACGAGACTGAAGTGAATCTCCCAATGTCGTGTGGTGCGTTCGATCGCCCAGGCCGCGTGCGCGGCAACGTCGGCGTCGCTCGCCTGCGCATAATCGAAGGAGCGGAAGACGTCGATGTCTGCCTTCAGCTCGGGAAGATAGTCCTGGTTCCACGCTCGCGGAAGATCGAGCACCGCGGGCTTGATCGCTTCCTCGACGTTCCGGGCGAGTTCGCCAAGCACGGCGGGATCGTGGCTGCGCGGAACCATCGCGTTGTAGGCGTAGCGATTGAAGACACGGTATTGCAGTCGAACCGGTAAGCTGTAGCGCTCGCTCGCGACCGCGAAGCCGTGAGATGTCGCGGCTATCGCGACCGACTCGGTCAACCACCCAACCGGCGTCGGGAAGTGCATCCGATCCCAGGTCCAGAAAAGGTGCGCGTCGCTCGGGTCGTCCCATTGGATGGGAAACTCAGAGATCGCCGACGACTGCGTCGGCACGGAAGTCTCAGTCATTCTGTCCTCTTGTCATACTTGATAGAATCCCGTACGTGCGCCAGTAGCGCGGAAACGGGTAGCCAAGCCTGTCCTTGTCGAGTCACAGGGTCGTCACTGGACGACATTGCAGCACGGCCAGCTTGGGTCCGTGGTAAGCGCATTCCAGGTCGACCGGATGTCGTCTCACCTGCTCAAGGCTAATTGCCAGTCGTGCTAGCTCGACGGCTTGCTCGTCCTCGAGCGCTGGAGCCAGGCGCAGCTCCACTGGCACTGGCAGATCGGCTGTGCCACCCTCCGGAAGCGCTGCGGTCATCACCTCCTTTCGACCGATCTTGCGGGTACGAATGCCAAGATCAGATTTCGAAACGACGTAGTGGTCAGGAGTCACCCGACCGCTCACAATCGCCTCGCCAAGGCCCCAGGTCGCGTCGATCACGACGCTCGACTGATCGCCGTCGACGGGGTTGGCGCTGAAGACGACCGCGCCGCGGTCGGCCGGAACCAATCGCTGGACGACGCCGGCGGCGCACTCCGGTCCGAGCAGCCCGTGGCGCGCGCGATAGAGGAGCGCTCGCTCCGAATGAATCGATCCCCAGCAACCGACGACTGCGCTGACGACGGCCTCCTCGCCGCGCACGTTCAGCTTCGTCTCACACTGCCCGGCAAACGAGGCGGCCCGCGAGTCCTCGCTCGTCGCAGATGAGCGGACTGCCACCGGGCCGGGCTCCACCGAGTCGACTCGGTGAATCTCGTGGTAGCCGTCGACGATCTCGTCGGCGATGGCCGACGGCACCGGGCTCGCGGCGAAGCGTTCGCGGATGTCCCGGGAGGTGGCCACGATGCCCGCGTAATCGCCAGGAACCACCGTCTGCAAGACCTGCTGCAGCCACGCTTCGAGGTCGTTTTCGCGAAGGTACGTCCGATATGCCGCCGTCGTGATGCACATTGCCCGGGGGACCGGCAGACCGAGGTTCACAAGCTCGGCTAGCTGCGCCGCCTTTCCGCCAACCAGGCTGGTAGAGAACGACTGTCGATGAGCAAGCGGAACGATGAACCATTGGCCGCGCGGCACGTCTCACCTCCTCGATGTTGGATGCGCCACCCAACCGTGGGTGGTCGGACGCTTGAGATCAAAACTTCAACGTATCGTGGATCAAATATCACACGTAAACGTTGGAATACTTGGACGATCGTGGCGCGACAGGTGTCCTGAATCGACTGAATGGCCTATCCTGGTCGCCTGGCTTGTGCGCTAGGTCCACCGCGAGGCCCGGCAACTCGCGAGGTCAAAGAGCTACGATTATACAACGCGTTCTCGATAATTTCACGATATTTCTGGCGTGCCCGTACATGTCGACGTCACGCGGCGACATGCTTTGTGGGTCCAGTGTCAGGTCTCACTCTGGTAAGGCGGAAGTGAGCGCGGGGTGGACCGCTCGGCATTGGATCTGGCTGAGCAGAGGGTAGAGATGGAGAAGATCGAGCGACAATCTGGACGATTCGCGTTCAGACGCCGTCAAGTGCTGGCTGGCACGGCAGTCGCGGGTCTGGGCGCGCTCATCGCGGTCGAGACCGCCCGATCCAAGGGAATGATCGGCGGTCAGGTGGCGGCAGCGCTCGGCCAGTCGCTGAGCGACGATCTGAAGCTGA
>CADDYW010000081.1 GCA_902810745.1 Chloroflexota bacterium | reverse complement strand
GTACGGGGGCAGGCACGGGGGCCTGCCCCTACCGGTTTCGTTCCGGGCAGGGATGCCCTCCTTTCCGCCCGAGGTACGATCAAGCGTACCACCGCCGCGCGATATGGTTCGGGTAGGGGCGGCCCCCCGTGGCCGCCCCGGGGTCCTTGCCCGGCGGTCGAAAAATGGATACCCACCTGCCTCGGACCCGCGGCCTCGCGCCCGGAGATCCGGTTCCTACCACGTTTGGCCAGGGAAAGAATGGCACCGTGGGCAGCCTCTCCGTCCTCGCGCGGGCGTCTCACGACGTGGCCTCCTCGACGAACCGCTCCGCGTCCTTGACCCGCAGCTCGCCCGAGATCAGCCTGGGCAGGAGCGCATCGCGCAAGGCTGCAAGCGTCTCCGCCTCTTCCTCTAAGCACGCACGCTTCTCAAACACCCGTCGAATGTGCTCGTCGAACGCCTCCAGGGCGGCCGGTGATGGGACCAGCAACTGATTCAGGTATGCGAGATTACGGTTGAGGCCAGGGACGGCCGAGTCTGCGCCCAGCGAGGCAAGGTTCTGGTACAGAAGTGCGTAATATAGGAAGCGGAGGCTGACGACGTTGCTCTTGGGCACGACATAGAACGTGGTATCGATTGGAAAGAAGTCGCCTGGCGCCCAGGTCACGACCCCAGGATTGCCCTTGCGCCCGACCACTATGCCTGGTCCCTCAACCAACTTCTCACTGTGCCAGCCGACCTGGCCATTTGAGCCGAAGACGCGGATGCGCCCTGGCCTTCGGGCGTCCTCCTTGAGGGCCTTTCCATAAGCAAGATCGATGATATCCCCGAGCCTCGCCACCCTCCACCCTCTCGGAATCTTCCCCAGCTCGGACTCCTCGAACGAATCGGGAAACAGGTCCGCGATGTGCCTGGGCAGGCCGGGGTCGCGACCCTTGGCCTTCGCGCGGACGGGATCGAAGTCCACGAACCACGACTTGAAGAGCGCCCGGGCGATCGCCTCCAATGTCTGGCTCATGCGGCGGTTCAGCTCGATCTTGTCGTCCAGCGTGCCGAGGATGTGGGCAATGGCCTGCTGCTCGGGGACCGGTGGCCATGCTGCCTCAATGGGGTGCACATGATTTCGATTGAGTGTCGGGTTTGCTGAACCGACATCCATCGCCGCGACGCGAGGGGCCAACCACTTGAAGAAGTAGTAGACAAACCGCGGGTCGTTGCCATGAAAGTCCTTGACCCACAACGTGGTGTCGTGAGGCCAGTAGTCAGCCGGGACGAAGTACACGCTCCCGACTACGCCCTTGCGTCCGAGGATCACGCCCGGTCCCCGCACGGCAGGTATGTCGTGGTAGCTCGATATCCCGCTCGACGAGATGACCGGCACAGGTCCCTTGCGTTGCTTCACTTTTGTAATATCGAAGCCGCGCTGAAGCGTAACTTGCTGACCGATCGTTGTGTGGATCCATTCACCTCCCATATCCCAGCTCCCTCAGGTTCGCGGCGATCAGGGCGTCCAGCCGCGCGGCCTCGGCCTGCTGCTCGCGCAGCTCGGCCACCAGACGCTTCATCTTCTCCGCGAACGGCTCGTCGTCCTCTTGGGCGGGCGCGGCGCCGACGTAGCGGCCGGGGGTGAGCACGTGGCCGTGCTTCCGAATCTCGTCGAGCGTTGCCGACTTGCAGAAGCCGGGCACGTCCGCGTAGCTGCCCGCGCCCGGGTCGCCCCGCCAGGCGTGGTAGGTGCCCGCGATCTTCGCGACGTCCGCGTCGGTCAGCTCGCGGTGGACGCGGTCGACCATCGAGCCGAGCTGACGCGCGTCGATGAAGAGGGTCTCGCCCCGCCGATCCCGGTAGGGGCGAGCCCCCGTGCTCGCCCGCTTGCTCCGGGCAAGGAACCACAAACAGACCGGAATCTGCGTCGAATAGAAGAGCTGCCCTGGCAGCGCGACCATGCAGTCCACCAGGTCGTCCTCGATGATCGCCTTGCGGATCTCTCCCTCGCCGGAGACGTTCGACGACATCGAGCCATTGGCCAGGACGAACCCGGCGAGGCCGGTCGGCGCGAGGTGGGAGATGAAGTGCTGCACCCAGGCGAAGTTGGCGTTGCCCGCGGGCGGCACGCCGTAGACCCAGCGCTTGTCGCTCTTCAAAAGATCGCCGCGCCAGTCGCTGTCGTTGAACGGTGGATTCGCCAGGATGTAATCGGCCTTGAGGTCCGGGAAGTGATCGTCGTGGAAGCTGTCGCCGTGGGCGATCTGCGCGTCGATGCCCCGGATCGCGAGGTTCATCTTCGCCAGCCGCCAGGTCGTGTAGTTCGACTCCTGACCGTAGATCGAGATGTCGCCGATCCGGCCGCTGTGCGCCTCGATGAACTTCTCGCTCTGGACGAACATGCCGCCTGAGCCGCAGCACGGATCGTATACGCGGCCGCGGTAGGGCGCGAGCATCTCCACCAGCAGCCGCACGACGTGCGACGGCGTATAGAACTGCCCGCCGCTCTTGCCCTCGGCGCTGGCGAAGCGCGCCAGGAAGTACTCGTAGACCCGCCCCAGCGTGTCCTTCGCGCGGTCGGCGGGGTCCCCGAGCGCGATATCGCTCACCAGGTTGATGAGCTGGCCGAGGCGCGCCTTGTCGAGGCCCGGCCGGGCGTAATCCTTGGGCAGCACTCCTTTGAGCGACGGGTTATCGCGCTCGATCGCGGTCATTGCCGCGTCGACCAGCGCCCCGATCGTGGGCCGCGGGGCATTCGCCTTCAGATGGGACCAGCGCGCCTCGCGTGGAACCCAGAAGATGTTGACCGCGCGGTACTCGTCCGGGTCCTCGGGGTCGGCGCCCTCGCTGAGCTCGTCTTCCAGCTCCGCGTGCTTCGCCTCGAAGGCGTCGGAGATATACTTCAGGAAGATCAGCCCGAGGACGACGTGCTTGTACTCGGCCGCGTCCATGTTGTTGCGCAGCGCGTCGGCCGCGGCCCAGAGCTTCGCCTCGAATCCGAGCTCGCCCGGCCCGTTCGAGCGTGATGCTCCCTTCCCTCGGGCCCGGGCCGAGCGGTCTGTCGCTGGAAGTAAGCTTGCCTGCTCGTACTCGAACACACCGTCCCCCGAGTGGATCGATCGGTTGCGAGCGCACCGATAGCTTTGCGTCCCATCGCCGGATACGGCGTAAAGCTGGTTGCGCCTGCTTCCCTGGGTTTGCTGCCGCTGAGAAATCGTCGAGCCAGCCAGACGGCGTGTCGTTCGCCGCTTCACCTATTATCCTACTGGTGCAAGGGGTTGGCAAGGGGTGCCTGCGTGCTGGCGCCCTCTTGCTGCTGACCCTTGCTGACCCACGGGGAGCGCGGGCTCGCCGCCCGACAGGATGGATCACCGACGTTCTGGGATAGTAGTACTTCGATCAATAACCGCAACGCGCTAGCCAGGGTGCGTCGTTGACTCGCCTGGGGCGCTGTGCTAGCATTCGGCTGCAAAGGCCGGCGATCCGGGGCGACCTGGCAACGCGACGCGCCGCGAGGAATCTGGAGTCAGTGGCTATGCGAACCGTCGATCTGGCAATCGCGATCGGAGGGGCGGCCGGTCAGGGTATCGCCACCCCCGGGAACATTCTGGCGCGTATCCTGGTGCGGCGTGGACTGCACGTGAACGCGTACGATGCCTATCAGTCGATCATCCGTGGCGGGCACATCTTCCTGACGCTGCGGACCAGCGACGAACCCGTGCTGAGTCACGGCGATAAGCTCGACGTGCTGATCGCGCTCAACCAGGACACCATGGACCGGCACCTGAAGCTCATGGGCGCCGGCTCGGTCGTGCTCTACAACGTCGATCGCATTCGGCCCGGCGAGGCGGCCGATGGCGTGCAGCTCTGTCCGTTCTCGGTCAAGGGGCTGGCACCGGGCATCAAGGGCGACCTGGTGCAAAACACCGTCGCACTCGGCGCCGTGCTCCGGCTGCTGGGCGTCGAGTTCAAGGCGCTCGAGGACGTCCTGACCGAGCAGTTCCGGCGGAAAGGCGAGGCCGTCGTCGCCGAGAACGTGTCGGTGGCGCGCGCGGGCTACGCGTACGCCGACGAGCACTTTCGGCCCTTCCCGGTGGCGCTGCCTGATCTCGGGCGGCGGCTGGCGTTCGTCGACGGCAACACCGCGCTGGCGATGGGGGCCGCGGCGGCGGGAGTGCGCTTCTACTGTGCCTACCCGATGAGCCCGTCGAGCGGTGTCCTGCACTGGATGGCCTCTCACGGTCGGCAGCTCGGCATCATGGTCCGTCAGGTCGAGGACGAGCTGGGCGTGATCAACATGGCGATCGGCGCCGCGCACACGGGTGTGCGCGCGATGTGCGCCACGTCCGGCGGAGGCTTCGCGCTCATGACCGAGGCGATCGGCGCCGCGGCGATGATGGAGGTGCCGGTCGTCTGCATCGACGTGCAGCGCGCCGGTCCCGCGACCGGTGTCCCCACCAAGACCGAGCAGGGCGACCTGTGGCAGGTGCTGGGCGCGGGTCAGGGCGACTATCCGCGCATCATCGTCGCGCCGACCTCGATCGAAGAGTGCTTCCACGTCGTGCCGGAGCTTTTCAACCTGGTCGAGCGTTTCCAGTGCCCCGGCATCATCCTGTCCGACCTGCTGCTCTCCGAGGGGCGCTACAGCATCGACCCGGCCGAGCTTGACTTCAACGTCCCGATCGATCGTGGCGAGATCGTCGGTCTCGCGAAGGATGGTACCGGAAGGAACGGCCACGGGGCGAATGGCCAGGCGCCGGGCGGTGAGTACCGCCGTTACGAGATCACGCCGAGCGGCATCTCGCCGCGCGCAATCCCCGGCACCGAGGGGTACGTGCACGTGGTCGCGACCGACGAGCACGACGAGGACGGCGTGCTGATCTCGGACGAGTTCACCAATCCGCACAAGCGCCAGGCAATGCACGAGAAGCGCATGCGTAAGATGGAAGGTGTGCTCGAGCGCATCGCGCCACCGTCGCTGTACGGGCCGGAGGACGCGGAGGTCACGCTGATCGGCTGGGGCTCGACGCGGGGCGTGATTCGTGATGCGATGCAGCAGCTCGCCGCCGAGGGCATCACCGCCAATAACCTGCAGGTCAAGTGGCTGGTTCCGTTGCACGCCGACGCGATCAAAGCGATCGTGGCGCGGGCGAAGCGGACGATCATCGTCGAGAACAATTACAGCGGGCAGTTCGCACGCTACCTGCGCTCGGAGACGAGTATCGTGGCGGACGGCCACATTCGCAAGTACGACGGCGAGCCATTTATGCCGCACCACATCGTGGACGGCGTGAAGGCGATCCTGGCCGGGACGGCCAGGCCGTACGTGCCGGTCCACGAGATCATGGTGTAAGGAGGGATCAGATGAGCGTCGTCGTTCCCGGTGCCGAGGTTCCGGGTGCTTCGGAGAAGCTGGTAGCTCGCCCCGTGGTGACGGTCAAGGACCTGAAGGGGAAAGCAGATCCCGACTGGTGCCCTGGCTGCGGCGACTTTGGCGTGCTGAGCGCGCTGAAGCAGGCAATCGCCGACCTCGGTCTCCAACCCCACGAGGTCTTGACGATCAGCGGTATCGGCTGCTCGTCGAACCTCCCCGGCTACCTCAACACCTACGGTATGCACACGCTGCACGGCCGCGCGCTGGCGGTGGCAACTGGAGCAGCGCTGGCCAACCACGAGCTGAAGGTGATCGTCACCGGCGGTGATGGCGACGGCTACGGCATCGGCGGCAACCACTTCCTGCACGCGATGCGGCGTAACGTCGATCTGACCTACATCGTCATGGACAACCAGATCTACGGCCTGACCACCGGGCAGACCTCGCCAACCAGCATCAAGGGCATGAAGACGAAAAGCACGCCGATGGGCAGCGTGGAGAACCCGATCAACCCGATCCCGCTCGCCATCGCCGCCGGTGCGACCTACGTGGCGCGCGGCTACACCGGACAGGTCAAGCACCTCGCCGAGCTGATCAAGGGAGGCATCCTCCACAAGGGCTTCGCGCTGATCGATGCCTTCAGCCCCTGTGTGACGTTCAATCACGACAACACCCACGACTTCTTCAAGCAGCGCACCTACAAGCTCGAGGACCGCGGCCACGACCCGACGGATTTCCACGCTGCGATGGAGCGCGGCTACGAGTGGGGCGACGAGATTCCGATCGGGCTCTTCTGGAAGCGCGAAGACCTGCCGAGCCTGGATCAGCTCGAGCCAGTGCTCGCGGACGGAGGGCCGCTGGCGTGGCGGCCGCTTGGCGTCTCTCCAGAGATGGCCCAGAAGCTTGTTCGGGAGCTGATGTAGGCAGGCGTCTCGAGGCGAAGCCGCCACGTCTCGATCCGGGCGCGATCGGCAGGTGACCGGTCGTTGTCGCCGAGGATCGTGCGATCGGCGAGGCCATCGTTTTCTGGCTCGGCGTCCGTTCGCCTGGCCGGCGAGTCGTTTTATCGCACCCTGCATCGAGGGAGAGAAGAGCGCATCCGGGATGAAGCGCGAGCACATCCGGCCTCGCGCGGGAGGAGTGTCCAATGTGGTACGGGCCCGCGGTCGTTGGCTCTCCAGGGTCAGATGGGGTGAGGGCGATGCCGCGCGAGTGGGAGGAACGCCTGCGTCGCGCCATTCGCCACGTGATTCAGTCGTCGCGCAGTGAGGACCGTCGTGCCGACGTCGAGCACGTCTTCGATCTGATCGCATTCCTCCGACCGGACGTGCGGGGCATCGTCGAGGACGAAACCGCCAGCACCCTGGCCGAGCTGGTCGGCAGCCTCTGATCCTCGAATCTGACGGCGAACCCTCGACGCCCGGGCAACCCCGGTGGCGGAGGACCCCCCGGGCGCACGTCGTCGAGTCTCTCGTCGCCGGGAGTGGGATCGAGCTACCGGGCCGTCGGAACGCCTCGTTGATGCGCCCGCGTCAGATGATGTAGAATATAAATACGATCAAGACAGGGCGATGAGGCCCGCCCTGCATCGGCTAAGCCGACCGTTGTCCGCCACCGGACGTGGCTGATGGCTTCTACTTGGGGTGATGCCCGGTAGAAGCTATTTTGCTGTTCGGGCATCCCCCGACGTTCATCTCCGCGGAGAAGGGAAATGCCCGAGAAACCGCCGACAGACGACTTCGCCGTCGATGTCCTGGTCGAGCAGCCGGGTGGGACCTGCAATCGCTACGTCTACGACGATGGAGCGCGCGCCGTCCGACTGGCCGAGGTTCTTTCCCCCGGCGCTAGCTTCCCCGCCGATCGCGGTATCGTCCCCGCTACGCTCACTCCCAGCGGCGATCCTCTCGCGGTCGTGCTGCTCGTCACCCATCACATCTTTCCGGGCGTTCGGGTCACGTGTCGGCCGCTTGCCCTGGTCGAAGCCGAGGATGGCAGTGCCGAGGCGATCGTCGCCGTTCCGTCTGTCGATCCATTCTTCGCGAGGCGCCGCGATGTCGGCGACATCACCGAGCGGGAGCGCCAGGCAATCGAGGCCCTGTACCCGCGAACGCGGCTGCGGTGGCAGGACGCGTCCTCCGCGGTCGCGATGGTCCGGCTGGCTCGCGAACGGGCTGCCTGGGCGCGGGTCGAGGCGGAGAAGGGACAGCGCCTGGGGCGATCGTGGCAGGCCGACCGCCTCGTCGGCTCGGGTCGCGTCTCCGACGTCCACACTCCGGCCGAGCGTGACCTGCGCGCGCTGCCCTTCCGCTTCCAACGCTACGTGGCCGACTGCCTGTTTCCGGACGAGCGGATTTTGCTCTTCGTGACCCGTCCGTCAATGCCGACCACGGCGTCCGTGGTGTCGTTCTGGCGCCCCCGCCGCCTCCCGGAAGGCCTGCTGGTTATCACCGATCGTCAGGTTCTCTGGATGGTCGACGCGATGCCACCGGACGCCACGATGGTGCAGTGGGGGTACGTGGCTCAGGTCGGTGCGCTCGAGCGCGTATCTTCCGTTGCGATCGACCAGCGGGAAGACCACCTCTGCCTGACCATCACCCTGGCGGCTCGTCGCGGGACTGAGGGACTCGCGATCACGTTCCCGACTGACCGACGCGGCCTGCTCGTCGACGCGACGAAGCTGATCGAACGCTTCATCCCCGGTCCGCCGACGCGGGCGGTGCGGCGAATCTATTCACTTGTTCCCGAGGCTCTCCCATCGTATGCTTCCGGGAGGCGTGACGACGCCGAGGCTGATCCGAACCGAGAACGATTGCGAGAGCTTGCGTTGAAAGATCTGGGCGCGGAGGAGGTTCCCGCCGCGGTGGCGTACGTCCCTGCGGGTCATCGTCGTCCCGCGGCCCGGCTCCTGCTGGCGACCAATCATCGCGTGATCGTGGTCCGGGACCGACCGGAAACCGCCGTTGCCAGCTTCTCGATCGCGGATCTCACCTCGATGACCTTGCGCAACGCGCTGGTGAGCTGTCTGTTCGAGCTGACGTGCCCGACCGATGGAGGATTGGAGCGTCTCTCAATCCCATTCGATTACCCGCAGCGCGATGCTATGCTGGATCTATTCTCGGCGGTTCGTCAGATGTTTGGACAGCCGTTCGGAGTCATTCCGCTCGTGCAGGGACAGACCGGCCGCAAGCGCTAGAGAGTGAAGGTCTATGCTGCCACGAGAACGTGCGGGCCAAGGTCCGGAGTGCACGACCGATCCAGGAGGGTTTGGATGTCGGTGGGAAGACCACGAGCCGATACGCTCGACGTGAAGGAGGCCGCCGCGCGGATTCGCGAGAATGTCGCGAAGGTCATCGTCGGCAAGGATGAGGTGACGGAGCTGCTGCTGGTCGCATTGCTGTGCGAGGGCCACGTTCTGCTGGAGGACGTGCCCGGTGTCGGCAAGACGACCCTGGCCAAGGCGCTGGCGCGATCGCTCGACCTGCGGTTCCAGCGGATCCAGTTCACACCAGACCTGTTGCCATCCGACGTGACCGGCGTCAGCTACTTTAATCAGAAGACGCAGGAGTTTCAGTTCCGCCCCGGTCCGATCTTCGCCAACGTTCTCCTCGCCGACGAGATCAACCGTGCCACGCCGCGCACGCAGTCAGCCTTGCTGGAGGCGATGGAGGAGCGGCAGGTGACCGCGGACGGCGAGACACGCCTGCTTCCCCGACCATTCTTCGTCCTGGCGACCGAGAATCCGGTCGAGCTCGAGGGAACTTTTCCCCTTCCGGAAGCGCAGCTCGACCGCTTTATGCTCAGACTGACGATTGGCTATCCGGACCGGGATGAGGAGCGAAGGATCGCGCGCCGCTTCCAGGACACCAATCCCCTGGAGAGCCTGGAACCGGTGCTTGACGGCGAGCAGATATTCACGCTCGCGAGGATGTGCCGCCAGGTTTTCGTGAGCGACGCGGTCGAGGGGTACCTGATCGACGTCGTGCGGGCGACGCGCAAGCACGCGGGCGTTGCGCTCGGGGCCAGCCCTCGGGCAACGCTTGCCCTCTTCCGAGGATGCCAGGCGCTGGCCGCGCTGGACGGGAGATCTTTCGTCCTGCCTGACGACGTGAAGCGTCTCGCCGGGCCGATTCTTGGCCATCGTCTGATCGTCAGTGCACACGGACGGTTGAATGGACGTGCTGGCATCGACCTCGTTGCCGATATCCTGCGGGACGTCCCGGCCCCGGTCGAAGAAGGAACGCTCGCGGGAGGCTAACGCGTGTTCGGCGCAGGGACATTGACGCTGCTGGTGCTCTTGCTCCTCGTGAGTCTGCTGTCTCACGAAGCCCCGCTGTTCGTGCTCTCGCTTGCGTTACTCGTCGCCGCGGGTCTCTCGCGCATCTGGGAACGGTACTGCCTGGATGGTCTCGAGTATCGGCGGCACTTCAGTACACGCCGAGCCGCCTTCGGCGAGACGATCGAGCTGAGCATCGAGATTGTGAATCGGAAGATTCTGCCGCTGGCCTGGCTGGAGATCGAGGACGAGATTCCACGCGAGCTTCCGCCGTCGCGGGGCAAGATCTTCTACTCACACAAGCCGACGCGGTCTCTCGTGAGCATGCTGATCGCCCTGCGCCCTTACGAGCGAATCTACCGCCGTTACCCTGTCCCGTGCACGGTTCGGGGAGAGCACGTCTTCGGTCCGGTCCGGCTGCGCACGGGTGACCTCTTTGGTCTCGTGAGCAGAGAGGTGACGTACGAAGAGACGGACGTTCTCGTGGTCTACCCGCGAGTCGTCCCTCTGACCGCGTTGGGCCTGCCCGCGCATCAGCCCCTTGGCGAGCTGCGGACGCAGAGCTGGCTCTTCGAGGACCCGAGCCGACTGGGCGGGATTCGCGAGTACCGGTCGGGAGACGCTCTGCGCCGCGTCCACTGGGCGGCCACCGCGCGTACCCAGCGGCTTCAGGTCAAAGTCTTCGAGCCGACGACGAGCCACCGGCTGGCGATCTTTCTCAACGTCAAGAGCACGCCGGGCGGTTGGTGGGGGCTCGACTACGATCCGGATGCTCTCGAGATGGCGATCACGGTAGCGGCCTCGGTCAGTGCCTGGGCCATCGATCAGGGCTACCAGGTCGGGCTGGCGACGAATGGCATGCATCGATTCGGTCGGTTAAGGGTGGCCGTCGATCCGAGCAGCTCCCCGTCTCAGCTGCCACGCATTCTGGAAGCGCTGGGGCGCCTTCAGCCCGTTGCCGTGCGTCCCTTCGAGGAGACACTGGCGCAGGATACGGCGCGGCTCGCCTATGGCTCGACGATCGTCGTGATCACCGCGGTCCTGACCGAGCCGGTCGTCGCCGCGCTGCTCGCGCTCAGGCGACGTGGACATCCGGTCACTCTGCTGTACGCTGGCCGGCAGACCCTGCCAGCCTCGCTGGATGGAGTCGTGATGCGTCAGGTCGGGCCGCCCGGCGAGTGGCGCGAGCTCGATCAGCTGTCGTTCGCGGCGACGTGAAGGGAGTATGGCGACGATGAGAAAGATCATAACCGCCCGACCGCGAGGGTGGCTGCGCGAGGTCCTCCTGCTGCTGGTCCTGGCCGTCGAGGCGGGCTGGCTGGCGGCCTGGAGCGTGGCGCTGGGCGGCTGGATTGACGGATACGCGGGCGGGCCCGTTCTGGGCGTTCTGTCCCTCGTCGGGTTGCTGATCCTGGCGACCATCGTCTCACGCCTGGCGACGACGCGGTTCCGAGCGTCGCGGGCCGCCCGGCTCGTCGTCGCGCTCCTGGGCCTGGGGCTAGCGATTCTCGTTGGCGCCATGGTCCTCGCGTCTGCGGCCGAGGCCGGAGACTGGTCACAGATGTGGATACTGTTTCGTCAAACCGGCCTGGGCTTCCGCGACGGCGGGGCGGTCGCCCTGGCCCTTCTCGCCTGGTGGCGCGGAATCGCCGCGGGACGGAACCGGCTGAGTCTCGACGATACGGAGGCGGGATTTCGCGGGGCGATCTTCGTGCTGGCGGGCGTCTTCGTTCTGAACGTACTTTCGGGCTCGTCGGCGATCGTGAACGGTCCGCTGATCATTGCCGCCAGCGTGGTGCTCTTCGCCGGTCTGATCGCGATGCCGCTCGCGCGGATCGTCGACCTGAGCGAGCGATCCCGCCACCGGGACACCGCGTCCCTCGGGATCCGTGGTCACTGGCTGGCGATGCTTCTGGGAACGGTCAGCGCCCTTCTGCTCGTGACCTACGGCTTGTCCCACGTGTTCACCTTTGAGCGTGTCGACGAGCTCACGCGACCGCTCGCTGGCCCGGCCGACGCACTGCTCTGGGATATCATCTACGCCATCGCCGTGCCGCTCGGCTACCTCGTCGAGGCGCTCATCTACCTGCTTCGGCTCGTCCTGCATCCACGCGCGGCGTCCGAGCCACCGCAGGCTCCCAACACGGCCTGGCTGGCGGCGCTCCGTGCCCAGGCCCAGGGCGGATCGGGACCACCGGCCTTCCTGGTCTTCGCCCTTCGAGGAGCGGTGATCGCGGTTCTGATCGTTCTCGTCATCTGGCTTCTGGTACGTGCGATTTTCCGCTTTGCCGAGTGGAGATCCGACGACGACGTCGAAGAGACCCGCGAGTTTGTCTTCTCCTGGGCCGAGCTTCGCGAGGGGCTTCGGCAGATGCTTCGCTCGTTACTGCGACGGGGACAGATGCGCCTGGCCCGCGTGGTCGCGCGTCGCGACGAGCCCAGGATGGGGGACCGCCGCCTCTGGGGACCGCGTGAGCTGTATCGTGACCTGCTCCAGATGGGCGCTGAGCGCGGGTGCGCCCGCAGCCGGGATGAAACGCCGCTGGAGTATGAACGCGCGCTGACCAGGGTCAGGCCATTTGACGCGGCGCGACAGGACGTGCAGGTTCTGACGGACGTGTACGTGCAGGCGCGCTACGGCGAAGAGCCGCCCGCCGAGCTCGTGGTGGTGAGGGCGCGTGAAGCGCTCGAGCGACTGCACGAGCTGGATGAAGCGCCGGGCGATGAACCGCCCGGTTCCAGAGCGGGGCATCGCCACGACGGTGGGCACGCGTTCGGATAGCGACGTATGGTCCGGGGAATGGACGAGTCGGGGTGATCTCAGACCGTCGTGGATCCTGCCAGCGGGAGTACCGTCGGTGAAAGGGCTGCTGCTTGCGCAGCCACGACGGCTGCTCGATACGTTGCACGCGTTGCTGGCCCCGCGGTCAGCACAGGTTCCCCGGCGCGATCTCGTGTCCACCAGGTTAGAGCAGGCTCTCGAAAGATCGGGGTGCG
Source organism: Chloroflexota bacterium (assembly GCA_902810745.1). GTDB lineage: Bacteria > Chloroflexota > UBA6077 > FW602-bin22 > CADDYW01 > CADDYW01. The sequence continues at coordinate 8,068 of CADDYW010000081.1, read as the reverse complement.
CCATCTGTCGCCTGGCGCGCGAGCAGGAAGAATCCTACCTCTACCACTTCGCCTGGGAAAGCGTCAACGATCCGGAGGTGCGCGCGAAATTGCGCGCCTCGTTTGGATTCTGCGCACGCCATTCCTGGGCGCTGCACGACCTCGAGCGTGACTGGTGGGGCGACGGCCTGGAGATCGCCCTCGTCCTCGACGACGCTTTCCAGGACGTCGCCGCGCGCCTGCGCGAGATCCGCCCAGGTCGACACACCGCGCTCCTTCAGCCGCGGGGCACCTGCCCGGCCTGTGAGGTCCGACAGCACGCCGTCACCACCTATCTCTTCTGGCTCGGACGACATCTGGTCCGTCCAGACTTCCGGGCGCTCTACGTCTGCAATGGTGGCGTGTGCATTCCGCACCTGCGCGAGTGCCTGTCGCTGGCCCCCGATCCAGCCGCGTTCCTGGCGGACGTTGGCCTCCACGCCCTGAACGAAGCGTCGAATGCGCCGGACCTTGCAAACGTGCTCTTTGGATGGGGGCTGGTCGATAGCTCGAGGGCCGATCGGCCTGTGGCTACGGCGCACACTGACGATCTGGTCGCCGGTTCGCCTTGCCCCGCGTGCGCCTGGCGACTGCGCAACGATCCGGCTGCGGTTCTGGAGGCGCTTCCACGGCCGGGCGGAGATGCGCCGACGCGTCGATCCAGCACACCAGACGTGGACGCAGCGCTCTGCCGTCGCCACGGCGCAACCCTTGCGCGGCTGCTTGATGTCGCGGACAGCCGCGATGCCGCGCGGACCGCGCTCGCGAACCACGAACGGGCCGCCCGCGCTGTGCTCCTGGCGATCCGAGATGGTGAGGTGCCCGCCCGGCACGATCGCGAGCGCCTGGTTTCCCGTTGGCTGGGAGGCTTCGGTCGGGCGCCGACCCACGAGGATCGCTCTTCGGCGTGTCCCGCGTGCCTCCGTCTTTCGAGATTCGAAGCTGATCTCCTCCGGGATCTGCTTTGTCGGACGCCTGCTCGCGCAAGCCCGCGACCGCGGTTCGGTGATGCGGTGGTGTGTCTGCCTCACCTGAGAATCTTGCTCAGCGCGGCAACCGGCGAGCAGGCCGCTGCTCTCGCGCGGAACGTCGTGAGCCACCTCGAGTTTCTTGGTGGAGAGCTGCGGGACTTCATCCGCAAGCACCGCTGGGACTGTCGAGATGAGCCGCGTGGCCCAGAGCAGACATCGTGGATTCGGGCAACCCGCTGGGCCGCGGGTGAACGTGATGCCTGGTGATCCCTCGCGACGGAGGATCGCGATCGAGTGGCGCGGATCTCCGCCGCGCGCGACGTGAGATCGACCGGGCTTCCGAGTCGGCTCGTCCTACGTGCCGCGGCTCGGCGGCTCATCAGCGCGCAGAAAGCTTCCGGTCGAGCTGCCGACCAGTCGTAGCCATTCGCCCCAGCCACTACACCAGCCGAGAGCACTGATCAGAGCGGCGTGGTCCTCGACGGTGTCGGTCCCGCGTTGCTCCCAGCGGAATGCGCGTGCATACCGTCGGACGTGCTCCAGCAGAGCGTCGACGAAGGCCGCTTCGCGCTCCAGATCGACGGGATCGCCGTGCCGCAGGGAAGCGATCAGGTGGGGACGACACCGTCGGAAGATCCACGAGCGCCCCAGACAGCGGTCGCACACGCACGCTTCCCAGTACCCCCTGGTCTGCTCGGCGAAAGCTCGCACCTCGCCGAGGTCCCGCCCGCGCTCCAGGATCTCGCTTCCCGCCGCTCCTGCTGACTGCGAGCCGATCTGGAGCTCGCAGAGCAGGCAAGGCCGTCGCTCGCGCAGCCGATAGGCGACGAGTGCGCCGGGGCGAAGGTAGCCCCGGAATGCGTCGCGCGCACGCTCCATCAGGTCCTCGTAGAGAAGAGCCGCGCCGTGAGGCCGGCCGTGCCGAAAGGCGCACTCGATGGCGAGGAAGCCGCACGCGTGCCGCTGACAGAACCCCCACGTCTGGCGAAGGTGCTGTCGCGTCCCCGGATTCATGATGCTGCCCTGGATGAACCACCACAAGAAGTGGATCTCGCCGTCCGAAAGCGACCAGCTCATTACCACTGCATCTCGTCTTCGATCACTGTCCGTGCGTGCAGCCAGTTGGTAGGCCTGGCGGCTGCGACGGATCGTTCGCGCGGGATCACGGCGGGTAGGAGCTCGACGCGATGGTGAAAGGTGGCATCGAGCACCACGCCCGGTGGTGTGTCCGAGGATACTCTCCGGGTGTGCCGATCCACCCGCCTACCCGCGGTCGCGCCGAGCGCGTGCGCGAGGCCTGTCATCTGTTTCTGATCCGGATTGGCGAATGGGAGGGCGAGTCAGCACAGCACACACGCTGATCGGACGATCTGCAGCGCCCGAGCGCTGCCGCGGTGCGGCCAGGCGGGCCGAGAGCTAACCGAACGCGTTTGTCTGGCTTCACGACGTCCACGGATCCGCCGTCCTCGTCGCAGAATCATCCGAGCAGACGCGGCAGAAGCACGGCAAGCGCTACCGAGAGCACGCCGAAGAAGAGCATCGTCACGACTGCCGCGCCGAGAGAGCGCTCGATGACGATTCGCCTCTCCAGGTGATGATGGCTGTACTCTTCGTAGGTGATCACAAACGCCATTGCTCCGGCAAGCGGACAGAACAGGAGGCCGATCAGGGCGGTCACGCTCATTACACCGTGCCAATCATACGCCTGGATTCCCACCGCTGCCCTCGCGCGGAGGCAGAAACAAGACGGTGAGGTCCCGCGCGAGCTCTGCCAGCTCGCCCCGACGCGCTTCGCGCGGTACGCGATCAAACTGACACACCTCGTGAACCATTGCTCCAAGGCGCTCGAGGCGAGACCGCAACGCGACGTTCAACGTCGGCCAACAGGCGGGCCGAGATCGTCCGAGGGCCGCGATGTGACCGAGACAGCCACGCTCTCCAAGATCGACCGTCCTCACCTTCGAAAGCGCGGCACTGGCCACGGCGTCGGTCTCGCGACAGACCGAGCAGTCTGACCGACTGACGTCCGTCGCGACCGCGCGGTGTCGCCCCCGACCTAACAGTCGCGGACGGGGCAACACGGCTGGCGGACCAGAGGCCGTGGATCCGAGCAGGGCATCGACGCGCTGGACTATGCGTCCAGCGAGGTCGTGTGGCCAGTCCCTGTCCTTGAGGATCGACCGCAGCGCCCGCGTGTGCTCGCGGCACGGCGAAGTATCCGCGTGGGCTTCTTCGGCCATGGCGCGGAGCGCTCGCATCTCGGCGAGGCCCGTTTCCTGGCAGATCGGGCAATCCGGGGAGTGCTCCGCGTCGATCTGGTCCTCGAGCCAGCCCCCGCCCCACGACAGTGCTACCCGCTCGCCGAGCGTGCCCGGCACGGATCCGCCCCGGTCGAGCCACGGGCGAGTCGCGTCCAGCAGGCCTCGGACCGGCGATTCGAGCCGCCGATCGCGCTCTGGTAGCTGGAAGAGATGCCGAAGACATAGGCCGGAGCTTTCCGCGTACAGCTCGGCGATTTCAGGAACTGCTAGCCCATCGCGAATCCAGTGGACGATCTGGGTCTCGGCGTTGCGTTCAACCGTGCAGATCGGACAGCCCTGGCGCGGATGGACTGGTCCGACGTCGGCGGGCTGCTCGCCCAATCGGCGATGCAGCGACCGAACGAGGTGGTCGTAGAGCAGAACGATCTTCAGCTCATCCTCGTAGCTGTGCGCGACGTGGTCACGGGCCGCGGCGCAATGACGTCGACAGAACCCGTTTGAGGCGATGAGCCGAACGACCACTTCGGCGTCGTTGATGTGCTCGTGGAGCAAAAAGGCGAGCTCCCGAGCCCCGACGTCGGCGCTCGCGCGGCAGGCGGCACAGCCGGGAAGCATCAGCCCGCGGACGATCAGGTAACCGAAGAAGTCCCAGCGCTGATCGCGAGCGTACTTCGCCTGGAGGACCGCGCGGATCCGCCTCTCGACGTCAGGAATCGTGGCCATCGCCGAGTCCTGGGACATTCACAATCCGGAAAACGAAAACGTACCCGATCATTGCATCGGTTCGTGCCGACCTTCAGAACGGCCATCAGAGGGTCGCGCGGCCAGATCCAGTAGAACCCGTGCGATGTCCGAACGGCTCACGACTCCAATCATCCGGCCTCCCTCGACGACCGGCAGCGGGTGGCGGCCACGATTGCTCATGATCGCGGCTGCCTCTTCTGCTGGCAGATCCGGGCGGACCGTGATCACCGGACGCGCCATGACCGCGCCGACCCGCGTCTCGCGAAGAGCCTCTGCGCGCTCGATCAGCGTGGTGTGGCGATGGACCATCGCTTCCGCGCGACTCGGGTGTGGTGCACGCAGGCCATCCTTGAGACCGATCATTCCCACCAGGCTTCCCTCGGCGTCGACAACCGGCGCGCTGTTGATTCCGTGATCGAGAAGGATTCGCATTGCCCCGGCGAGCGTGTCGTCCACGCGCACCGCCACGATCCGATGGTTCATCACATCACGCACGGTCATCCTCGTCCCTCACAATCACCTGCTACCATCGCGATCCCCAATCGGCGTCTCGCTCGCCTCTTCCCCGACCGGACAGGTTGGAACGTAGGAAACTGGACCATCCTCGGCAGCCGCGGCTTCGACTTCTTCCTCGGCGCGGCCCGGCACGCACTGGGGCGGTAGGAACCAGGTTTGAGCGATCATCGTCGGTACGACGGCCGACAGGATGACGACTGTCACCAGGACGGTGTACTGGAACTGATCGATGATGCGATTGTTGAGCCCGTAGAGTGACGCGATCGTTCCAAAGGTCAGGCCGGTGCTCATCAACAGCGTCGTGTAAGATCCCTCGCGCTTCGACATCGCAAAGAGTGGCGTCAACGGCCAGACCCCAACGAACTTGGTGGCGAGCTTGATGAGAAGGAGCGCCATAATCAAGACCAGGCCGACCCACACCGCGGGCAGGCTGACGTGGAGGCCAGCGGTGATGAAGTAGAACGGAGTGAGGAGACTGAAGGCGATGGCCTGGACGCGATGAACGAGCAAGCGTTCGCGCGCGAACACGCCCGCGATGAACAGCCCGATCAGATAGGCCGGGAGAACCGCTTCGCTTCCGACCGCGGTGGCCAGTCCGCCCAGGACGAGCAAGACCAGGAATGAGAACTTGATCTCTGGTTCGCTGACGTGCGTTCCCCATCGAGCGATCACCCACTCCATGGCCGACGGCAGCCTCCACAAAACGAGTGCCGCGACCACGACAAACCCGACGAGCCCGATGCTGAAACCCGCGAAGAGGGCGCCGAGCGCCAGGACGGTGCCAAGATCGTTGACGAAGCACGCTGCCAGGATGAGCTTGCCCAGATCCGTCTCGTTGAGCTTGGTTTCGACCATCACGGCGTAGACAACCGCGACCGACGTCGTCGAGAGCGCGATTCCTGCGATCTCGGAGGCGCGTAGCCCCCACTGGGCGACGAAGTAGGTGAAGGCGAACGCGCCAAAGAAGGGTAGGATAAACGCGACGCTGCCGATCGTGAGGCTCGCCTTCAGGTGCCGCTTCAGCGACTCCGGATCGATCTCGGCACCGGCGAGGAAAGTCAGCAAGATCGCGCCGAAGCCAGCCAGGAAGCTGGTCCAGTCGTTTGGCTGGAGCCCAAGAAAGTTTCCACTGACGACGCCTACCAGTATCTCGGTCAAGGCAACCGAGATGCCGAGACGGATGGAGATCACGCTCGCCACGAGCGCCAATGCGATCCAGATGGCGGCGATCAGCCAGACGTTGAGCATACGTCCTCTTGGAGTGATCCGCGCGAGTGCGAGCCCGGCCCGGGTGACTCACGGCGTCGTCCCACCCGCGGAACCTGGCGGCGACGCAAGATCCGAACCGGCTGCGCCGGTGCCGACCAGACTCTGCAGGAGCGCTCGTCGATCGAGGATGCCCACCAGCCGTCGCTCCGCGTCGACCACGACCAGGCGCTTGACGCGGAGCGCGAGAAACTGCTGGACTGCCTCGACGACCGTGGCATCCCAGGGAATGCTGTAGACATCCCGATTCATCATGGACGCTGCCGAGACGGGGCCGGTCATCAGCTCGGATGTCGTCGAAAAGCGCCCGGCCAATCGATCGAGCAAGCCCGACCGGTGGGTCGGAGCGCCGCGCGCCAGGACATCCCGATCCGTGATGACGCCAAGCACTCGCCGATCCGAGTCGATGACGACGACCCGACGAAATGGCGAGGCGAGAATGGCCTTCAGAACCTCTTCGGCCGAGGCGGTGGGCACGACCGTCGATACCGTGGTGGTCGCGAGGTCGCCGACGCGATGAGCCAGCGTGAGAGGGGGAACTCCCTCCGGCGCAACCGGATAATCCGCTGCGATGGCCCGCAGCAAGTCGGTTCGACTGACGATCCCGACCAGCTTTCCGCCGTCCTCGACGACGGGCAAGCGCTTGATACCGTGGTTTACCAGTGCCTGAACGGCCTCATCGAGAGAGGCATCGGCGCTGATGGTCCAGGGACCTTGCGTCATCACGTTCCGTGCCGTCCGACCCGACTTCTCGAGCTGCGCAAGCTCGCGGGTCACCTCGGCTTCGGTGAGGGCCTGGTGCAGGCTGAGTCGAACGCCGAGCCCGCCACGTCGGAGCAGGTCGCCGCCGGTAATGATTCCGACAACACGCCGCTCCCGGTCGACGACGGGCAGCGCCTTGACTCCACGACGGACGAGCTGGTCGACGACGGTCTGTAATGGCGTGTCCGGTGTGACTGTCGTCACGTTGCGACTCATGGCGTCGCCCACTCGGTGGGTGAGGAGGAGGGGCCGCACCAGAAGGACTGCGCAGCGGGCCTCGTTTGCAACGCGGCGCGCCGTCCCACCGGCGGTCGGGCTCCAGGGACGCTCGTGTCCGGTCGCGCCGATCACGATGAGGTCGGCGTCCACGTCACTCGCGTAAGATGTCAGCGCGCGGGCGGCGTGTCCACGGCGCGTGTCGACCTCCAGGTGAACACCGGCCGTCTCGGCAGCCGAGAGTGCCTTCCGCTGAACCGATTCGACGTAGTTCGCCCACGTCTGCCCGTCCCCGGCCGCGACGGCTGGCGACCCCTCCATCACCGACAGCGCGCGGACAGTGCCGCCGCAGAGCCGAGCCAGCTCCAGGGCCACCGAGAGTGCGCGCTCTCCAAGCGGCGAGCCGTCAAGGCCAACGACCAACTCTTTGAAGGCCTGTCCCGTGTCCGTGGGATGAACCACGAGGACGCTCGTCGGCGCGTGGGCGACGAGCTTGTCGGCCGTGCTGCCCAGGAAGACGTCCCAGACGCCGGAGTGTCCGGTCGCGCCAACCACGAGCAGGTCGGCGTGCTGATCGCGAATGTCGTTCAAAAGCGCCTGCACCTCGTGGCCGACGAGGATCCTGGTCGTTACCGACACGCCGTGCTGCGCGGCGTGCAGCGCCGCGTCCGCGTGCAGCTTCCCGAAATAGCGTGCCGCCTCGGATTGCTCCTCGTTTACCTCGGCCTGTTCGGAGACGTAGCGCGGCAGCGGCTCCTCGACCGAAACCACGTCAAGTGCGGCCCCCATCCGGGCTGCAAGACTGATTGCGCGGTCCAGCGCGCGCAGCGAGCTTTCCGATCCGTCGACCGCCGCAATCACGTGACGAAACATCACGGCACCTCACTCGATCTAGCCCCGGGGGTCTGGTGAGCCCCGGGGACAGGGATCAGATGCTAGACCCGCTCTACACCGCGCGAAGCGTCAGAATGATCAGAACCATTGCGAAGATGTAGAGCACGTACTGATTCACACTCCCCGACTGGAACACCTTGACCCACGTCGCGACGACCTCGACCGCGTTCCCGATGGGCTGATACAGCTCCCTCTCCAGTGGAGGCAGAATGTCCTGACGGTACTGGATTTCCCCGACACCAGACCGAGCCGCCGCCGCCACGGCGACCAGCTCGGCTCGGGACCGATAGACGCCGTTGAAGATCAGGCGGGCGGGGTTGCTGTAGGCAACTGCTCCATACTGCATCCGGTGGCTGAACGTGGGAATCCCTCCCGCCCAGACCGGCCCGATCCGCACGCTCCCCCGCGTCCGCACCCGGC
>CADDYW010000080.1 GCA_902810745.1 Chloroflexota bacterium | reverse complement strand
ACCGCCTGACGAGCGTCGACCACAACGCGACCAGCTACACCGGCCGCACAAGTCACACACCACCGTATCCCCGCCAACCGGGCCGTCGATCATCTGCGATGACCCGAATTCAGGTAGACTGATAGGGCGACAGAGGAAACTTCTCTCCTCGGCCGCGAACCTTCGATGGGATCGACGGGCGTGGAAGAAACCGACGCTTTCTGGAATCTGCCGATTGGAGCGCTGGCCAAGCTGCTCGACGCGACGCCCGAGGGTCTGAGCCAGACCGAGGCCCGCCGACGCCTGGCGCGCTTCGGCCCGAACGATCCGAGCCCGCCGCGCGGCTACAGCGCGTTCCGCGAGCTGGCGCGGCTGCTGCTGAACCCCCTGGTGCTGATCCTCGTCGTCGCCAGTACCGTCTCGGTCGTCCTCGGCGACCTGGTCGGCTCGCTGATCGTGCTGGTCATCGTCCTGATCAGCCTGGTGCTCGACTTCTTCCAGACGCACCGATCGCAGGCGGCGGCGCAGCGCCTGGCACGCCTCATCGTGACGACCGCGACAGTCCGCCGCGACGGCAAGCTCCAGGAGGTCCCGTTCGCCGAGATCGTCCCCGGCGACGTGATCGCGCTCGGGCCGGGCGACCTGGTACCGGCCGACTGTCGCGTGCTGACCGCCCACTTCTTCGCGGTGAACCAGGCCGCGCTGACCGGCGAGTCTCTCTCGGTCGACAAGGAAGCGTTCGATCCGGCTGAGCCGATCGACGACGTCGCCGCGGTACGGAACGCCATCTTTCTTGGCAGCTCGGTCGTCAGCGGGACGGCCGACGCGCTCGTCGTCAATACCGGTGCGCGCACGCAGCTCGGGCACATCGGTCGCTTCCTGCGAGCAAAGCCGCCCGCGACCGAGTTCGAGCACGGCATGCAGGGCTTCGCCAGCCTGGTCGCCCGCACCGTCGCGATCCTGGTGCTGTTCGTCTTCCTGGTGAATGCCTGGTTCGGCCGCGAGGCGCTCGAGTCCTTCCTCTTCGCCGTGGCGCTGGCCGTCGGCCTGACGCCCGAGTTCATGCCGATGATCGTGACGGTGACGCTGGGAGAAGCCGCGCTGCGCATGGCGAAGAAGCGGGTGATCGTCCGCCACCTCCAGGCGATTCAGAACTTCGGCGCGATCGACGTTCTCTGCAGCGACAAGACCGGCACGCTCACCCAGGGCACCGTCCAGGTCGCGCATCTGATCAGCCCGTTCGGAGCGAATCAACGACAGGTCGCCGAATTGGCCTGCCTGAACGCCGCGCTGGTCACCGGCCTGCGCAACCCGCTGGACGAGGCGATCTGTCGGCTGCCCGAGGTGGACGTCGCCACGTCCTACGAGAAGCTCGACGAGCTTCCGTTCGACTTCGTGCGCCGCCGCGTCTCGGTCGTGGCGCGCGGCCCGGACGGCCGACGCCTGCTCGTCACCAAGGGTGCGCCAGAGAGCGTGCTCGCGGCCTGCAGCACCTACGAGTCCGATGATCGTCCGCTTGCGCTGACCGATGCCGCCCGGGCGACGATCGAGGCGGCCTTCCGCGAGCAGAGCGCGCTTGGCTATCGCTCGCTGGCGGTCGCCTACCGCGCGCTCGACGAACGGCCGGCTTATTCGCCCGACGACGAGCAGGCCCTGACGTTCGTCGGGTTGATCAGCTTCGAAGACCCGCCGCTCCCCGACGTCGCGGATACCATCGCGGCGCTGCGCGCCCAGGGCATCACGCTGAAGATCCTGACCGGCGACGACCCGCTGATCGCCAGCCACGTCTGCCAGAAGGTCGGGCTGAGCGTCGAGCGCGTGATGACCGGTCCGGAGGTGGACCGACTGGGCGACCTGGCGCTCGGGGCGGCCGCGGAGAACGTGACCCTGTTCGCGCGCCTCACGCCCATCCAGAAAAACCGGATCATCGCGGCGCTGAAACGGCGCGGTCACGTCATCGGCTTTCTGGGCGATGGGATCAACGACGCGCCGTCGCTCCACTCGGCCGACGTGGGTATCTCGGTCTCCAGCGCGGTCGACGTCGCGCGCGAGGCCGCCGAGATCATCCTGCTCGAGCGGAGCCTTGCCGTCCTCCACGACGGCATCGTCGAGGGGCGGAAGAGCTTCGGCAACATCCTCAAGTACATCATGATGGGAACCAGCTCGAACTTCGGCAATATGTTCAGCATGGCCGGGGCGACGCTCTTTCTGCCCTTCCTGCCCTTGCTACCGGTCCAGATTCTCCTGAACAATCTCCTCTACGACATCAGCCAGGTTACCCTCCCGACGGACGAGGTCGATCCGGAGCTCGTCGCCCGACCGAAGAAGTGGGACATGCGCCTGGTCCGCGACTTCATGCTGATCTTTGGCCCGATCAGCTCGCTCTTCGACTACCTGACCTTCGGGACGCTCTGGTTCGTCTTCCGGGCCGGGCCCGAGCTGTTTCGCACCGGCTGGTTTGTCGAGTCGCTGGCGACCCAGGTGCTGGTGATCTACGTGATCCGCACCGCGCGGCCCCCCTGGCTGAGTCGACCGAGCCGTACCCTGGTCGTGAGCACGCTCGCGGCCGTGCTGGCCGGATTGACGCTGCCGCTCACGCCGCTGGCGCGCTTCCTCGGATTCGCCGCGCCGCCGCCGAGCCTGTATCTCTTCGTCGGCGGGGCCGTCGTGGTCTATCTCGGGCTCGTCGAGCTTGCCAAACGCTGGTTCTTCCAGCACCATCGACTGTGATGAAGGTCGAAAGGGTCGTCCAACCGAGGATGGCACGCTGGGCGCTGGTCGTTCTCCTGCTCGTCAACGTCGAGTGGGGAGGCTCGATGCCCGCCACCAAGGTCGGGCTGACCGAGTTCTCGCCCCTGCTGCTCGCCTGGCTTCGCCTCGCGGTGAGCGCTCTCTTCTTCCTCGCCATCCTCGCGCCGCGTCCCGAGCTTCGCGCCCTTCGGCATCGCGACCTCCTTCGCCTGATCGGGCTCGGCGTGATCGGCTACGGCGGGACGATCGGGCTCCAGACCATCGGAACTGGCGGGACGACCGCGGCCCACGCCGCCGTCCTCGGCTCGGCCGGCCCCTTCTTCATCGCGGTGCTTGCCCCGGTGGTCCTCGCCGAGCACCTCTCGCGGCGCACACTCGCCGGCCTGGTGATCGCGATGGTCGGTGTCGTCCTCGTCCTTGGCGTGGACCCGCGCGATCTCGCCCACCTGGACCTCGGTCAGGTGGCTGGCGACCTCCTCGTGCTCGCCTCGTCGGCCTGCTTCGCCGTGTTCGCGGTGCTTGGCAAGCGCGCGACCAAGAATCTCGCCTCGCCGCTTCTGGTGAGCGGGGTGAGCACGGTCGGCGGTGCCGTCGTGCTGGCGCTGCCGGCCTGGTGGGAGACAGGCGGGCAGCCCCCGCACCCGGGGCTTCTCGGCTGGGCCATGGTCGGCTATCTGGGAATTATCGTGACCGGTGTCGGCATGCTCGGATGGTTCTGGGCACTGCGCCTCGTCCCGGCCTCGCGCGCCGCGGCCTTCCTGTTCGTGCAGCCGCTCTCCGGCATTGCCCTTGCCGCGGTGCTGCTCGGCGATCGGCTCTCGCCGACGTTCCTGCTCGGAACCGCGCTGGTGCTCGGCGCCCTCTACCTGATCGGGGACTCCTGAGCGCTCGGTACCATGCCTGCCGGTCGTGCGATACTGTGATTATGTCTAGAGCGCGGGGCGGTATGAATGAGCTGGCAGCCGTCAAATCCCCTCTCCCTCTGGGAGAGGGTAAGGGTGAGGGTCGCAGACCGTGCGCCGCGGATTCACGCCCTCACCCCGGCCCTCTCCCAGGGGGAGAGGGAGATAGACGCCTCCTCGGCCGCTTCGGCCCATCCTTACGGATCGGGGCAGACCACGGGCTCGCCAGGCGTGCGCCGGCCGTCCCGGCGGGCCGTCCGTACCGGTCGGGGCAGACCCCCGTGTCTGCCCTGATCCGGCCGAACCGTTCCGCCTTGTGATCTGGCCCGACGACTCGGCGCCGAACCGTGGACCTTCGATGGTCCTCTTGCTCGCAGCGCCAGGGGCCTTGGGTTTTCGGTCCACCTCATCAGCTAGCCGTCGATCACGGCTTCGTCAACGGTAGCCAGATCGTGAAGGTGCTGCCCTGCCCGGGCATACTCTCGGCCTTGATCCGTCCGCCCTGCAGCTCGACCAGCTCCTTGGCGATGGCTAGGCCGAGGCCGGTGCCGCCCTCGGCGCGCGAGCGCGCCCGGTCGACCCGGTAGAAGCGCTCGAAGATGTGCGGCAGATGCTCGGCGGGAATGCCAGCGCCGGTGTCGGCAACCGCGAGTCGCGCCCAGCCGTGGACGCTCTGGAGGCTCACCGTGACCTGGCCGCCCGGCGGCGTGTGCTTCACCGCGTTGTCGAGCAGGATCAGCAGCACCTGGCGCAGTCGGCCAAGGTCACCACGGACCCAGAGATTCGGGTCGCCGACGACGCTCAGGGAGAGATCGCGCGCGAGGTCGAGGCGCTTCACCTGCTCGACGGCCTCCCGGGCCACGTCGCTCAGCGCGACCGGCCCCAGCTCTGCCGCGAGCTGGCCGCTGTCGAGCCGGGCAAGCTGGAGAAGATCGGCGATCAGGCGCCCCAGGTGATCGGTCTCGCGCTGAACGTCGGCCAGCAGCTCGGCGCTGGCACGAACCGGCTGATCCGGGTCACGGGCGATCACCTCGGTCGTCGCTTTGATCAGGGCGACGGGCGTCCGTAGCTCGTGCGACGCATCGGCGACAAACTGCTGCTGACGCGCAAAGGCGCGCCGGGCCGGAACCAGCGCGCGCTCGACCAGGAAGAGACCGCCGACGGCCGCCAGGGCGACGCCGGCTGCCCCGCCAAACAGCATCGTGATCAGCAGGTCACGCAGCTCCTGCTGCGATGGCACCAGCGACGTACCGGTCTGGATGACTCCGACGACGCGCCCACCGTCGATCAGCGGAGTCGAGTAGACGCGGAAGGGCGTCCCCCGCGCGCTGACCGTCGCGTAGTTTGGCTGCCCCGCGAGCGCGGTAGCGAGCGAGGAAGCGGCGACGAAGCCGGGGACGCTCACCGCGCGTGGATCGTCCACGACCCGCCCCTCGACGTCGCCGACGATCAGGAAGATACCGGGCGCCTCGGCAAGGTATCCTTCGCGCTCGAGCCGCTCGTGGCTCTCGACGCGCTGCGCCTGCTCGAGGGCCACCATGCGGAGCTGCTGGTCGATCTCGGCCGCGCGCGTCCGGGCCACGTTCACGTACACGGCCGCTCCCACGATGACGACGATGATCGTCAGGACCAGCACGTTCCAGGCGAGCAGCCGCCAGCGGGTCGCGGCAAAGGGATCACGCGTGCTGAACCAGCGCCGCCAGACGCGGCGAAGCGGCGCGAGCGCGGCGCGCCCGGCAGACCGTGTCTGTCCGATGTCAGCGGCCGATTGCGTAGCCAACGCCGCGAACCGTCCGAATAAGCCTGCTCTGCTCATGGCGATCGATCTTCTCGCGAAGGTAGTGGACGTAGGTGTCGACCACGTTCGAGGCGAGGTCGGCGTCGAAGTTCCAGACGTTGTCGAGGATCTGGTTGCGCGTGAGGACCTGACCGGGATGGCGCATCAGAAACTCCAGCAGCGCGAACTCCCGCGCCGTCAGCTCGATCAGGCGCCCACCGCGCCGCGCCTCGTGGCGCACCAGATCCAGGACGAGATCCTCGACCTGGAGCTGGCTGCTTTCCGGCGGATCGAGGCGGCGCCGCGTCAGCGCGCGCAGCCGCGCCAGCAGCTCGGCGAAGGCGAACGGCTTGATCAGGTAGTCGTCGGCGCCCGCGTCGAGGCCGATCACCCGGTCGTCGACGCCGTCGCGCGCGGTGAGCATGAGGATCGCCGTGGATATCCCGCGACCACGCAGCGTGCGGCAGATCTCGACACCGTCGATGCCGGGGAGCATGACGTCGAGGATCAGCAGATCGTAATCGCCGGTGAGCGCTCGGGCCAGGCCACGCGCGCCATCCAGCGCGACCTCAACCTCGTAGCGCTCGTCGGTGAGGACGCGCTCGATCAAGCGCGCCAGCCGCTCCTCGTCCTCGATGACCAGAACCCGCACGCTTCTCCCTCTCGGCACCGCCGCCGGCCCATCCGTGATGCTCGGCCCGAGCGCCACGCCGCGGTCAGCGCGCATCGCGGCGCTCGAGGGCCACCACTCATTCGGAAGTCCCGCGACACGTCTACTCCATGGTACCAGATGAAGATTGGAAAACTCTCAGATTGCTCCAATGATCATCTCAGACGCCGCGCGTAGGCTAGATCTCACGGAGCAACGTGCTGGTGTCTTCGCACGAGAGGTGTCCGGGGAAAGCCCCGGGCAGTTGCGCGTTGCGTCCGGATATCGCGATCAGGACGGAGGCAAAGATGCCATCACCGCAGCGATCCAAAGCCCCCTGGCGCTGGGCCATCGTCGCGATCAGCGCCCTGGCCACGGCTGGCTTCTGGGGGGCTGTTGTCAACGGTCCAGCGCCCACCCACGCGAGTCCGCCGCCGACACCGGTCGTCGCACAGCAGGCGCCAACCCTGTCCCAGATGATCAGCCAGGACGAGGCCGATGACGGCTTCGCCTCCGCGAGCGTGGCGATGCCGCCCGCGCAGTCGTTCCAGCCGCGCTTTCGGACGCGAGGATCGTAGCGCGGGGATCGGGGATCAGGGAGGCCGGGTCGGTCGCCTCGCCGGTCACCGTTCGCGGTCCCCGACCTCGGCCTCGCGCATCGACGCGGGCTTAGGGAAATAGGCGGAATGGTTCGGCCGGGTCAGGGCAGACCCCCGTGTCTGCCCCAGCACCGGGATCTGCCCCTACCGGTAGGGGCGCCCCCCGGTGGCCGCCCGCCTCCGCCCCGGTCGGACCTTCGCATGGATTGCTTGAAAGGTACGCGATGGGAAGCACCAATGCGTGAGATCAGCCGGTGTTTTCGGGCGATGAACACTGACGTCGTCGCGGTCGTCGTTGCCGACGATCCCGACGAGGCCGACGCCGCGCTGCGCGACGTCGAGAATCTGTTTACCACGACCGAAGCGGCGCTCAGTCGCTTTCGGCCCGAGAGCGAGCTTTCGCGGCTCAATCGCTCGACCGGCACGCCAGCTCGCGTCTCGCCGCTCCTCTATGCCGCTGTCGAGGCGGCGCTGGCGGCAGCACGCGCGACCGGCGGCCTGTTCGATCCCACCATCCTGGGAGCGCTGGTCGCGGCCGGCTACGACCGCAGCTTCGAGCTGATCAGAGACCGTCGCCCCCGCGCGTCGTCAGGAGGCGTGGAGCGAGGGGATCGGCGAGGACCGCCCGCCCCGGAGATGCGCGAGGTGCTGGCGGCGCGGGCGACGTGGCGCGACATCCGCCTGGACCCTCGGACGCGGACGATCACCCTGCCCGACGGCCACGGCATCGACCTCGGCGGAATCGGCAAGGGCTGGACCGTCGATCGCGCGGCCGCGCGGCTGCGTCGGTTTCGTGACTTTGCGATCGACGCCGGTGGGGATATCTATGCGAGCGGCGTCCAGGCCGATCGAACGCCCTGGACCATCGGCGTCGAGGATCCGCGTGATCCGCGGCGGGATCTCCTCACGCTCGCCGTGCGCGATCGCGCGGTTGCCACCTCGACGGTCGCGCATCGTCGCTGGGAGCAGGATGGGCGCGCGCGGCATCACCTGATCGATCCGCGCACCGGGCAGCCGAGTCAGAGCGCGGTGCTCGCCGCCACGGTCGTCGCCGACTCGGTCGCCCGCGCCGAGACGCTCACCAAGGCAGCGCTGCTGCTGGGCCCGGAGCAGGGACGGTGCTTTCTCGACGCCCAGCCCGACGCCGAGGGCATGCTCGTCCTCGCCAATGGCCAGATCATTCAATCCGTCGGCTTTCACGAGGTACTCCATGGCGAAGCAGTTCCCGCGCGGTAGCTTTTTGCCCGCGCTGTCGGCAACCTTTCTGAGATCGGCCGTCGGCCTCGCCGTCGCGCTCCTGCTTCTGCTGCGCGCCGGCACCGCGCTGGCGGCAAGCCCGACGCTGCACATGACCGGCCAGGCCGTCGTCGACCAGCGCGGCGCGCAGCCACGCCTCCTCTTGAGCGTGAACGCCGCCGATGGAAGCGGCTGGCGCCTGGATACGACACTGGTCCCGACGGCGGTGCGGCGTGGCCGCGAATCCGACGCGGAGGACGAGGGGGACGAAGGCGGGCGAGGGGACGTCATCACGCTGAATGGAACCTATCAGCTCAGCGGGCCGGGCGTCTCCGTCGTCAGCGGCCAGGCCAGCGGCCAGGTGGATCGATTCGGATCGGGCCAGCTCCAGCTCGTCGACACGACCAGCGAGGCCGCGCTCAAGGCAGGCTCGGCGCCGCTGCGCGCGACGTTCTCGATCGCCAACTCGGGCCAGATCGACCTGACCCTGACCGGCCCGCTCCCGTCGCCGCCGACGGCGGCCACGACGACCGCCGACCCGGCCCAGCCCGTCGACCATACCTTCTGGTATATCTCGCGCGCGGCCGGCTTCACCGCGTACGCGCTGCTGACGCTGACCGTCTGCCTCGGCCTCCTGGTGCGGACGCGGCTCCTCGACGCCGTGCTCGCCCGGTGGCGCTCGTTCGATCTGCACCAGTTCACCGCGCTGCTGGCCCTGGGCTTTGTCGCGCTCCACATCTTCTCGCTGCTCGGCGATCACTACATCGGCTTCCAGCTCGACCAGCTTTTCATCCCGCTCGCGTCGCCGTATCGTCCGGCTCAGGTCGCGCTCGGCATCATCGCGCTCTATCTCCTGATCATCGTCGTGGGGAGCTTCTACGTCCGGCGGACCATCAGCTATGGCACCTGGCGCGCGATCCACTACGCCACGTTTGGCCTCTTCGTGCTGGTGCTCGCCCACGGGGTCCTGGCCGGCACCGACAGCGGGGAGCTCTGGGCGCGCGACGTCTACTGGGGAAGCGGTCTGCTGGTGGCGGGGCTGACGTTCTGGCGCGTGCGCCGCGGCTCGGATCAGCGCCGGCCCCGCCAGCCATCCCCGGCAAGCGTGCCCGTCAGGGCCGGCCGGACCTGAGGATGCTCCAGGCGAGATAGATCCCGAGGACCGCCGCGAAGAGGAAGCCCATGCCGAAGACCGCTCCAGCCCACTGGTCCCAGCCGGGCGGCCGGTACACCGCGATCAGCACGGCCAGGCCGTTGACGAAGGCGGCCGCGATGATGCCCAGGATGATCCGGTTGCCGAGGCGCTCCAGCCGGCTGACCAGCGGATCGAAGCCCTCCGGTCGCATCCCGACCTCCAGGCCGCCGCGCTCGACCTCGCCGATGATCCGGCGCAGCTGCTCGGGAAGCTCGACGCCGAGCCGTGCCGCGTCCAGGCTTGCGCGGCCAAGGCGCTTCGCCCAGAGCGCGGGCGAATACTGGCGCAGGATCAGTCGCTGGGCATAAGGGATCAGAACCGTCGTCAGGGCAAAGGACGGATCGAGCTGCCGCCCGAGGCCTTCGTTCATCACGACGGTCTTCATCAGGAGCGCAAGGCTCGGCGGCAGGTGCAGGTGGTGGCGGCGGATGAGCGTGAGCGTGTCGTCGAGCAGCGGGCCGATCTCGATCTCTTCGAATGACCGGCCGTAGTAGCGCGCGAAGAGGTGCTCGAGATCGCGCCGCAGCGTGCTCCGTGTCGCTCGGCGTCGCGCCACGCCGAGCGCGAAAAGCACGTCGACGATCCGGTCGACGTCCTCGCTGGTCACCGCCAGCAGGATATCCACGAGCTGCTGCTGCGTCCGCTCGTCGACCGTGCCGACCATGCCGTAGTCGACCAGGCCGATCCGCCCGCCCGGCTCGATGAAGAAGTTACCCGGGTGCGGGTCGGCGTGGAAGAAGCCGTCCTCGAAGACCATCTGGAGGATGATCCGCGCCGCGCGCTCGGCCAGGAGCGCCCGGTCGACCTGCGCCTCCCGCAGCGCCAGGACGTCGTTGATCTTGATCCCGCGGATTCGTTCGAGGGTGAGGACGCGCGAGGTTGTCGCCTCCCAGTACACGCGAGGCACGTGGAGGACCTTGTCCCCGGCGAAGTTCGCGGCGAAGCGCTCGGCATTCCGGCCCTCGCGCAGGTAATCGAGCTCGGCCTCGAGGGTCTGGGCGAACTCCTGGGCCAGGCCAACCACGTCGTACTCCTCGGCGGGCTCCCAGTGGCGGCTGGCGGTCGCCGCCAGGTTCTGGAGGATCTCGAGGTCTTCCTGGACCTGCTCGGCAACGCCCGGTCGCCGCACCTTGACCACCACCTCGGTCCCATCGCGCAGGGTCGCGGCGTGGACCTGGCCGATCGAGGCCGCGGCGAGGGGCACCGGATCGAACGAGGCAAAGACCTCCTCGATCGGCCGGCCCAGCTCCTCGGTCAGGATGTCGCGAATCGTCTCGGTTGGGACCGGCGGCGCCTGATCCTGCAGCCGGGCGAGCTCGGCCTGGTACTCGGGAGGCAGGAGATCGGCGCGCGTGGAGAGGATCTGCCCGAGCTTGATGAAGGTCGTTCCCAGCTCTTCCAGGGCCATCCGCAGCCGCGCCGGTGGACTGGGACCACCCGGCGGAGTCGGATGGCCGAGGAGCCCTCGGGGAAACGGGAGGAACCGCTCCAGGCCGACGATGCCGACGATGAAGCCCAGGCCGTGGCGGACCAGCACCTCGGCGATCTGACGATATCGCCTCAGATGGGCGTTCTTGCGACGGTCACCCACGCGGCCTCCTCGAGACAGTGCACCGCTATCAGCCTAACCCAAAGCGTGCCTGGACACAAATTCGCGGAGGGCGGATTGACTTCAGGCATTATTCAGGTTGTTTCGATCCTTGTTCAGGGCCCAGTCAGGGGAGGTGGCATATCATCGAATCGGTCGGGATGGACAACCAGAATCTGGTCCGACCGAAAGGAGTGTCACCGATGGCACAATCGAGTGTCCAGAATCGCATCGTCGTCCCCGATCCGCCCATCGCCCAGTTTCTGTTCAGCGATACGCGGATCGCCTGGGTCTGGCTGCTCATCCGTCTCTACGCCGGATATGAGTGGCTGATGGCGGGGATCGAAAAGCTCGAGAGCCCGGCGTGGACGGGTTCGAAGGCCGGGAGCGCGATCGTGGGCTTTGCCGCTGGTGCCCTGAAGAAGACGACGGGCGATCATCCCGACGTCGCAGGGTGGTACGCTGGCTTCCTCCAGAGCTTCGTCATTCCCAACGCCGCCCTCTGGAGCTGGATCATCACCCTGGGAGAGATCGCGGTTGGCCTCGGGCTGATTCTCGGCCTCTTCACGGGCATCGCCGCCTTCTTCGGCGGATTCATGAATGCCAACTACCTGCTGGCCGGGACCGTCAGCACGAACCCGCTGCTCTTCATCTTAGCGACCTGGCTCGTGCTCGCCTGGCGTGTCGCCGGCTACTGGGGCCTGGACTACTTCGTCCTCCCGCTCGTCGGCGTCCCCGGGCACCCGGGACAGCTCTTCCAGCGGAGGGCTCCGAAGCTCCAGCAAGCCTCGTAGTCCTCGCGGTGCCTCGGGTACGGTGAGGCCATCCGGAGTGTGGTCGGGAGGGCCCTGGCCGGGGCCCTCCCCGCGAGGGACCGGGCAAGCTCCTCGCGACAGGTCAGGGCTTTCTGAATGCAACGTCGCAATGGACCAGGGGTGAGGGAGATGGCGATGGATCACGAGCGACCGGAGGCAACCGTGCTGGTCATCGGCGATGACGCCGAGCTCGCCGGGCTGCTCGCCATGAATCTCCGTCAACGCGGGCTCGTGGTGGAGCATACCGACGTAGCTCTCGCCCTCGCCCCGCGGTGGGCGCCCTCCTTCGGGCGACCCCACCTCCTGATCCTCGACGTCGAGGCCGCGGATCGTATCTCGCCAGCGCAGCTTCGGCGTCTGACCGAACGCCCGTGGGCGCGGGGCGTTCCGCTGCTGGTCGCCGCCGAGAATCCGGCGCGGCTGGTGTCCGCGCTCGAGCAGCCGTCGGTTATGTCCTTCCCACGCCCTGCCGCGGTGGGAGCGATCGTGGCCGCTGCCCGTCGGATTCTCGACGCGGCGGCCATTTCCTGAGCTTCGACGTGGTCGGCCCGGCTCGGCCACGGAGGAGGTCCGATGGGTCTGAACACACCGGCACGTGCCGTGTCGGGCTGGGTGGTCGACGAGGCACGCTCACGGCTCGAGTTTACGGTTCGCCACGGCCTGATGACGACCGTGACCGGCCGGTTCTCGCGTTTCACGGTGGATCTGAATCTCGACACCGCCCACCCGGAGCAATCGTCGGTTCAGGCGCGTATCGACCCGACCAGCATCGACACCGGCGAGCCGCGGCGTGACGCGCTGCTGCGCTCGGCTGACTTCTTCGACGCGCAGCACTTCCCCACGGTCACCTTCGAAAGTCGCCACGTCGACGCATCCGCGAGTGGGCACCTGCGCATCGTCGGCGACCTGACGATCCGCGGCATCACCCGCGCGGTCGAGCTGGCCGGCGTGGTCCAGTGGCAGACGCGGGATAGCCACGGCAACCTGCGCGTCGCCGTGACCGCGCAGGCAACGATCAACCGACGTGACTTCGATCTCGCCTGGAACCGTGGCTTCGAGGCCGAGTGGGTCCTCATCGGGGATGAGGTGACCATCTCGATCACGATCGAAGCGGTGCAGCGCGCCTCCAGCACCGAGCAAGAAGGCTGAGCGGCCGGGGAGGCGATTATCTCCCTCACCCTTCCCCTCTCCCTTTGGGAGAGGGGATTGGGCGGCTGCCGGCTCATTCGTACCGCCTCGCGCTCCAAGCTGGATTATTCATCCCGTCGCGCGGGCGCTGGTCTCCTGCCCACGGATGAACGACCACCTGGGTCGAGCGCCTTGGCGTGACTGGATTTGTTCCAGCGCAAAGAACTCCTCCGCCACCCCGAGTACCCTTTTGTCCAGGATGACCGGATACTGTCTGACCAACCTGATTCGAGGAGTAGCGACAGATGAGCCAGAAGATCCTGGACGTTCGCCAGGTCGCGCCACCGCGGCGCCACACCTTGATCTTCGAGACGTTCGGCAGCCTGCGGCCGGGCGAGGCGTTCGAGCTGATCAACGATCACGATCCCAAGCCGCTCTACTACCAGCTCCAGGCCGAGCGGAACGGGCAGTTCACCTGGGAGTATCAGGAGCAGGGGCCGGACGTCTGGCGGGTTCGCATCGGGAAGGCAGGCTGATTGTCGGGAGTACCTGGCGGGAAGCCCAGGGGTGCGATCGACGAGCAACAACCTGTCCGGGCCGTGGGCAGCCAGCTCCGCGGACGTCGTTACCCGGTGGCGTCAATTCGGCTGGCGCGGAGGAGCCCACGGCCCTATTTGGCCCGAGCGAAAGCTGTTCCCCCTCTTTCGACTCGTCGACCACGGCGTACCCCAGACTGATCGCCTCTTTGATCAGGACGGCGCGGGCCCGGCTCTCGCCGTCGGGCGCCTTGCGCTCGTAGATCAGCGTCCGGAGGGTCTTCCCGCCCTTCACCCGCAGCTCGAGGAGACCGCGGTCGGCGACGATACAAGCCAGCCTTTTCTGACCGTCTGGTCGGATTCCCATGCCCACTCCAATCACGTGCGCAGATGGTATTGGCGTAACGAAGACTGATGTTAGTGATGGAGCTGGCGCAGGACAGTCACATGGGAGACAGACCGGTCCGGAGTGCGCGCTGACAGGGAATCGACCGAACCGGGCTCGAGAGCCAGACCGCGCGAGGCGGCGGTTATCCTTTCACCCCGCCGACGACCAGCCCCTGGATGACCAGCCGCTGGGCCAGGGTGTAGATGATGACCGGTGGCAGCGCGGCCAGGATTGCTCCCGCCATCATCTGTCCCCAGAAGAAGACGTCCTCTCCGAACATCTGGGTCAGGCCGACCGTGACCGTCCGGGTCGCGATCGAGTTGGTAAAGACGACGGCGTAGAGGAACTCGTTCCAGGACTGGGTAAAGGAGAAGAGCGCGACGACCGCCATCGCCGGCAGGGAGAGCGGAACGGTGACCCGGAAGAGCACCCCGAGACGGCTGCAACCGTCGATCAGACCAGCTTCTTCCAGCTCGACCGGAATATTCCGAAAGTAGCTCATCAGCATCCAGGTGCAAAATGGAAGGGTGAAGGTCGGATAGACCACGATCAGGCTCAGCAAGGTATCACCAAGTCCAAGAGCCACGACAATCTGGAAGAGGGGGATGAACAGGAGCGAGGCCGGGACCAGATAGGTCACGATCAGGCCCCGCGCGACGACGCGACGACCGGCGAACTGGAGGCGGGCGAGCGCGTAGGCCGCGAGAGACCCCAGGGTAATGGAGAGACTGGTCGTGATCGCGGAGACCAGGGCGCTGTTCTTGAGCCACACTCCGAAGTTCGCGCTGGTCAGGGAGCCCTGCCCGGTGATCAGCGTCAGATAATGGCCAAGAAAAAGCTGCTTGGGGATGATGGTGAACTCATCGTAGATCTCTTTGTTCGTCTTCAGGGAGGCGAGGAGCATCCAGAAGATCGGGACGATCGTCCAGAAGAGGAAGATCGCGAGCCCGACATAGGTCGCGATCAGCCATCCTTTCCCGATTCGGCTTCGCCGACGCCCACTGGCACGGGAGCGCGCGGTCGCGATCGAGGCCATGCCTTACTCCTGCTGCAGCATGCGCCGCGTGAGGAAATACACCAGCACCAGATAGAACGGCATCATGGTCATCGAGATCGCCGCGCCGGCTCCCAGCTGGTGCCCGGGAACGGCGACGAGGTACGACAGGAACGGGAGGGTCGTCGTCGCGTAGTCGGGGCCGCCGGCCGTCAGGACGAAGATCTGGACGATGCTGGCCGAGGTCCAGATCGTCGACAGGAGGCAGGTCACCAGCAGAACGTGCTGGAGGTTCGGCAGGGTGATGAGGCGGAAGCGCTGAAGCGTCGCCGCCCCATCGATCTCGGCGGCTTCGTAGAGCTCGGCCGGGATGGCCTGCATCCCGGCCAGGATGTTCATCGTCCAGAAGGGTGTCCCCGCCCAGATCACGACCGCGATCAGGGCCGGGAGGGCGAGCCGGGTGTCGTTGAAGAAGAGAACGTAGTCGTGGAGCAGATGAAACTGGGCGATGGCGCCGTTGATCGGTCCGGTCGTATCGAAGATGAAACGCCAGGCGTAGGCGGTCACCACCGCCGGGATCGCCCAGGGCAGGAACATGAGGCCGCGCAGGATATTTCGCGCCGGCAGATCCTGGTTGAGCACGCTGGCCATGCCCAGCCCGAGGAAGAGCTTTCCGGTAATCGCCCCGGCGGTCAGCCCCAAGGTGACGAACACGGCGCTGACAAAGTGGGAGTCCGGGTTCGAGAGGAGGGCAGTGTAGTTGGCAAACCCGACCCAGTGCCCTTCCTTGCCGATGAAGCGCTCCTGGAAGCTCAGGATCACGGCGTAGATGAAGGGATACGCCAGGAGCGCCAGGACAATCACGGTCGTCGGGGCGACCAGTGCCCAGCCAAGCAGCCAGTGTGGACCGAGGAGGTGCCGCGCGCGCGTCGCCGGAAACGTGATGGTCCGTCGGGTCGCCAGGGGCTGAGCCATGCCAAACTCTCCGCGTCCAGGATCTGTCCGGAGCTGGTACCTGGTTACTTCTTGGCGAACTTGTTATACGAGTCCATCATCTGCTGCTGCGCCCAGTCCAGCGCCTGCTCGATCGACATGTTCTCGCCGAGGATCTTGATGTGGAACATGTCGGAGAGAACGTACTTGGCATCGGTAACGTCGGCGAGCCAGGGCTGGGGAGGCGCAGGCCATTCGCGGATGCGACCGACCTCGGCGATGCTCTTGAGATCGGCGAAGGCGCTCTTCTGCCAGAACTCGGTCTTGAGGTGGTCACGGTAGACCGGCACGTAGCGTCCCTCGACCGAGGATGACACCTTCTTGAGATTGTCGGGCTGGAGGAAATACTCGAGCGCCGGGAACGCTTTATCGGCGAGCTTGGCCTTCTTGAACACGCCAAACGCGGCCGTTCCGGCTTCGGCGAAGCCGCCCTGGCTTCCTTTCGGCGGCACCGAGAGGCCCGTCTTCTCAGCAAGGTCCTTGTCGTTGACGACGAGCCAGCCGTAGATGGTCGCCGGATTGACCGCGATCATCCCGCGCCCCTTCTGGTAGGTCTCGTTGTTCCAGGAGGTGGTCGTGGCCGACTTGGAGTCTGGAGGGATCAGGCCGGCCTTCCAGAGCTTCACCGCCATGTCGATCCCGGCCTTGTTCGCCGGATTCTTGATGTCCGGGACGCCCTCCTCGGTCGCGAGCCGGCCTCCGTAGGACCAGAGCAGCGTGACCAGGTTGTTCACGTGGTCGCCCTCGTGGCCAGTCGCCATGGCGAAGGCGTAGGTCCGCGGCGGATTCTGGATCTTCGGCCCGAGGCTGAGCAGATCCTCCCAGGTCTTGAAGAAACCACCGCCGGTCACCGGCTCGATCACGTCTTTGCGCCAGTGAGCGGGCCAGGGATCGATCGCGTAGGGGGCGGCGAAGATCTTCTTGTCGCGCGTCATCACGCTGGCGATCGCCACGTCTGGCATGCCACCGCCCTGATCTTTGAACTTGCCCATCAGGTCGGTCAGGTCGGCCCGTTCACCCTGGCTGTACCAGTAGATGTTGTTATTGTTGTCGATCTCCGGCGGCGCGCCGGCGGCGACCGCGGCGGACTCTTTCTGGAGGATCTGGGGCGTTCCGGGGATCGATTGCCACTCGACCTGGACCCCGTTCTGCTTGCCCCAATCGACGAAGATCTGGCCGATCGTCTGATCGGTGACGGTATTCCAGTTCGCGGAGAACCAGACGTTCAGCTTCCCACCGGCTGCCCCGGTGCCGCTCGAGGCTTGAGCAGCGGACGCGGGCGTCGGCGTCGCGGCGGTCGACTTCGGAGCTTCGGTTGGCGCAGGCGCGGCACCGGCCGTCTGCGATGCGGCGGTCGGAGATGCGGGAGCCGTTGCCCCTCCGCATCCGGCAAGGAGCGGAGCGGCGGCGACGCCGGCCAGGAGTGCGAGATTCTGGACAAGCACACGGCGAGTCAGACGAGGCGCTCCCATGGATAAATATCCTCCGTTTCCTCACACATGGTGGCCAAGGCAGTTACGATGGGTACGGCATCTCAACCGCCGGGCATTGTATCATAGCACGGCGGCTTGTCAACGCTCGGTGGGCGTCGTCGGCTCGCCCCCGGGCGCGGCGCGGCGCCGCGCTTCGTACGCCGCCTTCACCTCGGCGAACGCCCCGGCTCCCCATCGCTCGCGCAGCTCGAGCAGCTTTGGTTCGAAGGACGCCCGCGCAACCTCTCGCCCGAGCAGGTCACCGAGTGTGACCCAGCCCACGGCGAGGGCTTCGTAGGCCCCCAGGCGGTCTCCGGTCGCCTCGGCGAGCTGGGCAATGGCCAGGGAGGCGCTCACGTAGAGGATCGGCGCAACCCCATCGAGGGCGTGCTGCCGAGCCAGCCGCGCCGCCGCCAACGCCGCCGCGACGTCACCCCTGGTGATCGCCTGGGTGCTGTCCAGCAGGTCGAGGTCCGCGCGGGCGACGTGATCCCGGGTAGCCTCGGCCATCTGCCTTGCCCGGGCCTTGACCTGCTCCGCGTCGGCGGTGAACCCGCCCTGCTGGAGCGCCGCGGCCTCCTCGATCAGCGCCCGGAGGGCATTCCGGGCATCGCCCGCGCGCACGAGAAGCTCGCTCGCCGTGGCGAGATCCGCGGCGGCCTCGCGATGCCGTGCAGCCGCAGCCAGGGCAATGGCGCGCTTGCGCAGGAGCGCGGCGCGCGCGGTCTCCACCATCCCGGCGGCTTCGCCCGACGCGAGCGCCCGCGCGTAGGCATCGGCCGCCTCGGTCGCCTTTCCTTCCAGGAGAGCGATCTCGCCAAGCTCCGTCGCGGCTGAAACCGCGATCGGCGTGTTGGCCTCGACCAGCCCCAACGCGCGCTCGGCACGCTCCCGGGCGTCGCCGGGCCGGCCTTCCAGGCGACAGAGGGTCGCCGCGAGGTGGATGCAGCGCGCCTCGTCATAGGTTCGGCCACGGCGGTGGTGGATGTCGGCAGCCTCGTCGAGCGCCTGCCGCGCCAGCGCGATCTGACCAGCTTGCACCAGCGCATTGGCGTGCCGCG
The DNA here is from genome assembly GCA_902810745.1 of Chloroflexota bacterium. Classification (GTDB taxonomy): domain Bacteria; phylum Chloroflexota; class UBA6077; order FW602-bin22; family CADDYW01; genus CADDYW01. Next base: position 2,974 of record CADDYW010000080.1, on the reverse strand, counting down.
CGAGGGCTTCGGCGATGTCGTCCGGATCGCCGTGGCGACGGGCGTCGGCGAGACGGCGCTCGGTCTCCCCCGTGTCGGTGGTCGGACGGCTGCTCACGACTCACGCACCTCGCGGACGACATAGCCCTGATCTTGGAGCCGCTTCCTGGTCTCCTCGAGTGCCTTCTCGCGCGCCTGTCTGTGCGCGTTCGCCCAGGCCTGAAGCTGCTCGGCCAGGGTTTGCGCCTGCTTCTGCTTGGCGTCCGCCGCCGCGCCCAGCGTCGTCTTCTGCGTGCCCGCCTCTTTCTTCGCTTGCTGGGCCTCGCGGAGCTTGGCCTCGTTTGCCTGTTGCAGCGCCTTTGCGCCAGCCTCCGCGTTCTGGAGATCCTGCTCCGACGTTTCCGCTTGCTGGCCAGCTGCCTGGAGGCGAGACTGATCGTTCGCCAGCTCTTGCTGCCGGGCCGGCGCGGCATCGGCCTGCTGATTCATCGACAGATCCATCTGGTGGAAGGCCTGATCGAGGCGGTCGGCATCGCGGGACATGCGCAGCATCGCGGCGCCCGCGTCGCCGGGCAGCTCGGACGCGATGTGCGTAAAGCCCTGGAACGCGGCCAGCGGAATACGCAGCGCCCCGATTCCGGCCGCGCGGCTCGGGTAGCCTTCGATCAAGCTCTGGCTCTGCTCCTGACGCTGCTGCTGCTCCTGATTTGCCTGCTGGCGCCGGGCCACGGCCTGCTGGTGGGCCTGCACCGCCGTGAGCCCGCCCTCCGTCTCTTGCACGGTCTTGCCGATCGGCCCCTGGTTCGCCTGGTGGCGCTGCTCCTGAGCGGCCATGCGTTGCTCGGCCTGCTCGGCGCGTGCCCGTGCCGCGAGGATGTTCTCAATCTCGTCCTGGATCTGCTGGAGCTGCTGGGGCGTGCCCGGCGGCGGCGGGTAATCGGGATTGACCCGCTCGACGTGCGGCTGACCATGACCCGGCGGTGCCAGTCTCGGAGCGCCACCACGGCGCCGGGCCGCTGTCTCCTCGCCCTCCGCCGAGAATCGGGACCCGCCACCCCGACCGCTGCTGACCGTTCGGCCGCCTCCCGCGGGAGCGCTCGGCAGACCGGCGGGGGGCGACCCACCACCCGGTCCTGCCGCGGCACCACGAGCGGATGGCGGTCCGGGCACGCGTCCGATGATGTGGGCTTCCGGGGGAGAGGTGCCGGTCGGGTGGCCTGACCCCGAGCCGCCGGACCCCGCCGGACTGTTGCTTGATCCAGCCGATCTGGATGGTTTCCCTGGCGTCGGCGGCAGCACCTCCGGCGGCGGGACCGGCGCCGGAGGTGCCGGCCCGCGCACGCCCGCCATCCCCCCGCTGCCCGTGCCGCCACCGGATCGTGGTCCTCGGCTACCGACGGACACGGTTGGCGACCCCTCATCGATCGTCGTATCGCCAGTCAAGCCGAGGTAGTTGCCGGATCTGGGCGCCTGGTAGTTTGGATCGTTCTCCCTCAGCCACCGCTCGGCAGCATCATCTGGATTCGCCGTGGGGTCGGGCTCATCTTCCGACACGACCTTCATGCCCGGGTTGCCTTCCCACTCGTTTTCGCCAAGGGGCTCGAGGCCCTGGTGCAGGCGCGGGTTGTGGGCCGCGTTGGAGGTGGGCCGGATGAGATCGGGATTTGCCGCCTGCTCTGGCTCGTGTGCAACCAGTGCGGTGTGGTGCTGCTGACCCCAATCTCCGGGAAGGCTGCCCTGATCCTGGATCTGGGCCATCGTATCGGCCGGCATCTCCAGAGCCGCGTCGATGTCCTGGGGCTCGAACCAGCCGCGTCGCGCTCCCTCGGCCAGGCGCTTATTCGCCTCCCGGACACCCTTCCGTCGCGCCCGCTGCACGTCGCGCTCTCGTGCCTCTACCCCCTCCTGCTCGACCTGGTCCGCCACCTCATCCGGACTCGGCTGGGACCCACGAGTCGGCTCCGCTTCGCCACTCAGGCCTCCGCTGCGTGGCGGCGGACGCCCACCCGCCTCGTCATTCACCCCTGGGCCCGCCGGCCCTCCCGTCGGCTGGCTCTCGATCTGGGCCTGGCGGCCGGGAAAGGTATCACTGTACCACTCCTCATATGCTTCGCGAGAGGCAAACTCGATCTGCGTCCGCTCGCCGGTCACGGGATCTGGATAGTCGATCTTGTAGGGGCGGGGATCGTTGGGATCGAACGTGAAGTGGGTCTGATCCGGGCCATTCTCGGTCATCACGTCGATCGTCGACGTGCGCGGCTGATTCCCCGTGGCCTGCGACTCTGCCTCGATCACCGAAAAGTCACCGCCCGTGCTACTGGGCAGCCGCTCGGGGAATGGAGTAACGCCGATCTCCGGATTGACCGGGTGCGAGTGAGCCACCAGCTGCCAGTCTTCGGGGTTGCCCGAGAATGCTTCCTTCCACACCTGATGATCGATCGGGACGCCGTTCGCGTCGCCCTGCACGCCGATCACCTCGCCAGTCTTCGCGTTGCGGTACAGCGCGACCTCTCGATGCGGGTCGTCACGCAGCGAGTTCTCGTACATCTCGCGTGTGCCCTCGGGCGTGTCCGCCTGCATGGCCGACCCTTCTGGCAGCTCAGAGATTTCCTCCGGCGGCTCCCGCACAGTGTCCGGCGCTTCGTCGATCGGGGTAGGCTCGTTTGTCTCGCCTGGACTGCGCGGCCCGAGCGGCGGCTCGTCGGCAAGCGACGGCTGACCATTCTCTGGAGTGCCCGCGATCGCGCCGGGCTCGGAAGGCTCGGTCGGCATGCTGCCGCCCGACCGGCCAGGGCCCGTGCCCACCGACGGCTCCTCGAACTGAACGGTGGGACCCTCGCCCGGCGCGGCCGGAATCGGCTCCGGGGTAGGATTTGCCGCCTCGGGGTGGGGAAGCGGCTCTTCCTCGGGCGGTGGACCCTCCCCCGAGGCGAGCGCGCCGCCCGCCAGGCCGCCCAGCGCTCCCCCTGCCGACGCCGCCGCCCGGGCGATCTCG
>CADDYW010000079.1 GCA_902810745.1 Chloroflexota bacterium | reverse complement strand
ACGCTCGCGGATGCCAATCAGTCCAAGGCCCGGTCGTGAGTCGACACCGGGTCGATACTCCTGTGCCACCGTCCGAGGATCGAATCCGCGACCGTCGTCGCGCACGCGAATCTGGAGACTATCCCCCTGGGCGATCAGGTCAACCCAGACGTGGCTGGCCTGGGCGTGCTTCGCCACGTTGGTGAGCGCTTCCTGGACCACGCGGAACACAGTCGTCTCCGCGTCCGAGATCAGGCGTGGAATCGATCCCGTGATCGAAAGGGAGATCGGGACGCCGATCCTCTCCGAGAACTCACGGGCATAGCTGCGCAAAGCGGGAATGAGTCCCAGATCATCCAGCACCGAGGGACGCAGGTCCCGTGCGAGGGCGCTGATCTGCTGGCTCGTCTGGGTTGCGAGGATGATCAGGCGGCCGAGCTCCTCGGCGAGCGACGCGTCGCCCGCGTGAAGCTGCACCCGGCTGAGACCGTAGCGCAGCGCGGTGAGTGCCTGGCCAGCCTGGTCGTGAAGCTCGCGCGAGATGCGCGCGCGCTCGTTCTCCTGGGCTTGAACGATCTGGCTGAGACGGTTTCGCGCGAGGCGGAGCCGCTCCTCCTGGAGCCGTGTCCTCTCGGCATTTTGAGCGGCGAGTGTCGCCATGACCGCGTTGAGGGTCTCGGCAAGGGTCGCTAGCTCCTGCTCGGGAGGTGGGATAACCGGCGTACTGAAATCTTCGTCGGCGATCCGTCGTGCTCCCTGCAGCAGGACTTCCATGCTCTGGGCGATGTGGCGGGACACGTGCCAGCCGAGAATGACTTCTGCTCCGGCCACGAGGACGACGACGATGCCCAGTGGCCAGCGTGCCCACACGACGGATTGAACCATGCGATCGCGCAGGAGCTCAGTCTGGTGGTACTCTTGATGGCGCAAACCGTGCAAGAGGTCGTCGAAATGCTGGAAGGAGGGCTGGTAGCGCAGGTACGCCCAGAGCGCTTCGGCCTGATCACCCTTCAGCACATCTGACGTGACCTCCTGCAGGGAGACAAGGTAATCGCGATAGCTCTGCTTCACGCTGGACAGCGTATCCATGAGCGTGGGATTGGGTCCCAGCGCATCGTATGACTGGAAGCGGTGATCGATATCCGTCCTCAGGGTCTCCATCTCCAGCTCATACTCCTGCCGAACGCCATCGCTCGCGCTCCAGATCATCGAATACTCCAGCGTTCGCAGTCGAAGCACGTCGGCTTCGATGTGCGCCAGATTGTCCACGCGGTCGAGGGCTGGGCCGACCAATCGCGCCGACTGCTCAACAACACGCGTCAGGAGGTAGATCGTCAGCGCTGCCTGAACGCCGACCAAGGCAAGCACGATCACGAAGGCGATGACGATCTTTCGCGTGAGAGTCGTTGATCCTCCTCCTCGCCCAGCGCGCTGTCGGGTTCCCGCGGTGGTGTCAGCGGTGCATTGCCGCGATGAGGACGTGCCCGGATCTGGTGGTGAAGGTTGCTGACGCCCATCCTGTTCGTGCACCCTCTCTGACATCTGACACGGTACCTTCCCTTCCGGCCACGGTCACTCCCCGAGGAGTGACCGTGGCCGCCCGGCACGTGCGCCGACATCCTCGCGCGGACCTACTCGACCACCTCGATGGCGAGGTGAATCGCTGGGGTCAATCGCTGGGGATGATCATCGCGATAGCTGAGCTGTGGCATCGAATAGACACGTGGAGTCAGGTCCTGGCCCTTGTAGATAGTTGGGTAGAAGTCGACGATGTGCGTACCGGCGCCGCCAGTCGCCGTGATGCGGAACTGCACGTCCCCATTTGTGCTGAATCCACACACGTACCCGATGTAAGCGTCGTCGTAGGTCACGGTATAGGTGTTGTCATACGTCGTCCAGCCCAGGCCCTTCAGGTGGATCGTGACCTGGTCACCGGCGTGGACGCGTGTCGCGCTCATCGAGACGAAAGACGGCTCGATCACCAGACCAGTCGTCCCAAGCACCTGATCGCCGTTGACGACCTCGATCCGGTGCTGGCCGCCGAGATCGTCGGGGATGGTCAGGTCCTTCTGGAACGCACCGTCTGGACCGGTGGTCACGGTGCCGAGCGGGCGCATCTCCTCGGTAAATCCTCTGCCGGAGACGCGGTCACCGACCTGGGTCGACCACCGCAGCGTGAGACTCGTATTCGCGGGCAGGTCACTTCCCCGAAGCACGATTGGTTGGCCAACCGTGCCTTGATTGACTGAAAGCGTCAGCTTTGCCGGTCCCCTCGTGTTCGATGGCCAGGGAAGGTCCGTCGGCGAGTAGGGCTCGACCTGCGGTGCGGCCGGGCCGGGATCGCTCGTCACGCGGAAGGTGAACTCGGTCCCCGGACCAGGGATATCCTTGAACGGCGAGGTGTCCCAGGCGAGGTAGGGCGTCGGGTTGTAGGAGTTGTTCCACGCCGCGATGACGTGGTTGCCGACCGGGCCCGCTGCCCGAAAATGTGCCGTCGCGATGCCGTTGGTGGTCACGGCGGAGACGAACCCGACGTATTTGTTGTCGTAGAGAACGTGCCAGGTATTCAGGTTTGTCCGCAGATCCACGCCGACGATCTTGAGCTCGATCGGCGTGCCGACCGGTCCTTCGCGCGGCGTCAGCGATACGACGGGCTCGACCATCAGCCCGGCCTGCGAGACCTCCTTGCCGTCAACCCGTCCGCGCAGGTCGTGCGGACCGCCAAACCCCACCGGAACTTGGATGGCTGTCCTGATGCTCCCCGAATCATCGGCCCGCGTGGTCGTCAGTACTTGGGAGCGCTCCTCGTACCGCTGGCCGACGAACTCCGTCCGATTCTGGAGCTCATAGTGCCCGGCGACCGTGTACCAGACAAGGTCGACGTTGGCGCCTGGTCGGTAGCCACGTCCCGTGATCTGGACCGTGGCTCCGACCGGTGCGTGGGTCGGCGTGAGTACCAGTGACGCAGAATATACCTGCGTCTGCGCCGCGGCCTGGGCCTGCGCCGGTCCGCTCGTGCTCGCGTTGGCACTGATTCCGGCGGCTGACCCGGGCTCGGCCGCTGGTGCCGGTGCGACCACCGGCCGCAACGAGATCTGACAGCTCGTGAGCACGAGAAGCACGGCCAGCCCAAGCGCCAGGACGGTACCGATGGCAGCGTGCGTCGCCCGGAGCGGATTTGCGTGATCGGCTTTCATCGCTGGCCTCCAACATCACCGAATCTGTTTGCTCGTCGGCGACGCCTCGGTCGCCGACGATGTTCGACAACCCGAGCGTTAACCAGCCTGGGCTAGATCAGGGAGCGTCTGATCCGTGATCGTCGGCAGCGAGCTCTGGACGCTGATCGGCTTGTACTCGCCCGTGCGGCCGTCAACGCTGGTGGCGACGATCGTGTAGTTCAGTGTTCCGGTTGGGTTGTCCTTGGGAACCACCCACGACGCGGTCCAGTACGACTCTCCTGGCGGATTCTTCGGATGCGGACCGTAGTCCATCGTCAGCGTCTTGCCGTTCGAGAGCTGGACCTCGACCTTGCTGAGCTGCGATTTGTTCATCATGTTCCCCGTCCGAGGATCATAGACCCGAACCCGCCAGACGATCTCGGAGTTACGAGGAAACCGACTGCTCAAGACACAGGCATTAGTTGCTTGCTGCTCCTTTGGGACGTTTTTCGACCCCTGGACCACGTCGGCGGAGAGAATTAGCTTCGACGTCGTCGTCGCCGCCGAAGCAGTAGGCGAGGCGGCTGGCGCAGCTGCTGCCTGACATGCCGTGAGGAGGAGCCCAACGGTTATCATCAGCAAGACTACCCCGAGAAACCTCTTTGATGCGTGACCGAGAATCATGACGAACCTCCCGATTTTTCTAGCGCCGTGATTCGGCGAGATTAGACGGCGATACGTTCGCCGCCGCGCGAGCTCCAGAAGCCCTGGCGGCCGCTCGAATGCCGGTAATGGAGCGAAGCAGCGTCCCGAGCAGCGCTGCCCAGGTGCCCACGACCAGAAGCGCAAACGCGATCGACAGACCGGTTCCCACGGTGGCGAATGGGGCGGGCTCGGAGGTGAACGGCGGGACGACGTCCGTGACGTCGAGCTGCAGCTGCGACTCGGTGGCCTGATATCCACCGTTACTCGCGAAGCGCACGACAATGGTATCGGTGCCGGTATGAGCCGGCTGGTATTGAATCGCCGCCGCCCCGTTCGAATCCGTCGTTGCGGTCCCCAGGAGAGCTTCGCGCTCACCCCCCATGAAGGAGGCCTTCTCGTAGAACTGGATCCGCTGATCGCTCACCGGCTTGCCGTCGGTCGTGGTGAGTGTCGCCGTCAGGACGAGCTGCCCCTTGACGATATTGCCGTTCTCGTCGACGCGCGGGGTGTCCTGCACGGTCAGCCTGGTTCCGGTTGCCGCCAGCGTCTGTGCGGAGACAGCCCCGATCCCGAGCGTCACCAGAGCGAGGAATAGCGACCAGGCGATGAAGATACGTCGTATCATCGTGCACCACCTCATCGTGACAGGGCGACCGGCGATTCGGGCGTCGCCAGCACGCTCGGAAGCGCCTGAGCGTTCTCTTCGGCGAGCTGCTCGATCTCGTCGATCCCGAGGACCGGAACGAGCTTGAAGAAGAACATCATCAGGAGTGGAATCGCGGCTGCTCCGCCCACCGTCACCGCGACCGACACCCACGTCAGATGGAACGCGCCCCACGGCCCGACAATCAGCGGGTGGGCCGCAGGCGGTACGACGATCAGGATGCGTTTCAGCCACATGCCCGCTACGACGAGGGCCGACGCGACGACGATGCCGGTCACCGTCCGCGTCCTTGGCACGGCGACGAGGAGGAGTGGAATCAGTCCCCCACCCAGGACGAACAGCCAGAAGGACGGTGCGTACTGGCCAAGAAGGAGCGCCTGAATGATCGATGCTGTGTCCTCGGTCATCGCGTAGCCTTCGGTCAGGAACTCGGTGAACGTGAAGTACAGGTACAGGACGTCGAGGGCGAGCATGATAAACGCCAGGTTCTGAAAGTGCTTGAGCTGGATGTACGAGGTGAGATCATATGCCTTGCGAAAGGCGGCGACGACGAGGATCACCATTGCCACGCCAGAGTACAGAGCGGCGATGACGAAGTAAGGGCCAAAGATCGTACTGTGCCATCCTGGCCGGCTGGTGACGGCGAACGCCCAACTCAGCACCGAATGCACTAGCACGGCGATGGGGATGATCAGAATCGCGATCGTGGTGATGCCTCGGTTCAGTATCTCTCGCTGGTGGGCCAGGCCGGACCAGTTCAACGCCAGGATTCGGTAAAGACGCGCGCGCCAGCCCCCCGCGTCTTGAAACCGGTCGCGCAGGACCGCGAGATCGGGAATCAGCGGGAGATAGAGGAAGATCAACGTGGCGACGAGGTAGGTGGTGACCGCGACAAAGTCCCAGACGATCGGAGAGTCGATCCGTGGTCGGACGACCAGCTCCCAGATCCGCTCGGGACGACCGAGGTGAATAATCGCATACAGCGCTCCGATGACGAGCGAGAACACGGCCATGGATTCGGCCAATCGAGTGATCGGAGCGCGCCACTGTGCGTGGGTCAGGCGGAGGATCGCGGACACCAGCGCCCCACCGTAGCTGACGCCAATGAACGCGACGAGATTCGCCTCGTAGATGCTCCAGAAGGTCTGGTCGGCGTACCCTGCCACGCCGAGGCCGTCGACGAGCTGGATCACGAATCCCACGACGCCGATGAGGGAGAGTGCTGACAGAATGGCGGCAATGACCCAGAACCGTGGACCGCTCGGCGCAAGCGGGCGTAACGCGGCTTCTCGGACATCGGCGGCCCTGAAATACTCGTTGTCGATCATGCATCCTCCTCGAACGGTTGCGATCACCGGCTCCTGCCACAGCTCTCAGAAGTTGAGATCCTGGGCGTGGCCCGCGATGTACCAGACGCGCGGCTGCGTGCCGAGTTCCTCGCGGTAGCGGAAGGCATCATTGTCCCGCAGGAACTGCGACAGCTTGACCGTCTCCCCGTTACTGTTCACCGCGACGTCTGTCTTCATATCGCCGATGTAGAGTGCTCCCATGGAGCAGGCGTCCACACAGGCCGGAAGCCGGCCGACGTCGGTGTCATGCACGCAGAGGATGCACTTGCCGACCGTGCCCTTCTTGGGAGGCACCGGATACTCGGGCATGGGCTGCTCCAGAAGATTTGTCGCGGGCTGGGGATCCTTCCAGTTGAAATAGCGCGCACCGTAGGGGCACGCAGCCATGCAGGCGCGGCAGCCGATGCAGACATTCTGATTGACGAGAACCACCCCCTCGTTGTTCTTGTAGGTTGCCCCAACCGGGCAGACGTGCACGCAGGGAGGGTTATCACACTGCTGGCAGAGAACAGGCTGATAGTAGGTTCGTCCGACCGCGTCCGTCTGGGTGTAGACCTTGATCCAGGTCTGCTCCTTGTAGAGATCGTGTGTCTGCTGGCATGCCTCCGTACATTTATTGCAGCCGTCGCATCGACGCAGATCGACGACCATGACCCACTGATGCTCAGCCTCGGTCGACGGTGCCGGTGCCTCGGTGGGAGCGGCAGCTGTCCGCTCGGCAACGACCGAGCTCGCCGCGACGGTCCCGATACCTGCCAGCCCAACGGCTCGCAGAAATCGACGCCGCTTCACGGTCGTGGAAGCCTTTGGCCTTTGGTCCTCCATGCTCATCACCTGATCACCCGAACTTCGCCTTTCACGATCAATCATGGGGACCTGTTCAGGCCAACGCCACGCACGGGAGGGTAGTCTTCGAATGAATTTGTCGGGTAGGGAGATCCTGCCCGTCGAGGCGGGCCGTCTGCTCCCACGCCTACCCAAACAGGTAGGAGAGATCTCGATCGACCGACGACAGTCTGGTCCTGATTTCAGAGCTGCGCGCGGAGTCTTCCCACGGTGGGAACCCGCGTGGGACGATCACGCGGATCGAGAGAACTTCCAGCGCCGTGCGACGGGCGATGGGCGGACCTGTTCGGCAGTACCAAGCGTTGGAGGCAGATCTACGTCGCGCCGGGGAGGAGGCCGTGTCGAACGGCGTAGCTTACCACCTGGGCGCGGTTCTGGAGATGCAGCTTATCCAGAATGTTGCGCAGGTGATACTTCACGGTGTTCTCGCTTACCCCGAGCTTCTCTGCCAGGTCGCGGTTGGAGGTGATGCCCTGAACGAGAAACCGGAGGACCTCTTGCTCGCGCTCGGTCAGTGCATCGGGCGACCTCTCGGGATGACTGGCCTCGGTGGGTTTGGCGAACTCGGTGAGCAGCTTGCGGGCCAGGCTGGGGGTCAGTGCCGGCTCTCCCTGGGCCACGCCATCGAGTAGACGAAAGAACTGGCTCGACTCCAGATTTTTGAGCAGATACCCGTGCGCCCCGGACTTGATTGCCTCGAACAGGTCGGCGTCGTCATCCGACGCGGTCAGGACGACAACGCGAACGTCGGGCAGCTTCGCGCTGATGAGGCGGGTCGCAGCGAGGCCTCCGACGCCAGGCATCGCCAGATCCATCAGCACGATGTCCGGCCGTCGCTGTTCGGCGAGCTCAACCGCGCTCCGGCCGTCACTGGCTTCTCCGACGACGTCGATTCCGCGCGCTTCGAGCAAGCTACGCAGTCCGTCGCGAAAGAGTGGGTGGTCATCGGCAATCAAGACGCGCACGAGCTCCTCCTCCCTTTGCGGCTGAGACGGTTCCGAGAGGGATTGCCAGCTGGATCCGGGTCCCGTGCCCGGGAGCCGAGTGAATCACCATGGATCCACCAATCGCCTCGGCCCGCTCCCGCATCGTCGCCAATCCGAAACGTGGAAAACCGGCGCGCCCCAACGCGGAGGGATCGAAGCCGATCCCGTCGTCTTCGACCTCGACGCTGACCGCGCCCTCGTCCTCCGTCAGCGCCACGCGCACGCGGGTGGCGCACGCGTGCTTCCGCACGTTCGCGAGTGCCTCCTGCAGAATCCGCAGGAGCTGGATCTCCGCCGAAGGAGAAAGATGGGGGCCCGCGCCATCGCGAAGTAAGACGCTCAGCTGTGCTGCGATGCCGCTCTGTTCCTGCCAGTTCTCCAGGTATTCCCGAATGGTGTCCTGGAAGTCTCGCTCGGGAGACACCGACGTGCGCAGCCCGAGGATTCCTTCGCGCACATCGGCATAGGCAGCGCGTGCCGCCTCTCCGAGCTGGCCAATCTGAACGGCAGCGCGCTCGTGCTGGCCCGTTCGCAGCAGCTCCTGCGCGGCCTGAGCTTTCGTATTCACATAGCCAAGCACCTGGGCGAGGGTGTCGTGGAGCTCCCGCGCGATCCATTCGCGCTCCGCCGTGACCGCGAGCACCTGGATGCGACGGTGGAGGCGCGCGTTTTCGATCGCGAGGGCAGCCTGCGTCGCGAACCGAAAGAGCGTGTTCTCATCGTTGGCGTCGAATCCAGACCGAGTACCGGTGGCCTCGGTCACGTAGAGGTTGCCGAGGACCCGTCCGTGCGATCGGATCGGCACGGCAACGAGCGAGCGCGGTCGCGGCGGCACACTGGCGGCTGATGACGGGGATGCTGCTGCCGATCCCTCGCCGGGGAGCGGCGATCGACTGCTGCTCGGGGCAAGGACGGACGGCTCCCATTCCTCGACGAGGGTGATCAGACGGCTCCGTTCGTTCTCGGTGCCTCCGGAGGTCAGGATCGTCTCGATGCCTCCCTCTTCGCGCAGCAGAGAGAGAACGCCATACCGCGCTCCTACGAGCTCTCGTGCCCGATCGACGATCTTTTGAAGAACCACTTCGAGCTGCAGCTCGCCCGCGATGTCAAGCCCGGCCTGATGCAGTGCGAGAAGCTCGCGGTTCTGCTGGACAAGCCGAATCTGCATGCGATTGACGACGCCAAATATCACCTCGGAGAAGGCCAGCGTCCCGATGAAGACGATCCCGACCGCGACGACGTAGCTGGTCATCGCCGAGAACAGCCGTGGATACAGGACGTGCTGGAACAGGTCCAGCACACTGAAGAAGACGACCGGTGCAAGAATCGTGAGGAGCTTGAGACGACGGAAGGGAGGGGTGAGTCGCTTTGTATCAGGGCTACGGGATGTCCGGGAAAGCGGGAGATGACGCATCAGACTGCACTTCATCGCGGATCACGATGCAGTACGCGAGCGAAGGTCGCCTCGATCGTGCGCAGACACGCCGGTCGCGCGTCTCGGTACGAGTGTAACGTGCCTGCTCCCCGGTGCTGCCTGCTCAACCCAACCATTGCCGCGCCATTGTACGCAGGGTAGAGCTCTCTGCTCGTTTTGATCCTACGGGGCAACCCTGACAGAAGCCCGAATAAGTGCTCGGCCCAACTGACAAAATCCTGAATGTTCAGAGCACGACTAGCTGCGATGCCGCCAGTCACGAATGGTCGACCAGGCGGACGGGTCTTCCTGGCCGAGGCGCCAGGCGGCAATACCAGCGGCGTGATGCTTCTGGACGATCTCCAGGCGGGCGGCAAGGCTCCTGGCGTTCTCCAGCCAGACGACGTGCTGCCCGGGAAGCTCCCAGGAAGGTTTGGCGGGAGGTGCGGGCGTCGGCGTCGGGATCGAGCACGGTGGTGGCTGGGAGACGTGAATGTCGTGCCGAAGCGGCGGAGCGCCAAGGCTCGGGATGGGGGGATCGTCTGGCTGCGCGACGTAGCGGAAGGTTGCCGAGCGCGTCACCGGATCGAGAGCGATACTCGCACCATACCGACTGGCCAGGGCCTCGGCCTGCGGGTAGCGCAGCGCGCGCGCCCGCCCGCCGTTCGACACGTTCCAATCGTAGCCATAGAAGCCAACGCCCATCAGCACCTTCTCGGGCGGGAACTGCTTGGTCGCGTAGCCAATGACACGATCGACCCAGGAGTCGGGTGAGATTGCGCCGGGAGGACCGCCAGCCCAGGAGTAGTCGTAGCTCATGATGGTTACGAGGTCGACGTGAGGCGCCAGTGCTGCTTCGTCGTAGGCCGCGGACAGGCCGGTCTTCGTCTCCGTCGTCTTCGCGGGTACTGCCATCGTCAGGAGCTTTCCCCGGGCGTGCAGCGCGGCGCCGAGCTGACCAACAAAGGCAGTCAACGCATTTCGGTCGGCCGGGGCGATGTTCTCGAGATCGACGTCGAGCCCGGCGTACCCTTCCTCGACGACGTACCTGGTCAGTATATCAACCGCCCGAGCAGCGGTCGCCGCGTCAGTCAGCAGTTTGTGATTGATCGCCTGGTCGTAGGTGAAGATCGATGGTAGAACTGGGATGCCGTGGCTCCTGGCGAAGGCCTGAAGCGTTCGGTCATCCTGCGTCGTGATCCCGCCGCATCGATCCGCGAAGACGGTTTGGGTGGCGAGGTAGTCAATCTGGTCCGCGTGTGTCTCCAGCGACGCCCAGGAGGTCGAGTCGTACGGGACGTAGTAGGCCAGGACGATGCGGCCGCTGGTAGGGGTGCGGATCGGGATGGTCGTGGGTGAGGGGTGTGCAGGAGTGAACGCGGCCGCGGGTGAGGGCGTCGGCATGGCCGGCAGCGCAGTCGCTTGACTCCCGGCCACGACCGTAGGCCGAGCGGCAGTGGGGATCGGGGACGCCAGCCTGGCGATCGGACGAGGCGTCGGCGTCGGGAGGGGGTCCGACGAGCAGCCGACAAGCGAGAGCAGGGTGCCACCAATGGCGAGTGCCGAGAACGCGAGCAGCGACCGTCGGGCCAGCGCTGCCTCTTTGTGTTGAAACGTGGCCGCAGGCTTCCAGGCACCGGGTCTCGGCGCCCGACCTTCCCGATCGGCTGGCGAGGCTACTCCTGATCCGTGCATGTGAGGTCTGTCCTCCCGCTCTACTGACCCGTGAGCGTATCAACGTCATCGGCGCGCACGAACGCGAGTCGATGATTGAAGAAGATCTGATAGTACTGTATTCGACCTTTGACGACGGCGTAGCCAGATGGATCAGTGGCATAGGTCATCGCGTCATAGTAATCCGTCGGGACGACGCCGGTCGCGACGTAGACCTGGCCGGCAGAGATACTGTAGTCAAGCGGAACAATCGGGACCGGCGTGACATTCGGCGGATACGCGGTCGCCTCGGGGTACGCTGCGCCGAACACGGGAATCGCCGACCTGCCCTCTCGGGGACTGACGAGCGTACCGTGGCCGGAGAGAGTGCTGGCGCGACCTGGATTATAGAACCAGGCCTTCTGCCCGCCGAACCAGATCGCATCCCAGTCCCCACGGGAGTCCGCCAGGTAGAACTGCTGGCCGGTCACCGCCTTATCGCCCCAGTCGTCGGCGCGCGTTGTTCCCTGACCTGGCGTTGTCTGGAGCGTCGTGAGCGCGGCATCGGCGATCAGCGGTGCGCTGAACGACGGAGCCTGGCGCAGATAGACGAAGTTCGCCGCCTGCGCCGGCAGGTCGTCGCAGCCGCTCGCGTCGCAGCGGCGGCTCACCGCTGGGGTATTGGCAGCGAAACGTGGAGCAATCGTGACGATCCGGCTATCAGCGCCCGGCTTGAGTGGTGCGTCGAGGAGCTCGAGGTAGTGCGCCCAGTCCCAGAACGGCCCGGGGTCCCAGTGCTGCCGCGTCTGATCATCAGGGGTCAGGCCAGGAACCTCGTCGTGGCCGATGATGTGGGCGCGATCGAGCGGAACGTCGTACTTTTCGGCGAGGTAACGAACCAGGCGCGCTGATGCCTGGTAGAGAGGCTCGCTGTACCAGGTAGCGCCCTCGAGGGCAATCCCCTCGTGCTCGATACCGAGAGCGTGAGTGTTGACGTACCAGTTGCCCGCGTGGTGTGCCACGTCCTGAGTCGGGACCATCTGGATGATTAGACCGTCCTCGGAGCGGATGACGTAGTTGGCGCTGAGATTCTGCGTGGGATCCTGGAACGTCTTGATCGCATCCGTGAAGACGCCTTCGGTATCGTGGATGACGATGTACTGGATGGTCAGGCCGCGACCGGGACGGGTCGCCAGGTCATAATCGCCATAGTCGGCGGGATTGTTCGCGTCGTTGAGCTGATAGATAGCGGGAACGAACGTGCAGGTGAGGCCGGATGGGCACTCGACCGGGACGTCCGGCGATAGCTCCTTGAGCAGATGGTCTGCCGTGCGTCGGTTCGGCTTGACGTTCTCCGGAGCAAGCGCAATCTCCTGTCCGTCGCTCGTCACTCCCGTCTGGCCCCGGCGGAGTGTCGCGAAGACCGCGTCCGCAAAGCCGAGGGAGACGGCCGCGACGGGCGAACCGCGATACATCGCGACCGCTCCATACCAGTCTCCCGTCTCTCGAGGGATCGCTCCGACCGTATCTTTAGCGTACTGGGCGAGAAGCGCCGCGCCACCACGAATATTCTGAGCCGGATCTCGTTTGAGCGTGTCGGGGCTCGTTGCGAGCAGCTTCGCAGCGGTCAGCAGCGTGTGGTGGCGCGAATCGGATTGCCTGGTGCCGGTCTGGCTGGAATCTGGTACGTCGGTGAGGTGCATAAGCCCGTAGCCGCCTTCGGTGCTCGGCTCGCCGTGGTGATGCTCCCAGCGCGACTCGTTGTAGGAGACGGCAAGGAGAATACCCTCGGGAACGCCGAACTCCCTCGCGGCGGCGGCGAAAGCCGACTGGAGATCAGTCCCGGTGGTCGCAGCGGCCCCGGCGGGGTGGGGCGACGTCGAGCGCGTTGGCCGCGAGGTCGAGGTCGAAGGCGTCGGCGATGGTGTCGGCCGAGGCGCAGGTGTCGGCGTCCAGACTTCCGCTGGCCGGCCTGCGACGCTGGGTGTCTCCGGTCCACGGGCGGATGGCGACGCTCCGATGGACGACGCGACGATCAAAGCGGTGCCGAGCAAAAGAATGGGCAGGGGCCACCGGATGATAGGTTGGCCTCGGAGCATCGCCAAGCCTCCGCGCAGGGAAAGCAGCCTCTTCGCAACCCCAGGCACCGGTTCTGGTTCCTGGGTGTCGCCAGTATCACCATGCGGCGATGGCCTGTCAACAGACGGGCGGACGCTTCGTGCGTGGATCTGTTATGATCCAGCCGTTCAGATCCAGCCGCCTGGCCGCTCATCGCGGCGGAGTACGCGCGGATACCATTGTCCAAGGAGGATGGTCGGCGCCGAGCGCGCCACCAGAGGTGATCATGACTTTGCTCGAGCAACGGGAGGGAGGCTATCTCTTCGTCCCGAATGGCGGCAAGACGCCATATTCCGGTGGGGCTATCGCGGCGCCAGGCTACGAGATCGTCCACGCCATTCTGCGCCGATCGCTTCCCTGGCGCGAGGGGCTTGCCTTCGTCGAGCACCACCTCGCGTCACTCGGACGGCCACGCGCGGCACTTTGCGCGGTCGAGCTGCGCTGTGCAAGGCCGTACCGACCGGATGCGTGGATGGGGCCGGGGACCTTCAACCAGCAGTACATGGATCTCCTCGAGAGCTGGGGGCTCTACGTCGGCGGCGAGAACCCGGTTGCCAGGACGAACGTGTGTCCCGCGATCGATCCGCCAGCAGAGCAAGAACTCTTCGCGTTCTCCTACACCGTGCCCACGAGCAGCCGTGATATCCCATCCTTCGTCGTCGCTGGAGCGGCAGAAGCACCGGAGGTGCGCCGAGGCGAGACAGGCCAGGACGCGCTCCGGGAGAAGATCCAGAATGTCGTAAGGACGATGCAGTCGCGTCTCGCGGCGCTTGGTGCACGACGGGAGGATATTACCGCGGTTGGCGTATACACTATCCACGACTTCAGCGCCCTCCTCGGGCCAGAGATTCTTCGTCCGCTCGGCCCGGCGGCGCGCCACGGGGTCCGCTGGTTTTACGCGCGCCCCCCGATCGACGATCGTGAGATCGAGATCGATCTGCGCGGTATCAGGCAGGAGATCCAGATAAGCTCGTAAGGAGGGTCTCTCCATGCAGGGGATCAAGCTTGCGTGCGGGCAGATTACCTGGGGGAGGGAGTATCCTCGAGAGAAGGTGCTGGAGGAGATTGCCCGGGCCGGCTACGAGGGTGCGCCGGTCGGACGCTTCGGCGATGTCTCACCGTCGGATGTGCTCGCGCAATACGCGCGACACGGTCTAAAGCCGGCGCCCGGCTACCTGGGCCTGGAGTGGTGGAATGCCGACCTGAGGTCTGAGCAGCTCGCGCAGGCTTCCCGCCAGGCAGCCTTCGCCCGCGTGCTTGGACTGACCGAGCTGTACGTCGCGTCGACACTCACTCCGCAGCGCCGCGCCCTGGCCGGCCAGGTTACGGGTGCGACTGCCACCCCGACCGAGCAGCTGAAGGTTCTGGCCGATCTCCTCAATGCCGTCGGCGAGGTGACCCTCCGCGAGGGAGTGCGAGCCTGCTTCCACAATCACGTCGGCTCGCCCGTCGAGACGCGCGACGAGATCGACCGCCTCTTCGATCTTGTCGACCGGAGTGTCGTCTTCCAGGGGCCGGACCTTGGCCATCTGGCCTGGGCCGGCGACGATCCAGTCAGGTTCGTGCGTGACTACGGTGCCAGCATCAAGACCTTGCACATCAAGGATATCTCCTCGTCCGTCCGCGTCGAGGGGGTCGCGCGGCGCTGGGATTACCGCGAGTTCTCCGACCACGGCATCTTCGTCGAGCTGGGCGAGGGCATGATCGACTTTCCTGGCGTGTTTGCCGCGCTGCAGGACGTCGGATTCCAGGGCTGGGTCGTGGTCGAGACCGACGTAACCCGAAAGGCCAGCGCGTTCGAGAGCGCGATGATCAGCCGACGCTATCTCGCGAGTATCGGCGTCTAACGTGGGTCCAGGGTGGGGACGACAGTACCTGAGGAGCCTGATTGGTGCAGGATCAAGCAAGAGGGACAAGCGATGAGTGAGCCTACAAAGGTTGGCGTGATCGGCTGCGGGCAGATCAGCGGTATTTACTTTGAGACCGCCCGGCGCATGCGTGACATCGAGATCGTCGCCTGCGCCGACCTTGTACCGGAGGCGGTGACGTTCCGCGCCGACATGTACGACATCCCGCGCCGCTACACCCCCGAACAGCTCCTCGCGGACCCAGAGATCGAGATCGTCCTGAATCTGACGAATCCCCCGGCCCACGCCGACGTTTCGCTCCAGATACTTGAAAGTGGCAAGTCGGTGTACAGCGAAAAACCGCTCGCGACCAGCTCCGCCGATGGGCGTCGGATCCTCGACCTCGCCGCGCGCCAGGGTCTACGCGTCGGCTGCGCTCCAGACACGTTCCTGGGAGGTGGCATTCAGACCTGCCAGAAGCTGATCGAAGATGGCGCGATTGGACAGCCAGTCGCGGCGGTCGCGTACTTCATGAGTCATGGACCGGAGATGTGGGCCTTTCGCGCGCCTCGTCCGGAGAACCCGACCCGCCAGAGCGTGACCCAGAAGCCACCGGGCTACTATTTCCAGCCCGGGGTTGGTCCGATGTTCGATATGGGGCCCTACTATCTCACTGCACTGGCGGTGCTGGTTGGGCCATTCCGGCGGGTGACTGGCTCGGCCAGAATCACCTGGCCGGAGCGTCCGCTCGGCGATCCGCAGTACAAGGTCGAGACGCCCAGCCACGTCGTCGGGGTGATGGATCACGCCAACGGCGCCGTCAGCACGATCATCACGACGACCGACGTCTGGCCCACCGAGCTGCCACGAATCGAGATTTACGGTGAGGCTGGCTCGCTGAGCGTGCCCGATCCCAATACCTTCGGCGGGCCGGTGCGCTTGCGGAAACCAGGCGAGACGACCTGGACCGAGGTTCCACTGACGCACGGGTATACCGTGAACAGTCGAGGCATCGGCGTGGCTGACCTTGCTCGCGCGATTCGCACCGGACGCCCCCAGCGCGCAAGCGGGGAGCTGGCGTACCACGTTCTCGAGGTGATGGAGGGAATCCACGTGGCATCGCGCGAGAACCGACACGTCGAGATTACCAGCCGCTTCTCCACGCCGAAGAATCTGCCGACCGGCCTCGCCGACGGCGAGCTCGATTGACGAGGGGACGCGGCCCGGTCGCGCTGGATGGGGAGTATCATTCGGGGTGGCGGACCCCGCGGCAGCCTTCCTGGCCATCAGGCCGGCGGCTCATACTGCAGCACGCCCTCGGTGTTCCTGCACGAAGACGACATAAAACGAGCCCACACCGCCTGCCGCACCAACCTCCGATGCGGCCTGCCCAACGGAAGCGGCGGGCTTTGCTCCGTCAAGCCCCGACTCGCTGCCACGTGCCAGGTGGGTAGCCGCGGCGTCGGAAGAGGAGTTTATCCGGGCCCGCCTTCATTCCGGTAATGTAGGGGAGCCAGCCAGGCGTGGCGTGCCCGGTCCACGGCCCCACGGTGCTGGCGCTACCCTCGCGCTCGGCGCGCACCCATAGCCCAGAGTCCTGCTGCCGAGGCGCGCCACATCCCCCTGCTCGCTGACGAAATGCACCTGACCGTGCCAGGAGTTTATGCGCCAGCGCAAAGAAAAGCGCCAGCAGCCGCGCCAGACTCGAGATGGGAGCATCGAGGAGGTAAACCGTGGTGTACAGCAAGCTGATGGGGGCGCGTGTCAGGCGCAAGGAAGATCCACGACTGATCACCGGCAACGGGACGTACGTGGACGACATCCAGCCGCGCCACCTGGCATTCATGGCGCTTGTTCGGAGCCCTTATGCGCATGCCCGCATCAAGAGCATCGACGTGACGGCGGCGAAGCAACTGCCCGGCGTCCTCGCCGTCCTCACCGGCGAGGAATTTCGCGAGCTCGCGGGCCCGATGCCTTTTGGCGCGGGTGAAGGAGGCGGCGGCCCGAAAGGGATGGCGCCGGTCGTCGTCTACCCCCTCGCCGTCGACCGGGTACGGCACGTGGGACAAGCGGTCGCGGTCGTCGTGGCCACGAGCCGTGCTATCGCCGAAGATGCCATCGCGCTGGTCGCGGTGGATTACGAGCCGCTCCCGGCGGTGACCGACGTTTGCCGAGCGGTGCAGCCGAGTGCGCCCCGCCTCTACGATAACGTGCCCGCTAACGTTGCCTATACCTGGGTGCGCAAGTCCGGCGATCCGGACCGCGCCTTCGCCGAGGCGGACGTCGTCGTGCACCAGACGCTCAAGAACCAGCGGCTGGCGTCGATCTCGCTCGAGCCGCGATCGGTTCTCGCCCAGCCGGACCCGGCCAACCGCGGGGTAACGGTGTACACGTCCACCCAGAATCCTCACACCGTTCGCTCGCAAATCGCCCAGACGCTTGGCCTTCCGGAGATCGCCGTCCGCGTGGTGGCGCCGGACGTCGGCGGCGCGTTTGGTACGAAGATCAGCGCGTATCCCGAGGATATGATCGCCGCGGCGCTGGCCCTGAAGCTCGAGCGCCCGGTCAAATGGATCGAGACGCGCCACGAGAACCTCGCGACTACCCACCATGGTCGTGCTCAGTACAATGAGATGTGGCTGGCAGCCAAACGTGACGGAACGCTCACCGGCATTCGCATGCGGCTACTCGCCGACCTCGGCGCGTATCCCCGAGACCCCGGCGTTCCGACGCTGACCGGAATCATGATGTCGGGCGTCTACCGGTGCCAGAACGTGGACCTCGAGATCAAGGGCGTTTACACGAACACGATGGCGACCGGGGCGTATCGGGGTGCGGGGCGACCGGAAGCAGCCTACTACATCGAGCGCATGATGGACATCCTTGCCGATCACCTGGGGTTGGATCCGGTCGACGTGCGGCGGAGAAACTTCATCCCGCCCGATGCGTTCCCTTACCAGACGCCGACGGGTCCGGTCTACGATACCGGCGACTACGCGAAGGCGCTTGAAAAAGCGTTGGAGATCGCCGGTTATGCCGATCTGCGAGCGGAGCAGGAGCGGTTACGGGCACAAGGACGTTACCTTGGCATCGGCGTCTCGACCTTCACCGAAATTTGCGGCTTCGGCCCGTTCGAAAGCGCGAATGTCCGGGTCGAGCCCAGCGGCCAGGTGACCGTGGCGACTGGCATCTCCCCTCACGGCCAGGGGCAGGAGACCAGCTTCGCCCAGATCATCGCCGACGAGCTCGGCGTCAGCATGGATGACGTCGTGGTGGTTCACGGCGACACCGCGCGTACGCCCGCGGGACGAGGAACGATGGGATCGCGGGGCCTGGTGGTCGGGGGCGTAGCCCTGTACCGCGCGGCCGAGAACGTGCGCGATAAGGCGATCAGGATCGCGGCGCACCTTCTGGAAGCCTCACCGCTAGACATCGAGATCGCCAACGGCAAGTACTTCGTTCGCGGCGTGCCCGATCGCGGCGTGACGCTTCGCGAGATCGCTCAGGCCGCCTACACGGCTCAGCTGCCGGAGGGCCTGGATCCCGGCCTGGAGGCGGTCGATTTCTACCATCCGCCGAGCACGACCTTTCCTTTCGGAGCCGACGTCGCGGTCGTCGAGGTCGAGCCCAGCACCGGCATCGTCACGCTGCGGCGTTACGTCGCGGTCGACGATTGCGGCCGGGTGGTTAGCCCGCCGCTGGTCGAGGGGCAGGTTCATGGCGGCTTGGCCCAGGGCATCGCCCAGGCCCTCTTCGAAGAGGTGCGCTACGATGAGGACGGTCAGCTCCTCACCGGTTCGCTGCTAGACTACGCGGTACCGGTGGCGGAATACCTTCCGTCGTTCGAGACCGCCCGCACCGAGACTCCCACGCCGGTCAACCCGCTCGGGGCGAAAGGAGTTGGTGAGCTCGCGACGATGGGATCGGCGCCCGCGGTGGTCAACGCCGTCATCGACGCGTTGTCCCCGCTGGGAATTCGGCATCTGGATATGCCTCTGACGCCGGAGCGTGTCTGGCAAGCGATCCAGGCCGTGCGGGCCGCGCGAACGGCTGTCTCTGCCACCCGGCCGTCGGTCGCGGCCGAGGACTCGTCGCTTCGACAGGTGGGGGCACGTCCGTGAGCCGTCGGTGATGTAGCGTCGAGAGGAATCCACGGGTGTTCCCGAGATTCGTACGCTGGCCCGGCCCGACGGTTGACCGTGTGGACGACGATGAATCCGTCTCTCGAAAAATGGAGGATGAGCATGCAACCACGCATCGAGTACAGTAAGGTCGCGCCCGGCGCGCTGGAGGCGATGAGCGGGCTGGAGCGATACGTGCACCAGAGTGGACTGGAGCCCTCGCTCGTGGAGCTTGTCAAGACTCGCGCATCCCAGATCAACGGCTGCGCTTATTGTATCGACATGCACACCAAGGATGCCCGCGCGCGAGGGGAGACCGAGCAGCGCCTGTACGGGCTCGTCGCCTGGCGAGAGACACCCTACTACACCGAGCGGGAGCGGGCGGCACTCGCCTGGACCGAGGCGGTGACGCGGGTGAGCGAGGGACACGTTCCGGACGACGTCTACGAGATGGCGCGGGCCCATTTCACCGAGAAGGAGCTGGTCGACCTGACACTGGCGATCGTGGCGATCAATGGCTGGAACCGGCTGGCGATCAGCTTTCGAACGGTGCCAGGGAGCTACCAGCCACGATCCGCGCGGTGATAGGCTGATCGAGAGGCTAGCGGTGACTGACACCACGGTTCACCCGGGCGATTGCGTCCGGATCCCCGACGGGCGCATCGCGCGGGTCCGCGACACGATCGATGGAAAGGTGCGCGTTCGGGTACGGCGGCGGACGAGCAAGACGAAGCAGTTCCTGTGGCTTGCCGCGGATGAGGTCCAGCGGGTCGACTGCCCTGCTGGCTGGATGAGTCCCGAGGGCTACAATCGTTACCTCGCTGAAACCCTGCCAAAAATGCGAGCGCGGAGGGAAAGCGCCGAGTCTCGCGCCGCACGAAGCGCCTGATCGCTCGGGGAGGACCTCGGGCTGATGCCGGGGGGAGCGAGCCGGGCGAAGCGGGTAGTAGCTCCGCCGTGAGTAGCGCAGGGCTCCCCCGAACGCGCGGCGTGCCTCGGGCCGATCGCACTATCGGCGAGATGCTCCGCGACGGCGCTGGCGGGTGTCTGCCGCGTCGCTTTCACCGCGCGGGCCCGTTCCAGCCTCACTGCTGGCACGACGTCGCCGTCCGCGCCCCGAGCCCCATCGCCAAGACCCGGCCCCGGACGCTCGCGTATCTCGCGCGGGTGGCGTGCCCGTCGGTGCGCCCCGACTACCCCTCGGCGTGACCGGTGCGCGGAGGCCCCTCGGAGGACCAGCAGGGCTGCTGACACGTCGGACAGAAGTAGCTGCCTCGGCCGCTCAGCACGGTGCGGGCGATCGGAGTACCGCAGCGCGGGCACGGGCGGCCGACGCGACCGTATACCTGCAGCGGACGCTGATCCGGGGGAAGGCTGGCTTCGGCCGCGAGGTGCTCTCGAGCGGAGGTCGTGCCGCCGCGCTGGAGTGAGGCCTGGAGGATGGCTGGAATCGCGGTCGCGAGGGCAGCGTACTGAGAATCACTCACCCGATTCCCTGGCGTCGCCGGATGGATGCGGACGGACCAGAGCGCTTCATCCGCGTAGAGATTCCCGATGCCCGCCAGCAGGTGCTGATCGATCAGCAGAAGCTTGATGGGACGGCGACGTGTACCGAAAAGAGCGCGGAGCTCTGTCGCGCTGATCGGAGCCAGCGCGTCTCGCCCAAGGCGCTCCGCGAGGTATCGGTCTCGGTCGATGGCCCGACGAAAGAAGACCACGCGTCCAAAGAGGCGCGGGTCGCTGAAGTCGAGGGAACGCCCATCCGCGAACGAAAGCGTGAGACGAACGTAGCGATCCGGCGCCGCCGTGCCGTCACGCACGCGCAGGCTGCCAGTCATCCCCCGGTGCATCAACAGCGTCGACCCGTCGTCAAGGTCGAAGAGGAGGTACTTGCCACGGCGGCTGATCGCCCGAATGCACCGCCCGATTAGATCGTCAGCGAGGGTGCGTGGAGAGCACGCGTAAAACACGCGGCAGGGTAGCTGGCCATCGACGGCGACGATCGGTGCGCGGAGCTCCGCGCGCCGCAGGTTCTCGGCGGTGACCTCGACCTCGGGCAGTTCCGGCATCTAGCTTCGTTCCTCCGCGTCTCACCGTGCTCGCAGTCGGCAACGCCATTGTCGCACGAGTAGCCACGGCTGCCTACTGGGCCTTGCCGGTCACGGTACGCCCAGAGCCGGGCCGGGTCATTGCGCTGGCGCACGGATCCCGCCGGCCGCGTCGACTTGCCGGGTTCCAGCGCCGCGGAGCCGCGTCCGAATGGGTTTCCAACCAGGAGGCAGCACGCGGCAGGAACGGTACACCTGTTCGGCACTGATTCATCGAGCCAGCGTGGTCGCCGCCCGGAGGTCCGGGTGGAGGTTCGGGATCTCCTCGTAGACGAGGAGACGGCCTGCGCACTCACGCGACGAGCAGGAAGAAGCAGGTCGGAGCGAGTACCGCGATGAATCCGGATCACGTCTCGGCGGACGTCGCTGGGTCGCCTGTGACGGAGGCCACACTCATCCGCGGACGCCATCCGGAGGGGGCGCCTCAAAGACGGTCGCCTGTTCAGGAAGTTTTCA
>CADDYW010000078.1 GCA_902810745.1 Chloroflexota bacterium | reverse complement strand
CGATCACCACGGCGGTATCGCCGGCGGCGATGGCATTCAGGCCAGCAAAGACACGCTCGTGGCACTCCTCGTGCGGATGCTCAAGCAGATTGATCTCTCTTTCCATACCTTCTTCATCCTCGTTGCCAGTGGGCTCTGGCTTTGAAGGGTACGGCGAAGACACGGTGCTCATCTTTGCGCGGGCGCAAAGATGGCAGATCAGCGCTGCATCGGAAAGCCGGGGCCCAGGGCGCGTCCAGCCCGGCTTAGCAGGTACGTCGGTCCGACGCGGCATCCGTGGCGGCCGCGAGACGTCCGAGCGCGGTCGCGCGGCCCGTGTCGGGGCCTGGCCGATCGCGGACCTCGATATGGTCGAGCCACTTCACGCTGGTGTAGCACGCGCTCCTGGGAACGACGAGACGGACTGGTCCTCCGTGGACGATCGGGAGCGGCTCATCCCCCAGACGCAGGGCGAGCAGCGCCCGAAGGGCCATCTCGATCGGGAGCGAGACGCTAAACGCGCCGGCACTCGCCTCGATCCAGCGCGCGCTCGGGTCGGGCTCGGCGCACTCCAGGATCGCTGATAGCCGAACTCCTTCCCAGCAGACGTCGGGAACCGACCATCCTTCTAAGCAGGCGAAGGTGTCGATCTCGGTCTGCGCTGCGAAGGATGCGAGATCTCTAACCGTCAGGGCGAGCGGATGCGCGACCAGGCCGTCGACCCGCACCCGATCCGGGATCGAACCCTTTCCTGGAACGCCGTGGACGGGAAGCTCCCGCCGCGTCTGGTCTCCCGCCATACGTACCTCTCCTGATCGGCTAACCCGCCGCCCCGGATCACCGTGCGCGGCCACGGGGGAGCCGCGCGCCCGGCAATCGTCGGAGCGGGAGGGCCAGGCCACCGACCGATCGTCCGCGTCGCCGGCCTTTCTCCGGACTACGATAGTCCGCGCGATTCGTGCCGTCTTTGCGCGATCGCAAAGACGACAGACTCCGTCGCCCCGACGACGTACCGGCCGCGTCCCGGCGATCGGTCAATAACGATCGGCCCGACGCGCGGCAGGGCTGAGATTCGTCGACACAAACGTCTGTCAGGATATCTTCAGGACGGCGCCGCTCCCGTTCAGGCTCCGGTCAGGTCCAGAGCGGTACCCTGCAGATAGGCGCCGGGCAATCACCAAACAAGAGCAGGGGACCGTGGTCGCGGTCCACGGTCTTCGCCAAGCGACCGGAGCCAAACATGCACTGAGGAGGCACTCCTTTGGCCGACAAGATGTCGATCGTCCTCTTCTCCGGTACTGTCGATAAGCTCTTCGCCGTGTCCACCCTCGCCACCGGCGCGGTGGCGATGGGCCTCGACGTCGAGCTCTTCCTGACCTTCTGGGGCCTGCATGCATTTCGCAAGGATCAGGTTCGGACGAACACACGCTTCAGCGCCGACTTTGCCGAGTTCGCCCAGCCCGCGCTTCAGGCGATGCAGGCGAAGAACGTCACGCACTGGCTCGACACCCTGCACGCCGCGCAGGAGATCGGAAACGTGAGGGTGCTGGCGTGCAGCATGACGATGGAGCTCTTTGGCTGGACACTGGACGACCTTGACCCAATCGTCACCGAGGTCACCGGCGTTGCCACCTTCGTGGAAGAAGCGAAGACCGGCCAGATCACACTGTTCATCTGAGCTCAAGCGGACGAAGGAGGAAGACGACCATATGGAGACAATGAAGATCGACAAAGAGATCGACGCGCGGGGCAGCTTCTGCCCCGGCCCGCTGCTCGAGCTGATCCGCGGAATCAAGAGCGTCGAGATCGGCCAGACCATCGCGGTCCTGTCCAGCGATCCTGGCTCGAATCGAGATATCCCCGCCTGGATCAAGAAAGCAAACCACGAGTTCATCGGCAGCTTCCCCGAGAGTGGCTATACTCGCTTCGTCGTCCGCAAGACGCACTGAATCCGGTCGCCGGTGAGCCTGAACGGCTCGGCCGGCGATCGGACCGAAGCAGCGGCGAATGTGCTGCACCCTCGGGGCAGAGGAGGAAAAGAGTGGCCCACGAGATCGTGATTCTCGGCGGCGGAGTCGGAGGAACGCTCCTCGCGAACCTTCTGGCCCGCAAGCTGAAGCCAGCCGACGTGCACGTCATCGTGGTCGACACGAACGGCCAGCACGTCTATCAGCCTGGCTGGCTCTACGTGCCATTTAGGGAGGAGAGGCCCGAAGCCCTCGTCCGCTCCGAACGCCGCCTGCTTGATCGCCGAATCGATCTGATCACCCGGAAGGCGGAACGTGTGAACGCCCGGAAGCAGGAGGTGAGACTGGAGGATGGCACGACGATTCCTTACGACACGCTGGTGATCGCGACGGGCGCGGCACTCGCGCCGGAGGAGGTTCCCGGCTACACCGCGGGGGCGCACCACTTCTATTCCGAGGAGGCTGCGCGTCAGCTGCGCCAGGAGCTGGAGGGCTTCACCGGTGGGAAGCTGGTTATCGGCGTCGCGGATATCCCCTACAAGTGTCCCCCGGCGCCGCTCGAGTTCGCCTTCAAGGTCGAGGAGTACCTGACGCGCAAGGGGGTGCGTGACCGCACCGAGATCATCTATCTTTCGCCAATCAACCGTGTCTTCACGATCGAGAGCGTCTCCGAGTTCGTCACGCCGTTGCTGGAGCAGCGGGGCATCAGATACGAGACGTTCTTCAACACCGAACGCGTGGACGCGGCAAGTCAGAAGGTCATCTCGTTGGAGGGATCGGAGGTCGAGTACGATCTCCTCGTACTGATCCCGCCGCACCGGGGGGCAAAGGTCGTTCGCGACTCCGGCCTGGGCGACGCTCAGGGCTGGCTCCCGACTGATCGTGCGACGCTCCAGGTGAAAGGCCAGGAGAATATCTATGGCCTGGGAGATGCGACCGACGTTCCGGTCTCCAAGAGCGGATCAGCGGCTCACTTCGAGGCGAAGGTCCTGGCGGAACGGCTGGCCGCGCTGATTCGCACCGGCCGGCCCCCGGCGACGAACGGGGTGTACGATGGAAGCGTTCTGTGCTTTCTCGAGACGGGTCATGGCCAGGCCAGCCAGCTCGTCTTCGACTTCACGCACCCACCTCACCCGCCCGCGCCCAGTACTTTCTACCACTACGAGAAGCTACTGTTCAACAGGCTCTACTGGCAGATCGTTCCGCGCGGCCTGGTGTGAGCGGATGATAGTCCGGATGGAGGCAGATGGATCCGCGAACCTTGTCCTGAGATAACACGTCGGGTGGTACAGACGCGTCGATGCGCTGGCCGTCTGCCACCCGACTGGCATTTATCTTATCTACTACTCTTCCCACTGGGAGGGCTCATCGTGGCTGCACCGCTTCTTCCCCCCGGCAAAATCTCCGCCGACGTGTTCGACCGCGTCATCTTCCGTTCGCTCGGAGCATCCTCGCCCCAGACGATCGTCGCTCCCCAGCACGGCGTCGACGTTGGGATTATGCGCCTGGACGACCACACGGTCATGGCTTTGACGACCGATCCGGTCTTCGTCGTCCCGGAGTATGGCTGGGAGCGCGCTGCCTGGTTCGCCGTGCACATCCTCGTGTCCGACGCGGCAACGTCAGGCCTGCGCCCGAGCTACGCGACCTTCGATCTCAATCTTCCGCGCTCGATCTCCGATCAGGAGCTCGAAACGCTGTGGACCGCCATCCATCGCACCTGCACGGACCTCGGCATCACGATTGTCGCCGGCCACACCGGGCGTTACGACGGCTGCGCCTACCCGATGGTCGGGGGCGCCACGGTGATGGCGATCGGCGCTGACGATGCGTGGGTCACGCCGACGATGGCACGGGTTGGCGACGCCGTGATTTTGACCAAGGGACCGGCGATCGAGGCGGCCGGACTCTTCGCCGCCACCTTCCCCCGGCGATTGGAGCAGCGCTATGGCGTGGACCAGGCACGCGCTGCCGAAGCGCTGTTCTATCAGATGAGTGTCGTGCGCGATGCGCTGACTGCTGTCTCGGTCGGGGTGAGAGACGATGGGGTGACGGCGATGCACGACGCGACCGAGTGCGGTGTCTGGGGTGGGCTGGTCGAGGTCGCTCAGGCCTCGAGAGTCGGTCTGCGCATCGACCGCGACGCCATCATCGTCCCCGAGCCGGTGCGGCTAGTCTGTGAAGAGTTCGGGATCGATCCGTTCACGTCGATTAGCGAGGGGACGCTGATCATCACCGTCCGGCCGCACCGGGCCGACGCGGTGATCGCCGCCCTCCACGACGCGGGCATCGCGTGCACCGTCATCGGCGAGGTAGTCTCCGCCGAGCGTGGTCTGCGCTACTCCACGAAGGGACAAGAGTTTCCGCTCACGCATCCCCGCGTCGATCCTTTCTGGACCGCCTTTGCCCGCGCGTTCGAGGAGACGAGCCCGGGCTGACACCGCGTCCCGGGGAAGAGTCCTCGATGTGCCGCGCAGGTCATTCCGCGTCGCGGCGACGAATCTTCGACCCGGCGCCGGAGATGGGACACGGTGGGGGCGAGGCCGGGCGCGGCTGGTCAGGCGAAGAGTGCGTCGGCCAGGCGCTCGAGCGCCTCTCGCCCGCGTACCTCCTCGTCAAACAATGGGACGATCGCCCGCACCTGCCCATCGAACTTCTGCCAGATCGTCTCCATGTACTCGTCCTGCATGCGCAGGCGGTTCAGCACGAACGGGGGCGGTGCGCTCCCCAGCGTGGCCGCCAGGATGCGCATATTCACGATCACACCCCCGACCGGAATGCCGAAATCGTGGAACCAGCTCAGGAAGCGGGTGATCACCGCGATCGGCAGGGCCTCTGGCAAGGTTACGAAGAAGAAGGCCGTCTTGGCCGGATCGGTCAGGTGCTCGCGCGCCCGCTCCATTCGCTCGCGGAAACGGAGCAGATAGTCGAGCAGCGGATCCTCCTCCTTCTTCTTGGTGAAGGACAGCAGCTCGCGAAGTGAGCGTGCCTCCTCCCGCGAGCGGAGCATCTTATCCACCCACAGCGAGTACACCCGCGACATCCCGAGCAAACGGCGCGCGTTCGCCGTCGGCGCGGTGTCGAAGACGTAGGTGTCATAGCTACCGGCCAGCATGAGGTCCACCATGTTCTCGAACATGGCCGATTCCTCGAAGGCCGGGTTCATCGTCGCCGACTCCACGAACTCGTCTGCCCGAGTGCTGATGTCCGCGAACTTGAGGAACCACTGGACCTTGTCTTTGATCTCCGCCTTCGAGCGCTCGATCGTCTCCCGCGTGTCGATCTCGTAGGCCCAGAGGTTCGGTACGCCCTCGACCGGCGTATGTCGGCCGAAGACGTCCTGGCCGAGGAGGCCGGAGAGGCTGTGGACCGGGTTGGTCGAAGCCAGGATCGTCCGACGGCCCTGCCGCGCCGTCCAGAGAGCCATCGCCCCGGCCATGACCGTCTTGCCGACGCCTCCCTTGCCCCCGAAGAAGACGTAGCGCAGCCCCGGGTGATCCGCCATGTAGTCGCGCATCGTCACCGTCACGCCAGGCTCACGGGGCGTCTCTTCTCTCATCCGCCTACCCTCCCTCGCCGTACATGATCCCGGCCAGGCGCTCGATCGCCTCCAGGCCCGTCACGTCTCGCTCCAGCTCCGGCACCTGGGCGAGCACCTCTGCCCCGAAGCGCTGCTCGATCTCCGCCCGGTAGCGCCGTTGCATCGCGATCCGGTTCCGCAGATACTCCGGAATCTCCTGCTCCAGCAGCTCCTCCGGGACGATCCGATTGACGACGTAGCCGGCGATCGGTACGTCGAAGCGCCGAAACAGCTCCGCCGCCTGGAGCGTGTCCTGAATGATCATCTGCTCCGGCACCAGGACGAAGAAGAACGCGGTCCGTTGCCGGTCGGTCAGCACCCGTGACGACGTGTTGATCCGCCGTTTGATCTCCTCGAGCTCGCTGAGGATCTGGTCCTCCTCGAGGGTCTTCTGCCGCCGCATCACCGCCGAGACCTGCTCGTACTCTCGCATCTCCTGGCGGAGCCGCGTGATGCGATTGATCCACTCGTCGTACACTTTGGCCATGCTCAGGTAGTAGAGCGCGTGACCCAGGGGCACCAGATCGTAGATGTAGTAGTCGTAGCTCCCCTCGACCACGATGTCCACCACCGCGTCGAAGATCGCGCTCTCCTCCATCGCCGGCTCGGCCGATGCCGCCTGGATGTAGTTGTCGATCTCCTCCGGCACCCGTTCGAAGCCGTACATGTCGAGGATCTTCTGCCGGATCTCCTGCTGGTAGGCCTGGATGCGCCGGTCGGCGTCGATCTCCTGGGCCCACAGATTCGGCATGATCTCCACCGGCCCCTTGCCGAAGATGTCACGCTGGAAAATATCCGACAGGCTCGCCTGTGGGTCGACCGAGAAGACGAGAACGCGCTTCCCCTGACGCGCGAGCCAGAAGGCGGTGGCGGCGGAGAAGGTGGTCTTGCCCAGTCCTCCCTTCCCGCCGAACATGATGTACCGTCGCTCCGGGTGCTGCTCGAACGCGGCTTTCAGCGACACGAACCCTCCTCATCCACAATCCTTCCGCCGAGAAGGTCCCTCCACGGTGGGCGACCTGGCGCCCCGCGCCCGCTCCTCAGGTAATCGCGTCAGTCAGGTCACGCTCGCGGAGCATCCGCCGTTTCCAGGTGGCGATCTGGGGAACAACGTAGGGCAGGAGCCGCAGGGAGTAGTAGGGCGGCAGAATCGGCACGCCCAGCAGGTCTCCCATCGTGATCAGGATGAACAGGTGCTCCATGCTCGCCCGGGTTCGCAGGGCGTAGCGGCTCATATCGTGCGAGGCCATGCCGTACATGATCTCGCGCAGCGTCTGCCAGAGACCCCGCAGCCCCCCCGTCCGCTCGTTGGCTGCCATTCGTCTACTCCTCGTTCGTGCCCGGTCCCGAGAACCGGTCGCGATTGTCGTCCCGCACCACTAGTATATGACCTGGAGCGTGGTTTGGGTCTTTCCCCGGGCATCTCCCGTGCGAAGAAACCAGTATGCCACGCCCGCCGCGTCCGCGCTCTCTCCCGCTCACATCTCGATCAGGTCGAACTCCTCATTCTCCAGCGGATGCCGCTCGCGGAGCACTCGCCTTTTCCAGGCGTCCAGCCCGGGGACCAGGAAAGGAACCAGCCGCAGGGCGTAGTAGGGTGGCAGGATCGGGACGCCGATCAGGTCGCCGACGACGGCCAGCATGAACAGGTTCTCCAGGTCCGCCCGGAGGTGAGTGGCGTGCAAGGCAAACTCGTGGCCGGTCATTCCGTAGAGGAAATCCACCAGTGCCTCGCGCTGCTCCCGCCACCAGCGCCGCAGCATCCTCACCACCACCGTCTGGCTCCTCCCGCGATCGGTCACGTCATCCCGTGGCGCCGCGGGGATGGATGGCCGATCATCCACTCCCCGCGGTCGCCTCCGGAACGATTGTCTCAGCTCGAGGGTGCCGGCGCCGCGCGCGCCTCCAGCGGTCGCTGGCGGTGACGCTGGTAGGCCACCCAGCCATCGTAGCCGATGTAGAGCGCCGCGACGACGAGCAGCAGAGCGACGATGATCATCGCGCCGGCCCCGACGATGGCGATCCCCCAGCCGTTCCGCAGGCCCGGCACGAGCACCGTCGCCCAGAGATTGTAGGCGGTCACCAGTGTCGCCGCCAGCGTCGTCACGTACATGAAGATGAACGGCAGGCCCGCGTAGAGCACGTTGCGTCCGGTCGCGGCAAGCCAGACCGTCACGATCAGGAGCGAGAGCGCTGCCATCAGCTGGTTGGCCGCGCCGAAGAGCTGCCACAGGTAGACCCAGGTGCCCGAGAGCACCAGCAGCAGGGTCAGCAGCATGCCAATCAGTGTCGCCACGTGCATGTTGCGCATGATCGGCCAGCGCTCGCCAAGGCCCTCGGCGAGGGTCACCCGCATCAGTCGGAAGACGAGCTGGACCACCGTGATCACGATGACCACGAAGGCGGCGAACGCCAGCGACGTCCCGTAGGCCTGGGGAAGCCCGAAGACGCTCAGGAAGCCACCGACGCCGTTGGCGAACTTCGCCGGCGCGCTTGCCCCGGCCGCCGCCACCGAGACCGCCAGCAGGGAGAGCAGGCCCAGGGTGAACTCGCTGAACATCGCCCGTCCACCCACCGGCAGGACATCCGTCTCGTTCTCGATCTGTCGCGCCGTCCCAACCGAGCCGATCAGGGCGTGCCAGCCGGAGATCGCCCCGCAGGCGATCGTGACGAACAGCATCGGCCAGAGTGGCTGGATTGCCCCGCCGCCGGCCGGGGCCATGAAGCCCTTGAAGGCGTCGAGCTTGAACATCGCGACCTCCGGCTTCAGGACGATCGCGATCGCCGCGCCGATGCCTCCCAGCACGATCGTCAGCGCCGTCAGCCAGAAGCCGATGTAGTTGATCGGCTGAGCGTAGCGCCAGATCGGAAGGATCGAGCCGAGATAGCAGAACGCAAACATGAACAGGACCCAGAAGATATAGCTCGGCATGATCGACACGTTCACGCCGGGCGTCTGGGTCTGCGGATTCACCTGGGTCGGATCGAACACCACCAGCGCCGGCTGACCGCCACTGATGGCGTTGGTCACGGAGTTGACCGTCGTGCCGAGCCACTGCACGACCGCCGTCGTCCCGAGCAGGGTCACCAGCAGGGTTACCCCGACGGTGATGAGCGTCATGGTCACCACGTCCATGCGCCAGCGATAGAGCATCTGCCCGCCCAGGACCCCCATCACGGCCATGACGATGATGACCAGCGGAATGCCGGGGGTCGAGTTGAGGACCGAGGCGATCAGGTTGCCAAAGGCGCCCGCGACCAGCAGCAGGTAGAAGAAGATGAAGATCAGGAGGATTGTTCGGGTCCGGGGGGCGATCAGGTTGTGGGCGATGGCGGAGATGCTGTTGCCATCATTGCGAACGGACACCATGATCGCACTGTAGTCGCTTGCCCAGCCCAGGAACACTACACCGAGTGCGAGCCAGATGATCGAGGGGAGCCAGCCCCAGAGGAGACCGGCCGTGATCGCCCCGACAATTGGCCCGGCCGCGGCAATCGACTTGAAGTGGTAGCCGTACAGGACGTTGCGGCTGGTCGGCACGAAGTCCACCCCGTCCATATACATGCGTGCCGGGGTCACCTTCTTCGGATCGGCCTCGATGACGTCGCGGTCGATCCGCCGCGCGTAGTGGTTGTAGCCGAGATAGACGGTGACAGCGCCGATAATGACAGCGATGAGCGTATTCAAGGTACGCCTCCTCGATACGTCTCCAGACACGATTCTCGACTGTTGTCGGGTCTGCACCGTGGAGCGGCGTCAGTCGCGCGCTCCCAGGCGCTCCGCGATCTGCCTCGCTGCCGCCTCGAAGCTCGCCTCACCTCCTTCTCCCGCGGCCTCCTGGCCGAGGTCGTCAGCCGCGTCGATGACCTTCCCGTCCAGGATGATTGTCGGATAACGCCAGGCGCGGTACCGCAGGGCCGTGAAGAAGCCGCGGAGCGAGGCAACGTCGATGAGCTCGATCCGCAGGCGCTCGCCGTACCGTTGGACCAGCTCGCCGATCCAGTCACTCAGCCGCGCGTACTCGGCACACACGTCGGCCGGCAGGGCGGCTGCACGCTGTTCGGCCCGAAACGCCTGCCCCAGCCCGAGGTGGTGAAAGGCGACCTCGCAGTGAGGGCAGTGGAAGAACTCGGTCGGCGCTCGCGTCAGGATCTCGATCCGTACCTCTGCCACGGCTCCTCCAGAATCACCGCGCCCGCTGGCCAATCCACCCAGATGGGCCAGCCCCTTTTGTATATGCTAGTATAGCGTATCGTACAAGATCCCCGTCGTTGAGCCCGGGCAAGAAGCTGGATGGCATGCCCGCCGCCACGACGTCGACCGTGGCGATGCGCAGGGTCACGCCTTCTCGAGAACCAGGAGGGCTCGTCCTGGCGACGTCGCCCTGACCCTCGGGCGATCGAGATCTGTTGACACTGAAGCGGGATTCCTGCATACTGGCGGTGGATGATCACGGAGCGGTCGCCCGCCGCGCGCGTCGCTCCGAAGCAGTCCTTAACTGAATAGTCTGTTTCCGCTGGGGGAGCGAGTAGCTGAGAGGCGGTATCAAGACCACCAACCCCTGGAACCTGATCTCGGTAGCACGAGCGTAGGGAAAGCGGACGACGAGCCAGAAAGCAGCCGTCACTGCGTGCCACGCTGTGCCGGCTATTTTCGTGGCCGCGCACGGGACACGGGATCCGGCGCATGCTGCGTCTCCGCTCACCGATCTGGAGGGCATGCGCTGATGGCGCCACGACTGATGCGGGCGGCCCGCTTCTACGGACCGGGCCAGCCTCTCCGACTTGAGAACGTTCCGGTTCCCCGACCAGCCAACGGCGAGGCGCTGATTCGCATTCGCGCCGCGGGCGTCTGCCACACCGAGCTCCACATGCTCGACGGCGTCCTCAACCTCGGCGTCGTCCCGCTGATTCCCGGTCACGAGGTCGTCGGCGACCTCGTCGAGGTGCGCGGACCCGGTCAGCTCGAGCCCGGCCAGCGCGTTCTGCTCTCCTACTACGCCCCCTGCGGCGACTGTGCGCTCTGTCGCAGTGGCGCCGAAAATCTCTGTCCGAACGCCTCGCGCCAGTTCGGATTCACCGCCGACGGTGGCTACGCCGAGTTCATGGTCGCGCCGACGCGATCACTGCTGCCTCTTCCGGACTCGCTCACCGACCCGGAGGCCGTCGGCCTCGCCTGTGGCGGCGCAACCGCCCTCCACGCCGCCCGCGCGATCGCCCGGGTACAGCTCGGGGAGACCGTCGTCGTCTACGGGGTCGGCGGCGTCGGATTCTATCTGATCCAGATCTGCCGGCTGGCCGGAGCGCGGGTCCTGGCAATTGGACGAACACCGGAAAAGCTCGAGCGGGCGAAAGAGCTCGGCGCCAGCGCCTGCATCAACGCGCGCGAGGTCGATCCGCTGGCGGCGGTCCACGATCTCACCGGCGGCGATGGGGCCGACGTCGTCTTCGACCTCGTCGCGAGCGCCGAGACGATGCAGATCACGCCACGGATGCTGGCACGCCGTGGCCGCCTCGTCTTCACCGGCTACGGTGAGGACCGCGCGCAGCTCAATCCCCTCTGGCTGGTGCTGCGCGAGATTCAGATTCGTGGCGCCGTCGGGAATACGCTCTCCGAGCTGCGCGAGACGGTCGAGCTCGCGGGCCAGGGTTTGCTTAAAAGTATCATCGGTCCACTGTTCTCGCTCGACGACACGAACGCGGCACTCGCGGCGCTCCGTTCCGGCCAGGTCGTGGGCCGCGCCGTGATCCAGCTCGAGCGAGAGAATCGCGCGGTGCCCGAGCGTGGACCGGTGGAGATGGTCGCGCCGGTGATCACGACGAATGGAACGCCCCGGGCGACGGCCGCGACGGACAGTGAATCGCCCACCCGAACGGCGGACGCGCCGGAGACGAGAGAGCGTGGTCAGCCGCGACCCGACGCGACACCATCACCGCCCCGGCGATCCGTCGAGCCGACGCCGGTTCCGTGGAACGAGGCGCATCCGTTCGAGACGCGACTGCTGGAGTTTATCGCCGCGGGCGTGGACGCCCCCCGCGACGATGCCTCCTTCAACGAGCTGGCGCTCGGTCTCTTCGCCTACCAGTACGCCCGCAACCGTCCCTACCGGCTCTACTGCGACCGACGCCGGGCGACGCCGGAGACCGTGTCCCACTGGACGGACCTTCCCGCCGTCCCGATCGGCGCGTTCAAGGAGGAGATCCTCACGACCGAGCCGATCGAGCACGCGGAGGCGCTCTTCATGTCGAGTGGCACCACCCGTCCCGAGAACCGCAGTCGGCATTATCATCCGACCCTCGCGGTCTACAACGCGTCGATTCGGACGAACTTCGCCGCGCACGTGGTGCCCGACGCCGCGGCGCTGCCATTCCTCGTTCTGAATCCCCACCCCGCGGCCCTGCCGAACTCATCGCTCGCCTATTACCTGGGCGTCATGCTCGATCGCTACGGGGCGGAAGGCAGCGATTACTTCGTGGACGACAATGGTCTCGATCACGAGCGCCTTCGCGCCCGCCTCCGCGAAGCGATCAGCAGCGGGCAGCCGGTCTGCCTTCTCGGCACGACCTTCGCCTTCGTCCATTTTCTCGACCGTCTCGCCGAGGATAATCTGCGTTTCGCACTGCCGCCGGGGAGCCGGGTCTTCGATACCGGCGGCGTGAAGGGTCGGTCGCGCGAGATCAGTCGCGAGGAGCTTGGCCAGGCGATCGCGGAGCGGCTGGGAATACCGTGCGACTGGCAGGTGAACATGTATGGCCTCACCGAGCTCTCCACCCAGTTCATCGACCTGAACATCCGCCAGACCGTGCTCGGCCTCGGCGGCCGACGCCGCAAGAGTGTGCCCCCGTGGGCGCGCACGCGCGTCCTCGATCCCGAGACCCTTGTCGAGGTGCCTCCCGGCACGGTCGGCGTGCTCTGTCACACCGACCTCGCGAATCGTGGGTCGGTCTGTACGATCCTCACCGAGGACCTTGGCGTCGCCATCGACGACGGGTTCGAGATTCTTGGCCGGGTCAAAGGATCGCAGGCGCGCGGCTGCTCGATCGCGATGGACGAGCTGCTCTCCGCGACGGGGAAGCGGCCATGAGCGAAAGCACCCGCTACGTCGACGCGTGGTGGCTGCCGGGCTTCGAGCCAGCGCCGACGACGTCGTGGTACGAGCTCGAAGGGGACGGCTTCGTGGCGCGCGCGCCGCGATTGGATGCCGCGGGCTTCGCGGCCCTGCTCGCGCGGCTTCGTTGTGCGCGGCGCGACTACCTGCGGCTCCTGCCGGTCGATCAGATCGTCCAGCGCGTTGGCGCGGCGATCAATCGGTGGCTGGATCCGTTTTCGCCCTACCTGCACCGCGCGTGCCGGCTGATCCCCGCGTTTACCGGCTACCCGGAAGAAGCGGTCCGCAAGGGGCTCGCGGGATACCTTGCCTCTTTCCGCGCCGACAATCTGCGCCGACTCCTGCAAGAGGAGCTGGGCGATCCGGAGGTGCTGGACGGCTTCCGCCCCCGCCCGGCCGCGGCCGGTCTGACCCGCGCCACCGGTCCTGAGCTCGTGCTGCACAGTTTCGCCGGAAACGTCCCCGGACTCCCGGCCCAGAGCCTGGTCGCCGCGACCCTGACCAAGGCGGCGAGTCTCGGGAAAGCTGCCTCGGACGAGCCGATCTTCGCCGCGCTCTTCGTGCGGTCCCTGGCCGACGTCGATCCCCGTCTCGCCTCGTGCCTCGCGGTCACCTACTGGCCGGGCGACGAAGTCGGTCCACCGGACGTGGCCTTCGGCGAGGCGGATCTGGTCGTCGCCTACGGCAGCGACGCGGCGATCGAGGCGGTCCGGGCACGCGTTCCCGCGGGTCGGCGCCTCATTACGTACGGCCACCGGCTCAGCTTCGGAGTGATCGCCCGCGAGCGCCTGACCCCGGACGAGCTCCCCGACCTGGCGGAGCGGGCGGCCTACGACGTGGTTCGCTTCGACCAGCAGGGCTGCCTGTCTCCCCACCTTTTCTACGTCGAGGAGGGAGGCGTCGTATCCGCCGACCACTTTGCGCGTGCGCTGGCCGGGGCGCTCCAGCGCTGGAGCACGATCGTGCCGCGGGGGCGTCTGACGGCTGACGAGCGCGCGCGGGTCGCCGACGTTCGCCGGCAGCACGAGTTCCGCGCCGCGACCACTGGTGGCGCCGTGTACGGGGGAGCGGGCGACGAGTGGTGCGTCCTCGTCGACCCCGATCCGAGATTCGCGGCGAGCTGCCTGAATCGAACGGTCTGGGTCAAGCCAGTCGCCGACGCGAGCGCGCTGCCCGACCTGCTCGCACCGGTCCGACGATACCTGCAGACCGCCGCGGTCAGCGCGGACTTCGACCGATCGGTCGAGATCGCGGCATTGCTGGCGGACCTGGGCCTGGATCGCGTGTGCCCACTCGGCCAGATGGGCGATCCACTGGTCACCTGGCATCACGATGGACGGTTCAATCTCCTGGACTTCGTGCGCTTCACCGATCTGGAGCCCGAGAGCGCCGCCGGGCGCTGGGAATTCAGTCACCCGCGTCGAGGGATCCTGGGGATCGAACCACGCGAAACCGCACACGGAGTATGATGGAGTATGGACAAGGAATCCGTTCTCACCGGAGCTCGCCCTCCTGGCCTCATCCTGGGACTGGAAGAGCGACCGGGCCCACCCCAGGCGGCTGCCCTCGGCTTTCAGCACGTGCTCGTGTCGAATGTCTGGCTGGATCCGGTGTTCGTGGCCGCGGTTGCCGGACTGTCGGCCACGCTGTCCGCTAACCTCATCAACGCGATCTTCCTGGCCGCGGGGATTGTCACGCTGATCCAGTCTACGCGTCTGGTCAGGCTTCCGATCGTCGAGGGACCGTCGGCCGCGTTCGACGGGCTGATGATCGGTTTCGGCAAGGCGGGTCAGCTCGCGATGGCCACGACGGGCCTGTTGATCGGCGGCGCGCTGATCTTCCTGATCTCCGCGAGCGGCTTGCTCGGCAAGATCCGCCGACTGTTCTCGCCCGGGGTCACCGGCGCGGTCATTCTGCTGGTCGGCATCGCCCTCGCGCAGTTCACCCTGGTCGAGTACTTCGGTGGCAACCCGAAGGATCCGAGCTTTGGCTCGCCCGACACCCTTCTGATCTCGACCGCGACGTTCCTGACGGTCATCCTCCTGAGCGCCTTTGGCACCGGACCTCTGCGATCGTATGCCTTCATCTGGGGCCTCATCGTCGGCGATGGTCTCAGCGCGGCGCTCGGGCGACTCCGTTTCGACGCGGCGGCGACGGCTGCCTGGATTGGGATTCCGCGCTTTCTCCCGTACGGTGGCCTGACGTTCGACGCGGGCGTCACGATCGCGCTCATCTTCGCCTTCGTCGTCGCGACGATCGAGGCGATTGGCGTGTACTACGCGGCGGGAGAGATCGTCGACACGCCGATCACCGACCGGCGGATCAACCTTGGCATGGCCGGCGAGGCGGTCGGATCGATGATCTCGGCGCTCTTTGGCGGATTCGCGACGACGGCGTACGCGCAGAATGTCGGTCTGCTCAAGCTGACCGGCGTCGGCAGCCGGTTCGCGGTCACCGTGGCGGGGGTAATCTTCCTGATCCTTGCCTTTATCCCCAAGCTCGGAGCCGTGCTGGCGGCGACGCCAGATCCGGTGGTCGGCGGGATTTTCTTGCCGGCCGCGGCCTCACTGATCTTTGCCGGCGTCGTGCCCCTGGCGCGTACTCCGGATACCACCCGTCACATCGCTGTCGGGGGCCTGGCGGTGATGACGGGCACCGGGCTTCCGCCGCTCGCCGCGTCCCTGAGCACTAACCTGCCGGTCGTGGCGGAGCTACTCTCGCAGCCCGTCGTCGTCGGCGCCATCGTGGCACTGATCGCCGAGGTGCTGCTCGTCCAGATACCGGATGCCCTCGGCCACAAGGGGACAGCGACGGGAGCCGACAGACAGCCAGCGCACGGTGTCTGACCGGGCCCCATCGGGTTCCGGTCAGACCGTTTCCGTTCCACGGGTGGCTGATCGCCGCCGACGACCGACGGGGGCACGGTCACGGGTCGCGCGCCGAGCGCCCCCGGCGGTACCGCCGGGCACCCGCTCGCCCATTCGCACAACCGGAACGGGTCACCCGCGGCGCCCGACCCGCGAGGTCGCCGGGGTGATCCGTCAGAA
Source organism: Chloroflexota bacterium (assembly GCA_902810745.1). Lineage (GTDB taxonomy): Bacteria > Chloroflexota > UBA6077 > FW602-bin22 > CADDYW01 > CADDYW01. The sequence continues at coordinate 5,778 of CADDYW010000078.1, read as the reverse complement.
CCCCGCCGGGATCTGCCGGTCCCTTCGACCGGCCACCTCGGCACCGGGCCGCGGCCCCGTCCTCCGGCGCCTCAGAACAGCGCGCGGACGAGCTCGATCGCTCGCACCGTCACCGCCGCGCCGGCCTCGGGTGCCCAGGGGGCCGGATAGCCATAGTAGCGCGCCGCGGTGTCCATCTCGTAGCCGCCGATCGGAAAGGCCTCGGCGGTGGGGAAGTAGCCGAGGTTGTCGTTCGCCCAGCCGGCGATCAGCGTAGCCGGGGCCGGCGCGGCCCGCTTGATCTGCAGACCGTACGCCGAGAAGAACTCGCCGGGCAGCGCGACGATTCCCAGGGGACCGATCCGCAGCGCCTGGGTCTCGCCGGTGTAGCGGGGCGGCGGGTCCGATCCCCAGATGAGCCGGGCGACACGGCAGGCATAGTCGTGGTAGATGATCCGCCCACTTCGGTAGGCCACGCTCGACGGCTCGGTGGAACGAGCGACCTCCTGCCACTGGCGGATAAGCGCCGCGACCTCGCCCGGCCCGATCAGCGGGAGCAGCGTCAGCGGCACCTCCGCTCGCGCCGCGCCGAGGCCCCGGGGCTCCTCCGGCGTTGCCGTCGTCCAGCAGGCGCGTGCGACCGCGGCAATCGCGTGGCCGACCTCCTCGACCGCGGCGAAGCCACGCCGCTCGACCCGGGGGTTGATGTCGCCGCCCGCGCCGTTCACGATCACCACTGGACCGGTCCCGGCCGCTTCGAGCACCTGGCGGACGACGCCACACCAGTCCGCGCTCGCCAGCCGATTCTCCGCGCCCGCCGCCACCGGATGACAGGTGTAGTGGACGAGCGCCGCCACGGGCACGCCGCGTACGGTCTCGATCCGCCCGACGAGAACCTCCGGGTCGATCCGCGTATCGTCCTGGCCAGCCCGCGCGAGCACCCGGTTATGAGCCGCGGCATTGCACACGCCCCGCGCCCAGCCCAGCCGCACCGGCTGCACCTGTTCCGCCGCGCTCCGCACCGCCGTGACCAGCGCCTCCTCCAGGCGGCTCAGGTAGGACGGGTCCGGAATCCCCAGCGTCGGGATGACCCCGGTCTCCGGGCCCGCGTGGGTGTGCGTGCAGGCGTAGAGCTGAGCATCGGGGGGAAGGCCGGTCTCGGCCGCGACCCGCGCGCGCACCCGACGCACCAGCGCCGCGCCCAGCCCGATCAGGTCGCACGAGACGAGCGCAACGCGCTGGTCGGCCTGCTCGGCGACGAATGCCGTGACCAGGAGCGGATCGTGAACGCCGCTGCAGGGACCATCCCGCGCGATGAAGCCAGTCAGGTCAATCCCTGGCGGGGGTGTGATGTCGACACGCGCGACGCCAGCGCGCATCGCCTGCTCCTCGGACAGAAGGATTCCGCGCCGAGCCCGGACACCGCCGCATCCGCCCCACTCGCCCGCGGCACGGTGCTCGCGGGACGGGCGCGTGACCGTGGTCGGGCTGCCCCCTGGCGCGCGCAGTCGAGGGTGCCCTCTCGCCACGCGGGTCCTCGGGAGAGCGTCCGCGCTCCCCTACCCCGGGACGAAGGAGCGCCCCGCGCTGGCGCCATGATGCCAGGATACGGCGTGCGTGGCAAGCTCTGTCGGATGGGGGCGGGTGACCCTCCGACGACGGACGCGGTCTGCCGGCCTATCACCCCGAGCGGCGAACCCCCGGTCCGCGGAAGCTCGGTTCGGGGCTTGCGCGCGGGGTGCCCTGCCGCGCTCTTTATTCGGAGACTGTGATTATTCCTTCCGGAAGATGAGAATGTCGTGGTGCACGATGTTTGGCACGTACGTGAAGGGATAGCCGTACGGCCGAACCGGCGCGCCGGTCTGGTACCAGATCTTGACGCCCTTGAGCTTGAAGCCGACCTTCCGGAGCCTTTCCGCGACGTGGAACGAGGCCGGGATGTACTCGCCATTCTGGTACGAGTCGCGGAGCATCACCACCGCGTACGCGCCCGGCTTGAGAAGCTGGAGGAAGAGGGCACCGACCTGCTCCATTCGGTCGTAGAAATCCTCGAATGAAGCGGCGTTCCGGAAATCCCGGGGCGACGCGGAGAACGACTCGAACGGGCTGCTGCGATTGCTCCACCCGTATCTGCCGTCGCACATCGTCTTTTTCAGGGCGGGGCTGTAGGGAGGGTCGGTCACGATGGCATCGTATTGGCGGTCCTCTTCCACGAGTCCGGGGAGAACTTCCAGGCTGTCGCCGTGAATGATCTCTTGCGGCTCGAGCTGCTCCTGCCGGCAAACCTCGAGGTAGATGTCCAGCCATCTCTGCTCCAGCTCGACGCCGGTGGCCCTGCGCCCACAGAGGCTCGCTCCCAGCAGCGTCCCGCCAACCCCGGCAAAGGGATCGAGGACCGTCTGCCCGGGTCGGGTGAAGAACTCGATGATCTGCTGCATCAGCGCGGGCGGCTTGTTGGCGTAGTGCTGTCGGCGCAGCTCGTGGCCAAGCTCCGAGGGCAGCGACGTCTGCCAAACGGTCTTGGTGAAGAACATCCACTCGTTGCCGGTGAGATCGTTGAGCTGATTCCGGGGATGTCGAACGCCGTGCTTGCCCAGCCGACCCCCCCGACGCCCGTCCAGCCGGCCATCGGCACCCGGGACACCGTCGGTCGCAGGCGGCAGGGCCGTCGGTTCACCTTCTTCGTCACAGCGATTCCAGGTGCTCGCGGGCTCCACGTTCGTCGCTTCGTCCACGACTTCCTACCGCGACCTGAAGACGATCTCGGCTTCCTGGACGTTGCCCTGATTGGGCTCGCAGCTACCGGTGAAGCTGATCGTCGCGACGTCCGACGCCTGGTTGCCCGCGCCGTCGACGAGCACGACGTACCACCTGCCCGCCCGGACGCCCGGACCGATCACCCGATCCCAGTAGCCGGACGAGCCGTTGTAGTCGCGCGTGCTCGCGATGTAGACGTTGCCCCAGTCGTTCCAGCTCTTGAGCGTCATTCCGTTGACGCCGTTTCCGCTGGCGTCGCGGGTGTAGGCGCGGATGTAGGTCGTCCCGCAGTTCGGCCAGCCCTGGATGCTGGCGACGTACCAGGGGTAGCTGATGGGCGGCGGCGGGGGCGCGGCCGTCGGCTGAGCCGGCGCCGTTCCGTTCGGGCCGAGTGGCTGGACGGCGCTGGACGGCAGCAGGCCAGCCTCCTTCAGAAGATCGCCGCCGAGGATGCCGACGACGCTCCCCTTGGCCGGCATGCCGGGCACGCTTTCGGTCCAGAGCTGAAAGGAGATGCGCTGAAAGCGCTGAGTGATGAATGGGCCGTGCTGCTCCGGCGGCGACATCGGCAGTCCGTAGAGCTGGATCGCCTGGTCCTGGCTCCAGCTCGAGATCGCCGCCGGATTCGGGTTGGCAAAGAACCTGGCTCGGATCGCGGCGTTGGTCATCCAGCCGAGCCGCGTTCTGACCGCCCTGGCGAAGTCACCGCCCGATCCGTCGTCGGCAATCGGCCTGGGAATGCCTTTGACCTCCAGCAGCCAGTCGTCCTTACCGGCGCCCTGGAGGATCTCGAACGTGTTGCCGAGGAGCGCGTGATTCAGCTCGGGGCGCCACTGGAGTACGCCGCGCTGGAACGGCTGATAGGTGAATCCATCGGAGCCCACGTAAGGCTGGCCGATCGGGTAGCCGAGCGTGGCAACACCTCCCAGCCGCTTGAACTCGGTCCAGAACCGGATCATGTGCCCGCTCGAGTCGGTGCCAGAATCACGAACGGCGTAGCCATTTCCCTGGCCGCCGCCGGTCTCGGTGAAGAACCAGCCGTCGGGGATCGCGTAGTCGGGGCTGCTGGCTGCCCAGGCGGGAGGAGCGGTCGGGAGCGCGAGTGCGAGGACGAGGAGGATCGGGAGGAGTCGGGTCGATGGCCGAGGACACCTGACGAGACGATCCATGCTGTCTCCTGGAGAGATGTTTGCCCGCCAGGCTATTGTACCGAGGACCTCTCCAGCGCGCAAAGGCCGGCCGCGGACCGAGCACCGCCGGAAGACAGGCCAGCGCCCGCTCCTCACCCGCCCCGGGCAGAGCGCTGCTCCGCTCGGGGCGAGAGCCGGTGGGGCTAGCCCTGCCAGTTCAGCTGGGTGATCTGGATCAGGTTGCCGCAGGTATCGCTGAGCACGGCCATCGAGCCCCAGGGCGCCTCGGTTGGCGGCACGGTGAACTCAGCCCCGCGAGCCTTGATGCGCTCGTAATCGCCTCGGACGTCGTCCGTGAAGAACATCGCGGCGGGCTGACCCTGCTGGAATAGCGCCTGCTGATAGGCCCTGGCCGCCGGGTTGTCGTTGAGCGCGAGCTGTAGCTCGGTGCCCCGCGGCTCCTCGGGCGAGGTGACCGTCAGCCAGCGATAGGGCCCCTGGCGGAAATCGGCCTTCTTGACGAACCCCAGGACCTCGGTGTAGAAGCGGAGGGCCCTGTCCTGATCGTCCACGTACAGGCTGGTCAGCTTGATCTTCACGCGAGAATCTCCTTTCTGTCAGACGTGTTTCGGAAGGATGGCACTGCCACCTGAAAACGGTGTCACACGAGCTTGGTCCGGCTCGTCACCATGATGACGAAACCGTGCAGGAGAATGTGACCGCGAATCGTGTTAAAGCCGTCGGGTCGGGGCTGAACGGCAATCCTTTAGCACCGCGCGGGAGAAGGTGATCGATGGATGGCGAGTGGCTGGCGGAGCGATTCGAAGCGGAGCGCCCGCGGCTTCAGGCGGTGGCGTACCGAATACTGGGATCGGCCAGCGAGGCCGACGACGCCGTGCAGGAAGCCTGGCTGCGGCTCAGCCGTGCCGACGCGGACGCGCTCGAGAACCTCGGCGGCTGGCTGACGACGGTCGTCGCCCGCGTGTGCTTGGACATGCTGCGCGCGCGTCGATCGCGCCGCGAGGAGCCGCTGACCGGGGAGGACGAGCTCCGGCCGGATGCGTCCGACCCCGAGCACGAAGCGCTGCTGGCGGAGTCCGTCGGCTCGGCGCTCGTGGTCGTGCTTCAGCACCTGGCGCCGGCCGAGCGCGTCGCCTTCGTGCTGCACGACATGTTCGGCGTGTCATTCGACGAGATTGCCCGCATCGTCGGACGCTCGCCGGTGGCGGCCCGGCAGCTGGCCAGCCGCGCCCGGCGGCGCGTTCAGGGAGCGGCCGACGACCATCACGCCGCCGACCTCGCGCGCCACCAGGCCATCGTGGAGGCATTCTTCCGGGCTTCGCGCGACGGCGACCTGCCCGCGCTTCTCGCCCTGCTCGACCCGGACGCGGTCGTGCGCAGCGACGAAGTAGTGGTCCGCATGGCCGCCGCGCGCGGCGTGGTGCACGGCATCCGGGAGGTTCGCGGCGCGAAGGCAGTGGCCGAGAAGCTCGCCGGCCTCGCGCGGGCGGCACAGCTGGCGCTGCTCGACGGCGTGCCCGGTGCCGTCTGGGCGCCGAAAGGCCGGCCGGTGGTCGTGTTTGCCTTCACGATCAGGGACGGCAAGATCACCAGCATTGAGCTGGCAGCCAATCCGGAGCGTCTTCGCCAGCTGAACGTCCAGATTCTCGCGTAGTCGCCGCTGGCACCAGGGCTAAACCGGGTCCGGACGGACGCCTCCCGCGGCTGCTTCGGCTGCTCCGATCCATTTGTCATCTCTGCTGGCCGAGATGGACGATCGACTCGAGACCATCGAGGATCTGCGCTGTCGTCGCATCGACCATGGACCAGCTCAGGGGCGACCCCGACAGAAGATCTGAGACCAGGATCCAGGCGTAGGCGACCAGGAGCAGGTGGCAGAGCCCAACGAGGT
>CADDYW010000077.1 GCA_902810745.1 Chloroflexota bacterium | reverse complement strand
CGTAGCAGTCACACCACCGAGGCACAGAGAAAGCCTGCAGAATATTTTCGATCTCCTCGGTGTCCTCCGCGTCAGCTCTGTGCCTCTGTAGTGAACGTCTCCTGGCGTCCCGGTGCAAAGGTACTGAGGACAAGGCTATCGCCCGTCGTGACTGTTACCATCGATCAATGCGCAAGACGCAAAACGCAAGTGACTTCCGCGCGATCCTCCGTACGTGCGAATTGCGCACCGCGCTTTAGATCTCCGTGCTACGCCCCATAGAGGACGAGCGCACTGCCCTGCCTTCCAGGCGCGGAAGATCGGTCGGCCCGAACCCGACGTTTACTCGCTGATCGATCAGCACCCGACCATCCTCGAACCGGCAGGTGAGCGTGCGCCGAAACGGCGTTTGATACCAGCAGAGGTCGACCACGTAGGTTTGATCGTCCGCCCAGGCGCCGCTCGCCGCGATCCGCGCCACGACACCTTCGGCAGCGTTGGCACGCGGATGAAGCAATGCGCTTTCGCCGCGCACCCAGCGGCCGTATCCGCAGCGAATCTGCTCGACCTGCTCCGTACCACGCAGCGTGAGCGTACCGCCGTCGTCGGCGACGTCGAAGCTAATCGCCGCGATCGGGCCGGCCGCCTTGTCCAGGACGAACTCGCGGCCGGAGAGGTCGGCGGCACGCGGAGAGGTCGGCTGCCCCCGCGGCGGAGCCAGTCGAAGCGCGGCGAGCCGATCGGCGAGCGTTCGCTGAAGGGCGGCGTCCTCTGGCAGGGGTTCGGCCTCCATCGCCGGCAGGAGGTGCGCCCAGACCAGATCGAGCACCGCCTGCATCGTGCTGGTTCCGCTCGTGATCGCGAGGACTGCCTCCTGATCCGGCATGACCACGCAGAACTGCCCGAAGGCGCCGTCGCCGCGGTAGGCTCCGTGACGGCAGCGCCAGAACTGATAGCCATACCCCTGCTCCCAGTCGGGGTTCTCCGACGGTCCGTTCGGCACCTGGCGCGACGTAGCCTCGCCGACCCAGGCCTCCGGGATCAGACGCCGTCCCTGCCAGACCCCGCGCTGCAGATAGAGCTGACCGAATCGGGCGATGTCGCGCGTCGTGATGCTGAGTCCCCAGCCGCCGACGTCGATGCCCTCGGGCGATCTCTCCCAGGTCGGGTTGGCGATGCCGAGCGGCTCGAAGAGGCGCGGGCCTAGGTAGTCGAGCAGGCGCTGGCCGGTGATCCGCTGGACGATGGCGGAGAGCATGTACGTTGCCAGCGAGTTGTAGACAAAATGTGTGCCCGGTACGTGCTCGACCGGCCAGGCGAGAAAGGCGCGCGTCCAGGACGCCTCTCTCTCGCGCATGCCACTCAGCGGCTCGGTCTCGTGTCCGGTGGTCATCGTCAAAAGGTGGCGAACGCGCATTGCGCGCAGATGATCGCTCGGCTCGGCTGGCGCGGTGTCGGGGAAGTAGTCGAGCACGGCATCGTCGACCGACAGCCGCCCCTCGGCAACGAGCATGCCGATTGCCGTGGAGGTGAAGCTTTTGCTGAGCGAGAAGAGCATGTGGGGATACGATGGTCCGTACGGATCCCAGTAGCCCTCGGCGACCAGCTTTCCGTGCCTCAGCAGAATGAAGCTATGCAGGTCGCGGATCTCGCGTTCAGCCGCGTCGAGGAATCCGAGGATGGCAGAGGACCGGATTCCCTCTGCCTCGGGAGTGCTGGTTGCGAGAGTGGCGACGTCGGTCATGGACGATCTCCTGATCATCCGAGCCACGAGCGCGGCGCCTTTGGCTCGTTAGCCCGGGGCATTCACCTGGAGAAAGATCGACGGCGCTCGATACCCGAGCGCGGCAGCTTCCCCGCGCTCGGTTGCAAGGCAGCCCCGATCGGTACCAGTCTAGCAGATCTGGACCCGAGAGCCATCGATAGGTTCCCGCTGCCGAGGCAGAGCCAATCCTCGCGCTTCCCTGTCGACCGAGTGATCACCCCTGCCTTGACGAACCCTTTAGACTATACTCCCGGGCAAACCATGGAGAAGCTTGCATGCTAGAAGATACACTCGCCCCTGCCTTCCTGCGAGTAACGCAGGCCGCAGCGCTCGCCGCCGCCCCCTGGATGGGGCAGGGAGACCGCCTTGGACCGAATCACGCGGCCTCCGCGGCGATGCGGCGCGTGCTTCAGGACATCGACATCGCGGGCGAAGTGATTGGCGGAGAGGAAGCGCGCCATCAAACGGTAACCTTCCACATCGGAGAGAAAGTCGGCTCGGGGAATGGCCCGCCAGTCGACATTGCGCTCGACGCGATCGACGGCACGAACTTGCTGGCGCGTGGCGCGCCAAACGCCGTCTCGACCATTGCCGCGGCCGAGCCGGGCGGGCTCCTGAGAACACCAGACACGCACATGGAGAAGCTCGTCGTCGGTCCGCTGGCCGGTGCGCGCGTCAGCCTCAATCACACGACCGACACGAATCTCCAGATCATCGCCGAGGTTCTGGATCGCAAGGTCAAGGATATCACGGTGATCATCCTCGATCGTCCCCAGAACCAGAAGCTGATCCAGGAGGTGCGGGACGCGGGGGCGCGAATCAAGCTGATCGCCGATGGCGATCTCTCGGCGGCGATCGCGGTTGCCGTTGCCAGCTCGGACGTCCACGCCGTGATGGGAGTCGGCGGCGCGGCCGAGGGGGTGATTGCGGCGGCCGCGCTCAAGTGTCTCGGCGGGACGATTCAGGGGCGACTCAAGCCCAGTACCGAGGCCGAGGCAGCCGCGGCGGTTCGCATGGGCCTGGATCTACAGAAGATTTACCGAACTGACGAGCTCGCATCCGGGACGAATATCATCTTCTCGGTTACCGGCGTCACGGACGGCGACATCCTCAAGGGACCTCGCTATTTTGGCGGTGGCGCGCGCACCCACAGCCTGGTGATGACCTACAAGACCGGTACGATCAGCTTCGTCGATACCATCCACGTCCAGGAGAGGCGGAGCAGCGGCATGTTCCGGCTGTAGGCGCCTCGCTATCCGACGTGAATCGCCGGGCGCTTGCTGCGATCCTTCTCCGCCTCGCGCAGAATCTCGCGGGTGACCGGCGCGATATCGCCCTCACCGAAGAAGATGAAGCGGCCGAGGTAGGAAAGCGGATTGCCTTCGGTCCAGCCAAAGTAGGCGTGCGGTCGGCACCCGGTGATATCGCGGACGTGAAGCAAGAACGCGGCGATCGCGTTCGGGATTGACGGAAACTCGGTCGTGAGCACGCGAAAGCCGCCGATCTCCTCCCCTTTGACCTTGAGCTCGGTTGCGAACTCCGAGGCATCGGCGATCTTGACCTCGAAGAAGATGACTGGATCGCCAGGGGGAATGTGGTTCGCCTCCCGCTCCTCGCGCTCTTTGATCAAGTACTCCCGCGAATCCCGTTCGTCAGGGTGATTCGCGATGACGCGAATCACTCCATCGCGCACTGCGTCGAAGACAAACTGCCGAGCCGCGTCGTCCAGCACGACCCGGGTGATTCGCAGCTCGGTCGAGCGGAAGGCACGTGAGATCAGCGAGGTCGTGACGATCGTCACGATGAAGATGGTCGCGATCACCAGACCTTCAGGCCGCTCGACGATGTTTACGATCGTCGTGTAGACAAAGACGGCGGTGATTGCCGCGGATACGATGAAGGCGCGCCGGCTGCCACGACGGCGGGTCATGAGAGATACGGAAATCGTCGCCGTGGTTATCAGGACGAGAACACCGGTGGCATAGGCACCCGCCTGCGCGTCGACGCTCGCGCGGAAGATCAGCGTGACGATCACGCAGATCGTCGTATAGATGAGGACAAGAGGACGCGTGGCGCGGGCCCAGTCGGGCGCCATGCCGTAGCGCGGCAGGTAGCGTGGGACGATGTGCAGGAGGCCCGCCATCGCCGATGCCCCGGCGAACCACAGGATGAGGATCGAGCAAATATCATAGATCGATCCGAACGTGTTTCCGAGATACGCGTGTGCCAGGTAAGCCAGGGCACGTCCATTTGCCTCGCCACCCTCCTGGAACGCGTCCAGGGGGATCAGGAGGATGGTTGCCAGCGAGCTGCCGATGAGCATGACCGACATGAGGCTTGCCGCGGTAACGAGCAGCTTCCGCGTATTCGTGATTCTGCCAACCGGCTTGTCCGGGTCATCGTTCGGTGCCCCTTTCACCAGCGGCATCACCATGACGCCGGTCTCGAATCCAGAAAGGCCCAGGGCAAGTCTGGGGAAGAGAAGAACAGAGAGTCCAATCAGGAGGAGAGGGTTATCGTAAGTCGCACCGAGTGCGGCTTCCCAATTGAAGAACACGTGCGGCGTTCGCAGTACTTCGATGAGGCCGGCGACAACGGTAATGACATTTAGCGCCAGGTAAGAGAGGACGAGTGCGACGGCGATGGCGATAGCTTCAGAGTAACCCTTCAGAAACACCGCCCCCAGGATCAGGATCATCAAGAGAGTAATCGCGAGGCTCTGACCCCCGAGAAGACCGTGGACGTACGAATTCTGAACCAGATGGCTGGCGGCATCCGAGGCCGACAACGTGATTGTGATCACGAAATCTGTGGCGGCGAAGCCAATCAGGCAGAGGACGAACATCTTGCCCTGCCACCAGGGAAGGAGCCGCTCGAGCATCGCAATCGAGCCTTCGCCGTGTGGGCTCTCCCGAGCGACAATCCGGTAGGTCGGTAGGGCGCCGAACAGTGTTACCAGGACGAGGATGAGCGTGGCGATGGGCGAAAGAATGCCTGCCGCTAGCGCGGCAATGCCGGGCTGGTAGCCGAGCGTCGAAAAGTAGTCCACGCCCGTCAGGCACATGACCTGCCACCAGGGATGGGTCGGGTGGTGGGCTTCGGGCTCGTAGGGACCCTCTCCCTCCACGGAATGATCGGAAATCAGCCAGTGCAGAACTCCGTGCGCTGCCTGCTGCCCGAGGCTCGCCGGGGCGGTCTTCACGGGGGAGAACGGCGCCTGGCCGTCTTCGTGCTTTCCGTTCAACGGATCGGATGGCACCGGTGCCTTTCCTCCTCGATCAGGCTCAGGATAGGTGGAACCGAACTCGCGGCCCACACAATTTTACAACCTGATAGTAGCTCCGGGTGCCTGACGAGCCGAGCACGTGACCGGGCAGGCTCTGACGGTGTGAGACCGTTTCCAGCTGAAAAGTGATCCGGTGCTCCGAATGGCAGCCAGCAGGAGCCGACGACTGATCAACCGGAATTGCTATGATGAGAGCAGCGACCGAGAGGAAGGGCGCGGCACGATTGGTTCTCGTTAGCTAGCCCGCGAGTCGAGAGCCATCGTGCCGCGCGGAGAGCCGACCAAACAGCTATGCCACCGCGGTTGCAATCGTGGTGCCAGCAGTCACGGGCTGATCTCGAGAGTACCCATGGCTCCCAGCTCCATCGCCCGCATATCGTGGTCGACGAACGAGTACTTTCCGGGCTGCGGGATGACGAGATCGAAGACCACGCCCTGGCCCGGTGCGATGGGATACGTCGAGACGCCGGTGAGAGCGTGCTCCGGGTTGGCATCCGGGTAGACGGTGGAGAAGACCGCGCCAATCACGTGGAACGCACTGGCGAGACTTGGCCCCGCGTTGACGACGTACAGGCGGATCCGCTGTCCCGCTCGCCCGGAGAGCGGATGGTCGCGATACTGAAAAGCCGTGCCGTTGAAGACGATCTCGTCGGGCGTGGCCGCGAGCATCTTGCTCCAGTTCCCCATCATCAGGCGGTCTTCGACCTGGCTGGTGTACCACTCACCCTGAACGAGGACGTAGCTCGCATCAGCGTGGGGCAGCGGCGGATCTGGATCCACGATAATCGCGCCGTACATACCGTTCGCCATGTGGAGAAGCACCGGCGACGTGCCGCAGTGGTAGACGAAGACGCCCGGTACCGACGCGACGAACGAGAACTGAATCGACTCGCCCGGATTGACGTCGCGGAAGGCGACGCTCGGCGCGATCTGTGCCGCGTGGAAGTCGATCGAGTGCGGCATCATGCCGTGGTTCGTGAGCGTGACCTGGACCGTCTGACCCTGCCGGACGTGGAGAATGGGCCCGGGCACCGTGCCACCAAACGTCCACGCCTTGTAGTTCACGCCGTTCGCAATCTCGATCGTGGCATCGGTGGCGACCAGGTTCACCTCGACCGTCGACCCGGTGCCCAGCAGCGGGGGCACGCGGGCGTCACGAGCGTGCGCAATTGGTCCGCTCACGGCCAGGCTCAAAGGCGACACGGCGGAGGCGGCATTCTCCGGCGTGGCCGGTTGCACGGCCAGGGCACTTTCGAGACTTCCAAACAGGAAGACCAGCGATGCGGCGAGGGCGACGATCGCGATCGCCTGATCGGCCCACGGGAGGCGTGGCGGAACGCGCGCGAGAACGTCGGCCGGTGCCCATTCCGCCAGCCGCGTCCAGTTCGGCCAGCGTTGCTCGAGGTAATAGTCGATACTGTACGGCGTGCGACCCTCGACGCGGTCAAAGACGATCAATCCGACGAAAACCAGCACGTAGACCAGGGCGGGCCCCAGGTTTGCCGCGCCAACGACGTAGGGTCCACCAAACCCTTCGGCCGTGGCCCAGATGAGCAGACTGAGGGTGCCCCCCACGACGTAGGTCCATCGCCGCATGAATCCAAGCAGCAGGGCGATGGCCACGGCAGTTTCCAGCCCCCGAGTCAGCCAGACGAACAGCATGGGATGCGGCCTGACGAGGTCGAGCCACATCTGGAACCAGAAGGACAGCCAGACTGGCTGCCCGCGGGCAGCGTTTTCGAGATAGCCGATATAGTGCGCGGCGAACTCCGGTCGCCACGTCAGTAACGCGTCAACGGCCCAGATGACGCCGAAGGCTGCCCGAATTGCGCTGGTCAGTGGAACCATCCAGACCGCTGACCTGGTCTCGGGAGCTTTGGCGGGCCGATAGATCTCGGTCAGCAAGACTCATCCCTCCTTCCGGAAGAGGAGAACGAGCTCACGCTCGTTCACCGTCGATCGACTCCACGCGGGAATATCACGGGCGACCTTCCTGCGATCGGCGACTTCGACCGGATGCGCGGGGCGAACGCCGAGACGTCGTCAACGACGCAGCAGGCCCCGTCCCCTCGTCCGTACCCGCACCAGGTCTCAGGTCGTCAGATCCGTTCTGCTGGGCCTGACGCAGGACCTGTCGAATCTCCTCGAGAAGCTCGTCGATCGGCTGTCGGTAGACGCGACAGACGTCTGCCACCGACTCGAACCGCGCGATATCACAGCCGACACAGCTCATCCGATGACGGACGAAGACCTGGGCTGTCTCCGGAAGATCTGTAATCAAGTCGTCGACACACGTGTCCTCGGTAATCTGATTCACGGTGATTGTCATTCGTCGCTCCGTCATCTCTCTCGCCGGTGCGCTATCGCGGGAAGCACGGGTCGGATCCTCACTCCATCCCGCTCTCCCGTGGGATGGCCCACGGAACATCACCACGTACTCCCTGATGGAGCACCAGCAACAGGATAGAACACGCGCCACTCAAGGTCCTTGTTCTAGAACAAGGAAGCAGGGTCACGGTCTCGTCTCGGCTTCTTGCGCTGCCGCAAGGACAGAGAGACTCGCTTCTGATATCCTACAGCGTGGAAGCTTCTGGCTCATCGGGCCCGCGTCTGTCATGACGTGTCGGCCTCGCATCCGCTCCGGGCTTTCGATAAGGAGATCGAATCCATGGCACTCGAGAATCGTTCACACCGTCACGACGGTACGACCGTGCTGGTGGCGACAGAGAACTGTCGCCGGCTCGGCCACCGCCTTGCAGATAGCCTCCTCAACGATGCATCCGAGCCCGCAGTCATCTGCGTGACCTGCACGGAAACGTGGGGGCACCAGGCTGGTCTCAAGGCGTGGCAGGAGAACTGCCCGTGCTGCTTCTCGGCAGCTCACCCCAACGGTCTGACCGACCTGGGCATCACTGCGATGCTCAAGACGATCGTGCCCGCGGACTGACGCCCAAGCGGAGGCGGCGGAGCCTACTTTGGCGCTCGCCGCCGTCGACGAGATCGGGAAAGAATGAGGAGCCCATCAGATGCGCGTCACACTCAAGATCCAGCGCTTCAATCCTGACGTCGATGCTACTCCCCACGACGTGACCTATCAGGTCGATGCCGAACCGTCTGATCGGGTTCTGGACCTGCTCAATCGCATCAAGTGGTACCAGGACGGCACCCTCACCTACCGTCGGTCCTGTGGTCAGGGCATCTGTGGATCCGATGCGATGCAGATCAACGGGCGCAATCGTCTTGCCTGCAAGGTCCTCGTCAAGAACGTCCATCAGCCGATCGTGATCAAGCCGTTACCGGCATTTCGGGTCGTCAAGGACCTGGTGGTGGATCTGGAGCCGTTTTTCGCACACTTCCGTGAGATGATGCCTTACCTGATCAATGACGAGCGCCCGCCTGAGACCGAACGGCTACAATCACCCGACGAGCGGGCCCGGTACGACGACACCACCAAGTGCATCCTCTGCGCGGCGTGCACGAGCTCGTGTCCACCCTTCTGGGCAAACCGGCGCTTCATCGGACCGCAGGCGCTCGTGACCGCCCATCGGTTTCTGTTCGACAGTCGCGACCGGGCCCGTCGTGAGCGGCTGGAGATTTTGAACCGACGATTCGGCGCGTGGGGATGCCGCGACGTCGGCAACTGCACCGATGCCTGCCCGCGCGGGATTCAGATTCAGGACGCGATCGACCAGTGCAAACGCGAGATCGTCCTCGCGATGAGCGAGTGATCCCAGCGTATCTTCGCGCTCGCCGACGATCGCCTTCGTAGCGGCTGGAACGCACGACAACGCTTCGCGGGCCAGGGCGAGGAGCCGAACCTCCACGACCCTGGCCCGCGAGCCATTGACAGCGACCTCAGGCGACCTTGCCGATTCGCACTCGCCAGATCGCTGGTCCCTGCTCTTCGTACTCCCAGGTGAACCGGCCAGCGTGCTCGGCGCTGAACTGATAGAACAGCGGTCTGGGGTCGTGATCGTTGATCAGGGTGAACGAGGTGCCGGGATCGAGCCGATCGAACATCTGGAAGATCAGCCCGTGGCGCTGGGGTGGCGGGACGCGGCGGACGTCCAGCTCCGCGTACGCTTCGTGCATCCCTTCCAGCACCCGATTCTGCTCATCATCCGCCAGGTATTGCTCGAAGAGAGGCAGGTACGCCTCTTCCTCCTTGTGCAGGTGGAGCGTAACCACGGCGACAAGCTGCAGGGCTACCTGCTTTAGACGCTTCTCGAGTCCAGGCAGGTCCGCGTTGCTCGCTGTCGGCAGCACCCGGACGATCTGCTCGATCTGGCCGGTGTAATCCTCGATCGCGCGATGATCGATGCGCATCGTCTCCGTGGGACGACCGTGCTCTTTCACCAGCGAATCGAGTACGCCGTACAGGTGCTCCTCCTCCCCCGCCGCGTGCGGGAGCAGCTCGAGCTTGAGAAACCTGAGCAGCCCCTCCACATCCGCGTCTGATCGGTCGTCTGCCAGCGCCTCGGCGTGCTCCACGAGCGTCTTCATCAGCTCCCGGTGGTGGGAGCGGATCATATCGCCAGCTTGACTCATCAGGTTCGTGCCTCCTCTGCTTGATTGCTCCTGATGTCTCTACGTCTTTCAGCGCACCAAGCTAGAACTCGATCAGTGGCTTGATAACGCCGTCGAGCTTCTTGTCCATGACCTCGAACGCACGATCGAGCTCCTGGAAGCTGAACCGATGCGTCGTCATTCGGGTCGGATCGACGCGCTTCGTCTCGATGACGCGGAGCAGGCGCTCCAGGCGCAGCCGACCGCCCGGGCAGAGCCCGGTCTTGATCGACTTCTCGGCCATACCCACGCCCCAGGCCAGGCGAGGGATCCGAATGTAGTCACCGTGACCGTGGTAGCCGCAGTTCGAGATAGTGCCGCCTGGCTTCGTGACCTCGACCGCCTGCTGCAACGTGATCTCGGCGCCAAGAGCCTCGATTGCGCTATCCACGCCGATGCCACCGGTCAGCTCGAGAATTCGCTCGACGACGTTCTCCTTGGTCGGATCGACAATTACGTCGGCTCCGTAGAAGCGCGAAAGCTCCTGGCGGCGCGGGATCGACTCGACGGCGATAATCAGACCGGCGCCGCGTAGTCGGGCACCTGCCGTGGCCATCAATCCCACCGGCCCCTGGGCGAAGACCGCCACAGTTCCACCGATGGGAATCTCGGCGTTCTCGGCGCCCATAAAGCCGGTGGAGAGCATATCTGAGCAATACACCGCGGCGTCGTCGCTCACGTCGTCGGGGATTTTGGCGAGGTTCGCATCGGCCTCGTTGACGTGGAAGTACTCGGCGAACACTCCATCTTTGGTGTTGGAGAACTTCCAGCCGCCAAGCGCTCCCCCCGACTGCGATGAGTGCCCAGCCTGGGAGGCGACGTCGCCCCAGTCCGGGGTAATCGCGCCCACGACGACACGGTCACCTGGCTTGAAGAGCTTAACTTGGCTCCCGACGGCGTGAACGATTCCGACGGCCTCGTGCCCGAGGGTCAGGTTCTCACGCGGTCCGATCGCGCCATGAACGGTGTGCGAATCGGACGTACAGATCAGGGCCTTGACAGTCCGCACGATTGCATCGTTGGGACCAGCCTCCGGGACTGGCTTCTCGGCGAATCCCACGGCATCGAGTGACTTCATTACGAACGCTTTCATCGAGATACTCCTTTCGTCATCGAAAGATTTCGGATGGTCTCCCGCGACATCGCTCGGCGATCGATCCGTCCGTCGTCGAAGGTTCAGTCAGACAGTGTGCGAAGTGACTAGCGCGGCTCAACCAGCCTACCCCTCAGCTCCTCCGGTCGGTGTGGACCAGGCTCGGCGATCAGGGTACGTGCGTCGCCGACGAGTCTCCAGACGTTCCAGAGGAGAACACCACGCACGCGCCCGTCGTCCATGTAATAGACAATCCCCTTGGTGTACGGCTCGATCCAGTCTTCGACCGTCTGAAGGCGCGAGTCCAGCTCGCCGACGACGCGGTAATCCAGGCTAAACAGGCTCGAGGAGAAGAAGGGAATGTAGTCGTACGGCGCCACGGCACCCGCCATGGCCCGGCCCGCGTGGTAGCCCATCGTGTTGGCGTTGTCCTCGTGCTCGACGCGGATCTGACGATCGAGCGCGACGCAGCAGAACCGCGCCGCGTCACCTGCGGCGTAGACCGCCGGGTGCGTCGTTCGCAGGAACCGGTCGACGAGAATCCCATCGTCGACGGCAAGACCGGCCTCGCGCGCAAGCTCGACGTTCGGGTGAATGCCAATGCCCGCGACGACCGTATCGACCGTGAGGCTCGCTGGGAGACCGGACGCGGCGTCGTGGAGGTGCAGCACCAGTCCGTCGTCGTCGGCCGTTAGCCCCGTCGCCGTCGTATTCATCCGAAGCGAGATCCCCGCTCGTGCATAGGTGGAGGTAACGTGCGCTGCCAGATCCCGCGGGAAGAGGCGCTCGCCCAGGACGCGCTGCGGGGAGACCAGTGTGACCTGTCGGCCCCGGCTGGCGAGCGCGGCGGCAATCTCCATCCCGATGAATCCTCCGCCAATGACGGCAAAGCGCTCATAGACGTCGGAGAGGGTACGCAACCGCCGGTAATCTTCCAGCGTTCGCAGGTAGATGATCGAATCGTCGCCGAATGGCAGCCGCCGCGGACGTCCACCCGTGGCAAGCAGACACGTCTTGAACGCGTAGGTATCTCCGTGGTCGTCGGTCGCTTCCCGGCGCTCGGGATCGAGGCGGGTGATTCGTCGCCCCAGGCGGACCTCAAAGCCTTCCTTCTCGGGTTTGCGCCAGATTCGGTCCAGTGGCTCGCCGTACCACAGCATCTTGGAGAGAGGAGGACGGTTGTACGGAGGGACGCGCTCGTTCCCGATCATGACGATCTCTCCGTCAAGATCCACCTCACGGATACCGTGCGTCGCGGCGTCCGCGGCCATCCCTCCCCCGACGATGAGGTACCTGGTGCGGCGTATCAAGCTTCTTTCGCCTCCCTCTGGTTAGAAACGGCGTCGTCCGCTGGTTCCGGCGTCCGGCCGCGGATGATCGCTGATTTACTTATACGCCGTTTCCCGGGATCCGTCTTTGCGGTGGAGCATAGACCGGGGCGCGCGAGAGGGTGGACGGACCATGAGGAGCGGCCAATGGCCCCGATGCAGCACCTGGAGAGCAACGCTTCCCATCAGGACGCGCGCGAGCCCGGTCCGGCCGTGCGTTGCCATCACGATCAAGCCTGCGTTACGCTGCTCTGCTTCTTGGACGATGCCGGTGGCGGCAGAGCCCGTCCGAACGTCCCAGGTCGTGGGAATACCCTGCGCGCGGAGCGGCCGAGCAATGTCTTCGAGGTAATCCCGCGCGGCGTTCTCGTCAAGATCTTCTGCCAGCACCGGCGCGGCAAGGTCGATTCCCTGCAGGGCATCGCTCGGCAGGACGGTCAGCGGCATCACGACGCGCAACAGGTGCAGGGCCGCGGAAAACCCGTGAGCAAGCTCGACTGCCCAGGGCAGAGCCGCCTCGGCGACCGGTGAGCCGTCGAGCGGCACCAGGATCGAGGACAGGCGTGGCGTCAATGCCGCGTCCGTCCCATCCGACTCGCCGCGGGTGAGCAGGACCGGCGTCGAGCTTCGCGCGAGCACTGCTTCCGTGACGCTACCGCGCAGCCATCGGCCGAGCGCGGAGCGACTGTGCGTGCCAAGCCCGATTAGGTCAGCGTGGAACGAGGCCGCTTCCTGGAGGAGAACGTCGGCCGGGTCACCGCTCGCGACGATCGCGTGGCAGGCGATGCCGTCGTGATTGAGCCGTGTTCCGATCGCGTCGAGGTAGGCGGCCGCGTCCCGGACGGCTTGTCGCGGCGACAGCTCATTACCCGGATACCACCCCGATGCCGCCTTCGGGGTTTCAGAGCTGGCTGGCGCGCGATCCTGTTTCGACACGTCGTCGCCCTCGTCGGTGACGGCGCGGACCAGGAGAACTTCTCCATCGCAGGCGTGGGCAAGTGCTCTCGCGTAGGGGAGCACGGATTCGGCCTGCCTGGATCCATCCAATCCGATGAGCAGACGCTGGATCATGCTTTCCTCCGACACGAAGGATCGGCCCCGGCCGCGGAAGATGACCGGGCCTCGGCCCGCTGGATCTTCCTGGTCGGATGAAGGATCCATCGCTCGTTCCACGATACCCGCTCGAACCTGATCTTTGCCTGAACAATAGCCCGAGGAGCCTGACAAAATTCTGAAAGTGAGCGAACGCGGCGTGGCTTCGAACGAACCGGCCGAGCTTCGTCGTTTTCGGGTAGGCCGCGCCAGTCCGGAGCGCTCGCCCGAGCGACGCGAGACGACGATGGCTCGCCGTCACCCGCGCGTCTCCGCTTTACGGCCTCGACGCGTTCGGAACGCTTTGACAATCTCCCACCAGGACGGAAGGAGGAGCGCCGACGCCACGACGACGACCCAGGTGGTGAACGGCAGCGGGACGAGGTGCAGACGCTGCTGGACGAATGGAATGAGCATTCCGACCGGAACCAGCGCGACGGCGGCCACGGCCCAGAGGATGAACATCGGGTTTGTCGTCAGACCGAGCTGGGCCAGGGGCTCGCGTTCCGAGCGCAGGTGCGCGGCGAGCACCAGATGCCCGAGCATCCAGGCAGCGAAGGCTGCACTCTGGGCACTCAGCACACCGTCGCCGTGAGCGAGCACCCACACGTAGCTAGCGAGAACAGTCGTCGCCAGCGACGCACCTCCCCCGAAGATGACCAGCTGCATGCTGCGATCCATGAAACGCTTCCGCGGATCTCGTGGCGGGCGGGCCATCACGTCGTGCTCGGGAGGCTCTGCGACAAACGTCGTTGAAGCTCCTAGATCCATAAAGAGCTCGGTGACGATAATCTGGACCGGTACAAGAGGCACCGGCAGATGAGCGAGGACCGCGAGAAACGATGCTCCGATCAGCGCGACCTTTGCCGCCAGGTAGTAGCGCACCGCTTTGCGGAGATTCTCGAACAGCGCACGTCCGTCGCGAACCGCGGTCGTGATCGTCGCAAAGTTATCGTCAGCAAGCACGAGATCGGCTGCCTCGCGCGCTACGTCCGTGCCGATGCGCCCCATCGCGATGCCGATCGCGGCTTTCCTGAGCGCCGGCGCATCGTTGATCCCGTCGCCGGTGACGGCGACGACCTGTCCACTCTCCTCGAGAGCCTGGACGACGCGGAGCTTGTGCTCAGGGGTAATGCGCGCGAAGACCGATACGGTCTCGATCAGGCGACGGAGATCTGCGCTTGTCGTTCCCTCCAGGTCCCGCCCGACGATGACCTGCCGAGCGTCGATCCCAACGCGCTCGGCAATGGCCCTCGCCGTCGCCGGATGGTCCCCCGTCAGCATCAGCACGCGGACGCCCGCTGCCCTGAGCGTCGCGATGGCGCTGGCGACGTCCGGGCGCGGGGGATCTTCGAGGCCAATCAAGCCGACCAGGGTTAGTGCCATCTCGCGGTCAGTATTGTCGTCCTCGTCCGGGTCGAGCTGTCGCTCCGCGCACGCGAGCACGCGTAGACCGCGTGCTGCCATCTGATCGGCGGCATCTTGAAAGAGCTGCCGATGGGTCACGTCGAGGGGGACGATGCTCCCTTCGACGAGCACGCGCGAAGAGATCGCGAGGACGGCCTCGGGCGCCCCCTTGACGGCAAGCCATCGACCGAAGGCGTCTCGGACAATGACCGACATCCGACCGCGCACGTGATCGAACGGGTTTTCGGCGACGACCGAGCAGGCGCTGCGTACCTTATCGATCGAAACTCCCGCGCGCTCGGCCGCGACGAGCAGAGCGATCTCGGTAGGATCGCCGATCGTACCTGGCTGACCGTCATCGGGAGTGATCTGAGCGTCGTTGGCGAGGACGGCGATCTCGAGCAGGCGGCGGAGTGTCGCGGTGCTGGCGAGTACCGGGCGTCGCTGCGTACCTTCCGCCGTGACGACCTCGACGACCTCCATTCGATTCTCGGTGAGAGTCCCGGTCTTATCCGTGCAGACAACCGAAACACTGCCGAGCGTCTCGGCCGCGCTGAGGCGCTTGACGACGGCGTTCCGCCTGGCGAGGCGGTAGGCGCCAAGCCCGAGGACGAGGGTGACGAGGATAGGAAGCTCTTCGGGGATGGTCGCGAACGCGAGGGTCAGGCCGGTGAGCACCGATTCCTGGAGGCTTTGCCGGGCCACCGCGACGGAGAGGATCGGGATGAGAATACTGAAGCCGACGGCGAGCCAGAGAAGCCACCCGGCAAGCTGGCGGAGGCTGTCCTGGAGCGGCGTGCGTGGCTCGCGGGCTACTTCGGTCAGGCGTGCGATCCGCCCGAATGCCGTCTCGCTGCCGGTCGCGACGACAATCCCTCGCCCCCGGCCGGTGGTGACGATCGTGCCTGCGAAGGCGAGATTGCGGCGATCGCCCAGGTCGGTCTCTGGTGCGAGGACGACGTCGGCTTGCTTGATCACCGGCACTGACTCGCCGGTCAGGGGCGCCTCGTCGATCCGCAGCCCAGCCGTTTCGGTCAGGCGGAGGTCTGCCGGGACGCGCTCGCCGGGCTCGAGCAGAACGACGTCGCCGGGAACGAGCTCGCGTGCTGCCACCTCGTAGATCTGGCGGTCGCGCACGACGGGCGCCGCCGGGGCCGTCAGAAGGCGCAGGGAGGCAATTGCCCGCCGTGCACGGCTCTCGTTGGCTGCCTCGATGATCGCGACCAGGAGAATGACCGCGAGGATCGTGAGGGCATCGCTCAGCGCACCGATCAGGGCATAGACGGCGGCGACAACGAGCAGGAGGAGAACGAGCGGCTCGGTCAGCGATTCGACGATCTCCTCCCACCACGGTTCGGACCGGGCCTGCTCGATCGTGTTCAGCCCGAATCGTCGGAGACGATTGGCCGCTTCGGCACGGGAAAGCCCCGACGTGCAGCTCGTGTCCAACGCGGCCTCGACCGCTTCCACTGGCTCCGCGTGCCAGCGCCGTTCGGGTGCCTGGACGGTTGGCGCGGGACCGGGCAGATCCTTTTCCTGGAATCGGGCGAGCCGCGGGTCCTCCAAGAGTCCCTCCGTTGCCCCGCTTGGGACCGCGAGATCTGGAGTATTCTATCACCGCGCACGAAGCGGCGCGGGCGCGGCTTCCCGCCCTGGCGCGGGATAAGGGGTGCGGGTATCTGCCAGGCGGTCACGGTGCCGGTCCTCGCCGAGACCGCCGCTCGCGGGTCGCGATCGCGCCGGGAGCGACTGGCAGCCACGGCGCCGGAGACGCGATGATCGACGGTGACGGCGAAAAGAGGTGGGGTTAAGATAAGTCTGCGATCACCCGGCGACGCGGGCGATCCCTGGGGATGAGATCACGGTAGGAGGCGTGAAGCGTGAGTACAACGGCGAACGAAATCACTCGTTTTCTGCGCAAGGTACGCCAGGTTCGCGACTACCAGCCCGAGCCAGTGCCTGAAGACGTGCTCGTCGACATTCTCGAGGTCGGACGCTGGTCCGGTAGCGCCAGCAACCGCCAGACGTCCGAGGTCGTGGTCGTGCGCGACCCGGACGCGCGGCAGGTGCTTGCCACGGGCGGAGCGAGCATGGCTTCCAGGGCCGGGGCAGTACTGGTTATCGTGACCCAGGGCGATCCAGAGCGCCAGGAGCTCGAGATCTTCGACGAAGGGCGCATGGCCGAGCGCCTTCTCCTCGCCGCGGCTGCGCATGGCCTCGGCTCGGCGATCGCTACCTTGAAGGGAGATGGACCAGCGGCGGTGAAGCGGCTTCTTGGCATCCCGACCGAGCGGCGCGTCAGGACGGTCGTCGCGGTCGGCGTCGCGGATCGGGACGCGATCCGGGCCCGGCCGAAGAATCCTCAGCCGCGAAAGCCGCTGGAGCAGTACGCTCACTGGGATCGCTACAGCTGACCGTGCGTCAGGTGCGCCGGTCGCGCTACGGTGACCGGAGCGGAACGCGTCCACGCCTTCGGTCGACTCGTTCGCCGTCCTTCGCCGCCTGCCGGGGCCAATCAGGTCGGTCAGGCGCGGGGACGAGCGATGGGGCCCGACGCGTGGTGAGACTGGCCATGGCAAGGGCCAGGTTCACGTCGGTACCGTGGTAGGCACCGGTCGCGCCGGTTTCGGGTGAAACGTCGTACCATGAAGAGAGAAGGGGGCTAGCGGGCCGAGGCCGATGGAGACGATCCTCGTCGTGGACGACGAACAAAATCTGATCGATCTGGTGAAGGGCTACCTGGAGCGGGAAGGATTCGTCGTGCTCACCGCCGAGGACGGCCCGGCAGCAGTTGACGTGACACGGGCGCGGCACCCCGACCTGATCATACTCGACATCATGCTCCCTGGTTTCGACGGCGTCGAGGCGTGTCGTCAGATCCGGCAGTTCTCCGACGCTTACATCCTGATGCTCACGGCGCGTTCCGAGGAGATCGATAAGATCGTCGGTCTGTCGGTCGGAGCCGACGACTACCTGACCAAGCCATTCAGTCCGCGGGAGCTGGTCGCGCGGGTGAAAGCGATGCTCCGGCGGCCGCGCTCCCTCGCGCACCTCGTGGATGACGTCCCGCCGGTGCGGAGGTTCGGCGAGCTGACGATCGACGGGGCGCGCCACGAGATCACGATTCGGGGCGACGTCGTTGCGCTGACGGCACGTGAGTTTCAGCTCCTGACGACGCTATCCGCGCATCCCGGCCACGTCTTCACCCGAAGCCAGCTCCTGGAGCGCGTGTGGGGGAATGACTACTACGACGATCATGTCGTGGACGTGCACGTCGCCAATCTCCGCAAGAAGATCGAAGCTGACCCGGCCAATCCGCGCTACGTCGAAACGGTGCGTGGGGTTGGCTATCGCTGGTCCAGTCGAGCGGCGAGCTGAGATGCGCTGGCCACGGGCGCGCTTGTGGACCAAGCTCCTCCTTTCCCATTCCGTCGCGGTCCTGGTGGGCGTCGTGACCCTGTTCGTCGCCGCGAGCGCGCTCGGCCCCGACCTCTTTGCCGGCCGGATGGCGCATCTGATGGGAAACGGGATGGGCGCCATGATGGGTTCGGCACGTGGCGTGACGGCCGCGATGGAGTCCGATCTGAATGCCGCGTTTCAAGCATCCTTGACCCAGGCACTGGTCGTCGCTGCGCTCGCAGCAGCGCTCGTGGCGGTGGTCGTGAGCGCGTTCGTGGCGCGACAGATCGTCCATCCGATCGAGCAGATGCTTCACGCGACACGCCGGATCGCGGCCGGTCACTACGCCGAGCGCGTGCCGATTGCCGCCGCGAATGCCGGGGACGAGCTTGCTCGCCTCGCGGAGAGCTTCAATGAAATGGCGAGCTCACTCGAGCAGGCGGAACGGCGGCGCCTCGAGCTTGTTGGCGACGTCGCGCACGAGCTTCGGACGCCAATCGCGACGCTCGAAGGCTACCTCGAAGGATTGCTCGACGGGGTGATCGAGCCATCGACCGAGACCTGGGCGCGACTGCACGACGAGGCCGGACGGCTGCGCCGTCTGGTCGACGATCTGCAGGAGCTGTCGCGAGTGGAAGCGCGCCAGGTGTCCCTCGCCGTGCGTCCAATCGCACCATCCGCCGTGGTGGAGGCAGCAATCAGCCGATTGGGAACGTCGTTCGAGGATAAGGGGCTCGCGCTGCGAACGAAGGTTCCTCCCAGTCTCCCGAAGGTTCTCGCCGACCCCGATCGCTCGGTGCAGATCCTGACCAACCTGCTTGGCAACGCGCTCCGCTACACCCCGTCGGGCGGCACGGTCGACGTGACGGCGGAAGTCGCCGACGGCGCGGTTACTTTCCACGTCCAGGATACCGGCATCGGCTTCGCGCCGGAGCTCCGCGATCGCCTGTTCGAGCGCTTCTACCGCGTCGACAAGTCACGCTCGCGGGCGCTCGGCGGGTCGGGCATCGGTCTCACCATTGCCAAGGCGCTCGTCGAGGCGATGGGCGGCCGGATCTGGGCGGAAAGCGCCGGTCCCGGTCGGGGAAGTCGCTTCTCCTTCACCCTTCCGCGCGCCGGTTCGTAGGCTGGTGCCGCGCGCGCTGATACCGCCATTGCCGCGGGATGAGTCACCCGCGGGCCCGGGCTGGCGCAGCAGCACGTTGCTCGAACGCGGTCGCCCGCCGGACGTGGTGAGCCCGCCCGATCTCCCACGACCGCTCCGCCCCGCGCGGTCTCCCCGCCTTGATCGGATCTTGATCGAACCACGCATCGTGGCTTGACCTGGCCGCGCGAAACTGATTCTTGGACGCCTCGGTCAGGTGTCCAAGAATCAGTCGACGGAGTAACGAGATGATGGGCTATGGCTTTGGCCCCATGGGTGGCCTGGGACTGGGGTTCTTCGGGGGTATCCTCATGGTGGTGTTCTGGGTGGCAATCGTTCTTCTGGTCGTCTGGGCGGTCCGCACCGCCTTTTCGGGTCAGCAGAAAGATGCCCACGACAGCGCCGTCGAGATACTGAAGCGTCGCTACGCGGCGGGCGAGATCAGCCAGGCCGAGTACGAGCAGGCGCGCAAGGCTCTCGGATAAGGGCGCGAGCGAACTGACGAGCAGGAAGGCGGTCGACCATGAAACGACGAACCGCGGGGATGATCGCAGCGGTCGTGCTGTCGGCAGTGCTGGTGCTGGTCGTGGCGAGCGCGGCTTTTGCGATGGGCATGTTGCGCCCGTCGTGGGCAGGTCCAGATCCCACACCCACGGCGATCACCGGTCCTGGTGCCTACGGGTACGGTGGCTTTGGACCGGGCGGGATGATGGGGGGCGGTTTCGGTTACGGCCCGCGGGGAATGATGTCGCGCTGGGCGCAGGGCAATGCGACCGCGACCGGACAGCCGATCACGCTGGATCAGGCGCAGAGCAATGTTCAGGCGTACCTTGGGCAACTGGGTAGCACGGACCTGGTCCTGGACGAGGTGATGGAGTTCCAGTACAACTTCTACGCCATCGTCAAGGAGAAGAGCACCGGCGTCGGCGCGTTGGAAGTGCTGATCAACAAGTGGACCGGTGCGGTAATGCCCGAGCCGGGTCCGAACATGATGTGGAACACCAAGTATGGGATGATGGCACAGAACCCCTGGATGGCGCAGCACATGGGCTATACCGTCCGAACCGGACCGATGACGGTCAGCGCGAACCAGGCG
Source organism: Chloroflexota bacterium (assembly GCA_902810745.1). Classification (GTDB taxonomy): domain Bacteria; phylum Chloroflexota; class UBA6077; order FW602-bin22; family CADDYW01; genus CADDYW01. Next base: position 1,337 of record CADDYW010000077.1, on the reverse strand, counting down.
AAGCAGATTGCGCAGACCTGGCTCGATCAGAACCAGCCCGGCTCGACGACCGAGACGCCGGACCAGTTCTACGGCTACTACACGCTGCACATCCTGAATAACGGCAAGGTGACCGGTATGCTCTCGGTCAATGGCTATACCGGCCAGGTCTGGTACCACACCTGGCATGGCGCCTTCGTTCAGATGAAGGAGGCGGGCACGTAGCCCCGCTCGCCAGAGGGATGACCGGAACGCTCCGGAGCCCGTGCCCGGTGGGAGACACGGTGGAGCGGAGCGGCCAGCGCGGCCGTTCCGCCCCATCGCCTGCTCACGGTCGTGTCGTCGAATGCTGACGAGTGGCCCATCCTTTGCCTCGGATTCGTCGTATCCCATCCGAGGAACGCCGGACAGAGGAGGCCATCAATGCGTTGGATCACGATTCTCGTGTTTGTTATCTTCTTCAGCACGGCAATCGCCGGATGCTCGGTCACGACGTCCGCGGCGCCCCCCGACCAGGTCGGTGAGACGCCCACGACCAGCACGACTCCGTCGGCGCAAGAGATCGATCGTGCCTTCGTCCGCGCGATGGTACCCCATCACGAGGCGGCGATCGGTATGGCCCAGGTAGAGGTACAGCGCGGTCGGCGCGCCGAGGTCAAGCAGCTTGCTCGGCAGATTGTCGACGAGCAGCAGCGTGAGGTGGCGGAGCTTCAGCAGATTGCGCGCGAGGATCTCAAAGTCACGCCGCCGACCACGATTCCGACTGGCGTGCAGCAGGGTGTGCTCATGGGCCAGCCAATCTTAATGGACTTCCAGCAGCAGATCGCCGATCTCAAGACTGCATCTGATCCCGACACGCTATTCCTCCAGATGATGATCCCGCACCACGCCATGGCGATCGTCCAGGCCGACACCCAGATGATGCACGGAAGCAATCAGCGCCTGAAGCGGATAAGCGAGAACATCGTCGCTTCGCAGTCGCGGCAGATTGGCGAGATGGAGCGTCTGCTTCAGCGACACTAAGCAGTGCGCGCGAGCTGTCGATCCACCCGTGATCGGATGGCTACGAGGGGCCGCGCCCAGGGGTCAGGGCAGGTCCCCGTGTCGGTCCTGGTCCGGTCGAATCACGCTCCCAGCTGCCCCGGGCGGAGAAATGCCGCGGCCAGTCGCCGATACCGCAAGCGGGCGGCGGGCTCATGCCGAGCTTGCCAGCTGGCCACATGCCTGGCTACTAGTCCGGGCGTCGCGGGGGAATCTCCGACCCGGCGGGGCAAAATCTGCCCATCCCTGGATACCCACCACGCGCGTATCGGCCCGGGAGGACGTTCTCGACGATTCGTCCGAAGACCGCGTGATAC